>CP064979.1:1279775-1599719 GCA_016699575.1 Flavobacteriales bacterium | reverse complement strand
ACGCGCCGGGATCGCCTTCGTCGGCGTTGCATACGATGTACTTGCGCGGTGTGCCATTGCCCGACGTGTCCTGCGCGTCCTTGCACGCCTGCAGCTTGAAGCCCATCGGGAAGCCAGCGCCGCCGCGCCCACGGATAGTGGCGGTTTTGATCTCGTTGAGGACATCATCGGAACTGCCCTTCAGTACCTGTTCCCACAAGGCGTAGAACTCCGGCAGCGATGGCATCGGCGCAGTGAGGATCGGCTGCGCCATGCTGGTGCCCACGTGGTGGGCGTCCATGCCGGGGTATGTATTGACCCCATCCCCGGCCCTTCCCCGAGGGGGAAGGGAGAGGATACGATCAAGTGCATCGATCGCCTTGCCCGAATAATTGAGCCCGCCAACATTGAACGCGCTGTTCTCATGGCAGCGGCCCAAGCAGCACATGTGCCCGATCTCCTCCGCCTTGAAATGCTTCGCCAGCGCGTGGTGCACCTTGTCCTGCGTGCCTGCAACGAGGCAAGCGCTGCCGTTGCACACGTACGCCTTCTTGCCCTTGTTCTCAGCCTTCAGGAAGTCGTAGAACGAGCTGGTGCCGTAGGTGATGGCCTCGCCCACGAGGAAGTCATCGGCGATGCCTTCGAGTTGTTCGGTGCTCGGTGCACCGTCCGCAGCAGCGGCCTGCTGCAGGCGTTCCCAGAGCGGGTCGGTCAGTTCCTTGCCGTCCTTGCCGCTCAGTGAGGATATGTTCTTCGACATGCTCTATAGAGGAATTGCGACCGATCGCGCCTGCCTGCCGCAGGCAGGGCCGGAAAGAGAAGAGATGTTCTTGGACATGCAGAAAGACGGGCTGTGCGCCCGAACGGACCCAAAGTAAGGGGCAGCCTATTGCATCTCATCTTTGGACATGCGTTCCTTCCTCCTGTTCTTCATGGCGCTCAGCGTTCGTGCTGTGTCCCAGCCTTACCAGATCGGCACGGCCACTACGTCGTTCTTCGATGCGCAGCGCTCGCGCAATGTGGATTGTGAAGTGCACTATCCGGCGACTTCCACCGGCACCAACGCGCCGTTCGAGGCTGGTTCCTTTCCGGTGCTGGTGGTCGGTCACGGGTTCGTGATGACGGTGAACGCGTACGACTATCTGGTGCAGCATTTCACTCCGCTCGGGTTCATCGTCGTGCTACCGACCACCGAAGGCGGCTTCGCGCCCGACCACGCCGACTTCGGGGCCGATCTCGCCTTCTTGAGCGAGGCGTTGCGCGCCGCAGGCAACGACACGCAATCGCAGTTCTACGGGCACGTGCAACCGCTCACCGCCCTTATGGGGCACAGCATGGGGGGTGGCGCGGCGTTCCTGGGTGCTTCGGGCAATACCGATGTGCAGGCGCTGATCACCATGGCGCCGGCCGAAACGAACCCCAGTGCCGTTGCAGCGGCGGCGGGTGTGCAGGTGCCCACGCTCGTGTTCGCCGCCAGCGAGGATTGCGTGACGCCCATTGCCGACCACGCGCAACCGATCTACGATGCGGTGACCGTGCCTTGCCGTGCGTTCATCAACATTACCGGCGGCGGACATTGCTATTTCGGCGACAACAATTTCAACTGCACCTTCGGCGAGTTCACCTGCGGGCCGAACCTGACCATCTCGCGCGCGCAGCAGCAGGACGTCGTGACCGATATGGCCACGCTCTGGTTGCAGCAGAACCTTTTCGGGGACCTTGCTGCTGAGCAGGCCTTCACCGATTCGCTTTCCGCCAGTGCGCGGTTCACGTCCTCGACAGCCTGCTTGTCAACCCGAGTGGAACCGCCGCAGGACCACCAGACGTGGCATATGAACGCTGATGCGGCAGGTGTGTCGATCATGGGCCTTGTGCCCGGAAGTGTTGTGCGCCTCTTCGACCTGCTGGGCCGTGATCTTCATATCGCAACTGCTGCGGGCGATCGCATGCAGATCACTACCGGTGCAAACGGGCCGTTGTTCGTGGGTGTTTCGGAAGGCGGGCGATGGACCGCACGGCCCGTGCCGTTGGTGCGCTGATCACTCTTCGCTACCGGCAGTGCGGTGCTTCCGCTTGCGTGTGTACCCCTTCTTGTTCTTCACCACGCGGGGCCGGTAGCGCCCGTCGAACACGCCCTGATCCTTCTGCTCCTTGCGTTTGGCAGCGCGCTCAATACGGCTAAGGTCCTGCGCCGCGACCTTCACCGTGGAGCGTTTGCGGCGCGGTGCCATCAGCGGGTTAGGCCGTAGTAGTGCACGTCCAGCAACTTGCCTTCGCCGCTCCGGAAGTCGTGGCGCAGTGTGCCCTCGCGCTCGAAGCCGCACTTTTCGGCTACGCGGATGCTTGCGATGTTGTCCGGCACGATACGCGCGAAGATCTTGTTGACCCCCAACTGGCTGAAGGCGAAGTCGGTGGCCCAGATGAGGCCCATGCTGCCGAGACCGTGCTTCTCGTAAGGTTGCGCGATGAAGTAGGCCGTCTCGCACTTGGGCACCGTCCAGTCGAACTGCTTCAGGAACACCGCGCCGATGGGGTCGCCACCTTCGAACTCGCGCAGCACGAAGCAGAAGTACTCGCGGCGCCCGGCGAACTCCATGATCTCCTTGAGGTATTTGCGCGTACTGCGCACGTCCACGCAACGCTCGCAAGTGCGCGGGAAGTAGGTGGACAGGCGAGCGTGCTCGGTGCGCACGAGGTTGTGGAAGCCCTCGTCATCGCGCTTGTGCACCGGTTCGATGATGACCGACTCGACCATGTTCAGCTGTTGCGGTCGGCCAACGCTGCTGAGCGCAGTTCGGCGGCCTTCTGCGGGCCAAGGTACCGCTCCACGCCTGCATGCACGGCATACACGAGCGGTGTGGCGAGCACCGCCACGATCAACTTGTACGTGTAGGCCGTGAGCACCATGGCCGTGCAGCGCGCGAAGGTGAAGTCGTCGCGCATCACCCAGAAGGCGACATAGGTGACCACCACGCTGTCCACCAATTGGCTGATGACGGTGCTGCCCGTTGCCCGCAGCCAGATGCGCTTGTCGCCGGTGATGCGCTTGATGCGGCGGAAGATGAAGGCGTCGACCAGTTGGCCCACCACGAACGCGGTGAGCGAGCCGATGATGATGTTCATGCCCTGGCCGAAGATGCCCGCGAACGCCGCCTGCATGTCGGGCACGCCTTGCGCACTGTTCATGCCCACCCAGAAACCCGCAGGCGGCATGCCGATGGCGAAATACATCACCACGAACGCGAAGGCGATGAGCACCGCGGTGAGAACGGTGAGGAAGCGCACGCCGCGCACGCCGTAGTAGTCGTTAACCACATCGGTCATGATGAACACGATGGGCCACGGCAGCACGCCCACGCTGAGCACGAAGCTCAAGTGTTCCTGGCCCAGCAGGCTGAAGTCGGCGATGGACAGCCCGAGAGCCGTCTCCAACTGGAACAGCTTCACGCCGATCATCTCCGCCAGCAGCGCGTTGGCCACGAAGAAGCCGGCCAGGAAGAGGAAGAGCCGCGTGGCTTTGTCGCCGAGGATGGAGTGGATCATGCCTGTGGGTGCACAAGATCGCCCACGCGCACGATCCCCTGGTCCGGCGCCACCGCGTTCATCCCGAACAGCACCTTGTTGCCAACGGAGCGGTAGGAGGCGAGCGTGCGCAAGGGCTCCTTGCCGCGTTCACCGGTCGTCTGGTCCGTGGTGGTGATGATGCAACGGCCGCAGGGTTTCACCAGGGAGAAACGCGTTCCGCCGATCATCACTGCACGCCAGCCATCCTCTTGATAGGCCTCGCCACCGGCCACGACGATGTTCGGGCGGAAGCGGTCCATCGCGATGCGCTCGGAGGGGTTCAACCGTGCGTTCAGATCATCGACGGAAGCTTGCGACACGATCAAGTACGGATAGCCGTCGCTCAACGAGGTACGCGCATTCACATAAGCGGGATCGGTAGGGCGCACCGAAGCATCGGGCATGTAAGCGAGCGAGCAGACGATGCCCAGCTGATCAGCGAACCACGCGGAGACTTCCACCGGTGCATGCAGCACATCCACGGTATCGCTGAATACTGATGCGCGGGAGGCGGCTCCCGAAGCGAGCGACCAAGGAACCTCGGTCACGGAGCCATCGCGCACATCCGTGACGCGAAAGCCATCGGTAAGCGGCGCACAGTGCATGCATGTGAGCGCACTGCATTCGCGCTGCGTGATGAAACGGGCGTCGGCATCCACCAGCATCCAACGCCGGTCGTGCTCGAAGCCACGGTCGGTGAGTTTTGCCCCTTGCACAGCGAAACCACCGAGCGACTTCACCGGGTGGATGTGCAACGAAGCGACGCTCAGCATGACGGCATTACATCCGCACCACACGGTGCAGTTCATCGCGGCCGTTGCGGTGCACACGCAAGTAGTAAGTGCCGGGCGCGATCGGTAGCGTCACGGTCCAAGCTGTACGCTGGCGTTGGTAGCCCCGCCCTACGACCTGACCGGTCGCAGTGAACACCTGCACGGCAGTGATGCCTGCGCCGGTGATCGTGACGTTGCCGTCGCTCGTGGGATTGGGTCCAACGCGCACCGCGTCATCCAGCAAGTCATCAACGCCCAACGGCCCGATGCCCGTACTGTCATGCGCCACCAACGTGGGTGTGCCGTCCATGCTCTCATACATCGTGCGGAACGTGTCGATGCGGGCACCGGCATTGCTGAACATCTCCGCGTTCCAGCGCGGCGGCACGGGTTGGTACCACACACGGGCATGCACGCTCAGCGCACCGGTGTACGTGCCCATGGGCACGTGATAGTGCACGATGTCGGCGCCGGTGCCTTCGTTGCCGAGTTCGTCCAGGTTGAAGTCGGTATCGCTGGCGGGCACACCGGCAATGGCGACCGTATCGTAGGTGGAGTGGGCTGTGCTGAAGCCCTGCGGTGTAACGCGGTTGTCTTTCAGCGCCGTCTTCGCACGCTCCAGCACGGTGGTCACGTCGCCGTTCACATCGCCCATCACCATCTCGTAGATCTGGGCTTGCTGCCCGTTGCTGATCACATTGAAGTGCGGTTCGTAGGTGGCGTCGTGGCCTTCCACTTCCATGGTTGCATCAAAGGCACCGCTGCTGAATAGCGTGTCGCCGTTGGCTTTCAGCACCGTGAGCTCCACGAAGGCACGGCGGCTGGGGTAGCCGCTGGGGAACTTGTGGCCGGTGAGGTTCAGCAGGCGTACATCAATGAACGCCGTGTCGGCATCACGCGCGGTGATGGTCGCATCCAATTCCACGCTGCGCTGCTGGAGGTTGGCCAGGGTGCGTGCTATGGTGCTGTCGAACTGCGCATCGGTGGCCGGTATGCCGAGTTCATCCTGATACTGCTTCATCAGTTGCAGCATGAACACGTTCCCGCCCGCGAGATGGTGCAGGCCGTACGGCGAATGTCCCGGCAGGAAGATGTACTCCGCGGCCAGTTGGATGCTGTCGGTAATGCGCGGCATGTGACAATCGCGGCAGGTCTGGGTGCCGTCATACACACTGTTTTTCCACTCGTGCCAGGTGGCCTGCTCCACGAACTCATCGCCGGTGAGGTTGCCGTTGAGGTCGATGGTCTCGGTGATGAGCGTGTGGCACCCGGCGCACACACGGCCGTCCAGGATGTGTTCCCCGAGCTGCGGTGTGAAGCGCACGAAGAACTCCATGATGTTCTGATTGATCACGTCATCGGCATACGGGCCGTAAACCTGCGCACTGTCGAACCGCAGTTCGCCGCTGAAGAGGGTGCCCGCGCTGTCGGGGTTCAACCCGTGGCAGGCCAGGCAGCTCACGCCTTCTTGCCCAATGACGCTGGTGTCCAGCATCGCCGCCGTGAACGCAGGCCAACCCATCAGATCGCTCTCGTGCTTGGCCAGGGGCGCGTGGCAACTGAGGCACTTGCCTTCAATGGCGCCCTGATGGCCGGGGTTCACCAATACCTCGTGTTCCAGCTTGGCGCGGAAGAACGGATCGCGCGCGCTGTTGGCCATCATGGTGCTGCGCCAGTCGCCGGTCACGTTCACATCGTTGCCGCTGTCGTCCACCATGGCGATGCCATCGGGATCGTGGCCATGGCAACCTGCGCACTTGCCGGCCGTGATGAACCACGGGCCCACCTGCACCGTCAGCGAATCGCCCAGGTTCTTCAGCATCCACAGCTCCAAGCCGCTGTGCGGTCCCTGGCGCGGCTCGGTGGCGGTGGTCCAAGCGGCGAAGAGGCCCACCACACCGAGCACCCCCAGTACAACCTTGACCTGTCGTGGCGTTCGCATCACTTGAAGGTGCGCCAAAGTACTGTGGTGGATGAATGGCCCTGCGGCGCTTTAAGTGTCAAGGTTCAAGTGCCAAGTGCCAAGATCCAAGGGGTTACGCCCCGGTCTCTGGTTATTGAACCTTGACACTTGAACCTTGGGCTTTGGCACTTGAGTCACTCCTACGCCCGCCATCCACGCACCACCGTTCATGCTTCCACGTTGGTATTCCAACGGCGGTCAAGTGCGCCGGTACTTTTGGATCATGTTGTCATCGCTCCGCCGCATCGTTGCCGCCTTGGTGATCGTGTTCAGTGTAACAGTGCCATTGTGCGCCCAACCCTATGTGGACTATTGGGACAGTCTGCAGACCGTGAAGCGCAGCGAAGGCATCTATGTGAACGGACTGGAGTGGGGCGAGTGGAGCTACTGGGACCGCGATGGCAAGCTGACGGAGATCAGCAACCAAGCCGCAGGGATCCTCCACGGCCGCACACGCAAGTTCTACCTCAACGGCCAGGTGCAGCACGATGGCTGGTTCCGCAAAGGCAAGCAGGACAGCATCATGACGAGCTACTACGCCAACGGCCAGTGGATGGAAACGGGCTGGTACAAGCACGGCGTGAAGGACAGCACGTGGCAGTATTTCCAGAGCGATGGCAAACCGCTGCTGAAGGAACGCTGGGAGGATTCGCTGGTCATCGTCATTGATGCATGGGACAACACGGGGAAGCAGACGCTGGCCAACGGTGATGGTGTGGTGTACGCCTACTTCCCGAGCGGAAGCGTGCAAGAGGAAACGCACTACAAGCTCGGTGTGAAGAGCGGTCCCAGCACGCTGTTCTACCCCACCGGCAAGCCACAGCAAAAGGGTGCCTACCTCGGTGGTGCGCGTCACGGCACTTGGGAATACTGGTTCGCTGACGGCACGCTGCAAAAGCGCGAGACCTACGACAAGGGCGCGCTCACCGGTCCCTACCTGCTCAACTTCAGCAGCGGCAAACCCAACGTCACAGGGTTCTACAAGGTCGGCGCGAAGGACAGCCTGTGGACGTGGTACACCACCCTTGGCCACAAGGACATGGAGGGCGGTTTCCGAGCGGACCAACAGCACGGCGCATGGCGCTACTGGTACCCCGGCAAGGAAAAAGGACCGATACCACAACTCAGCAGCACCGGCACCTACGCCGATGGCAAGGAGCACGGCGATTGGGTGTACTTCTACGAGGGCGGGCAGTTCTGGAAGAAGGGCGGTTTCACCAACGGGCTGAAGTCCGGGGTGTGGACCACGTGGTTCGAGAACGGGCAGAAGTTGCAGGAAGGCCCCTACGTGAACGGCGTGGCCGAGGGCGAATGGAGGAGCTGGTTCGAAAGCGGCCAGCAGAAAGACATCGGCAGCTTCCTGCAAGGGAAGATCCACGGCCTGTGGAGCGGCTGGAACCCGCAAGGCCAGCAGGAATACGAAGGCTGGTGGAAGGACGATCTGAAGGACGGCGCGTGGAAGTTCTGGTGGGAGAACGGCAAGCTGAAGGAAGAGGGCTTCTACGCCAAAGGCAAGAAGGGCGGCCGTTGGGTGAGCTACAACCAGCATGGCACCATCACGGCGGAAGGCACGTACCTGGAAGGCGTGCCCAACGGCGCGTGGATCTACTACGACGATGCCGGCGTGAAAATGCGCGAGCAGAGCATGGTGATGGGCGATCCCGATGGCACCTGCACTGTGTACGACCAACGCGGCCGCGTGGTGCAGACCATGCAGTACAAGGAAGGCCGCCTGCACGGCACCATGACGACCTACGACACCAATGGCCGCCCCACCAAAACGGTGGAGTACGAGTACGGCCAACTGAAGAAGCGCGAACCGGAAAAGGGCAAACCCATGGGCGGCGGCGTGCCGGGCGGGAAGCGTTAGCGAAGACCCGGTCCAGCGCCGGTTTTTGTTGCGCTCCGTGCGTCCATCGTTGCGGATCCATCCCAGCAGGTCGCTTTGTTGTGTGACGTTTTTAACTGCGATCAGGTGCAGAACATCGCCATTGTTCATGGCTTCTGTGCAGCGTTATGCTTCTTGTGCTCAAGTTATCCACCAGTGCAATAAGCCGCCGCACGCGGCGTACCCACCTCCGAACGCCTGACCTGTACACACGCACCACATGTTGGCATGGGCCCGTGCACCATGCGGCGAGCTGGCGGATAGGTTCGTGTTCAACCGGCAAGGACTTCCCGGTTCGAGGTCCGAACTCACCTAAACCCTTACGAACATGGAGACGATGAACAGGCCCGGTGCACACCGGGAGAGGGGGAGGAACAGGCTCGCGGCATGGCGCGCGGGCAGACTTATGTGCAGAGTGTTGATGTGGGGAGGGGTTGCCCTAGGTTTCGGAGAGAGCCCAGCGGTGTGCGGGCAGCAGATACCTGCACCAACATTGGACTGGCGAAGCATTACCTATGAAGATGACCAGCCGACCTTCGGTATCAACTACCAGTGGGATGACCTGCAGAACCAGTTCGTCGCGGTGGGAAGTCCGAACGGCGAAGAGCAAAGCCTCGAAGAGAGCAGCGAAGAGTGGTGGTACTCTGTGACACCTTGGAAAGTGAACGGCGTTACCATGGGATACTATGCTGTTGGATATGCCTTCTGGGCGAACTGGGCGCCCGGGGAACAGGGGGCTGCGGTCCTTGGAATGGATGACGATATATCGGCTACTGAGTTCACCACAACCGACAGGGTTAAAGGAGGTCAACGCGGTAGCTGTCCAAATTCGACCTCAACGGAAAACTACTGTGGTACACGGCGCTCATGCCCCGCTGGTTGTACAACGTCATTCAGGACGCGCAGGGGAATGTTGTCGTGGTCGGCTACGCTGGCACCAACGAGCCCTTGCCTGACATGAACGATGTGCCCACCTACGTCAACCCCTCTGGTTCAGGCGATATCGACGTCTCCGGGTTCTCAATAGAGGATTACGGTTCCTTCGGCAACAAGGCGTATATGGCCAAATACAATGCCCAAGGCGACCTGCTTTGGCTCAATTTCTACACGGCCTTCGATGATTTAGAAGACGGCTGGGGCACGGAGAGCATTTTCTGGGATGTCTGCGAGGTGACCATTGCGGGGCAACCCACGTACGTTGTGGTCGGTGACAGCGAGCATCCGCAATCGAACGGCGACAAGTGGGGTTTTGTGGTGCACACGGATGTAAACGGCAACGTGTTGCGCAAACACTCGTATCGCTCTGGTGAAAGCACCTGGGACGGTATGGTTCCCTCCGCATGGTTCAGCGGCACGGATTCGCGGGGTGGTGCGTTCCACGCGGTGGATTCGAAGCCCGGCTCACAGCAGGTAGCCATCAGTGGTTTGTACACCAACGTACTGTCCGATGCGGAAGCCGGTGGCAATTTGGACATCAAGTACAAAGCGCATTGTATCCTTATGCAGCTCGATCTGTCCCAAGTGAATTGGTATGAGCCGGACTTCTACCGCAACACGGGCGATCCGAATGACCCAATCGTGTCGCAGGGTGGAAACGAGACAGCGCGCCAACAAAACACTACTGGCGTAACCTATGTGAACTCGGGTGGCACTTGGCGCATCCTTTGGCCTGTTGTCTCGAACTTCTTGCTGCACAGTGAGTCCGCTTACAATTCGATCTATGCAAGGAAGAGCATTGCATCACTGAAAGTGCATGCCCTGAGCACCGCCGGAGCGTTGCAATGGTCCAGCGACCTCGGCGAGGCGAGGGCCTACGACCTTCAAGCCGATGGCTGCAGCACGGATGGCGGGAACACCTATTCGGTGGTATGCACCAAGTGGCCAGCACCGTTCGTTCATGCTCCCGGCGGCTCCGGTCCTGATGATGACCGCTTCGACTCAGATGACTTGTCGCCGACCACCTTCACCTGCCTGGAGACCAACTTCTCCCAAGGGCCAGGAGTTTGGGCGGCGGACGAGTACCACTTCAGTTATTGGAACACGAATGCATACGTGGCAAAGCTCAACACGCTGAACGGCGCAGTGGTGTGGGAAACAGACTTTGACAGCGACCCGACCACCGAAGCCGGATGCTATCCCGATGATATGCGCAAGCAAGAGTGCATGTACAAAGTCGTGGAAGCCCCGGACGGAGGGTTGGTGGTATGCGGCAACACCAGCCACAACTTCGACGATTACTACTTGGCCAAGCTCCACAGCGACTGTATGGGCCGCGCTGTTTCCCTTATCGACTACGGCAACATGCCCGGCACGTACACAGCTGCCGACCATACTTACACCGTGGCCGCCGCAGGCGAAAGCTGGAACCAGGATATGGACATACACGGCATTGTGCGGGTGCCCAACGGTGCCACGCTCACCATCACCGATGCCGCCAAGATCCGCTTCGCCGATAGCCGCAAGCTCAACTACCCCACCCGCATCCATGTGGAGGTGGGCGGCAAGCTGGTGGTGGAAGGCGATGCCCTGCTCACCAGCATGGACCAATGCCCCGGCAGTATGTGGGACGGCATTGTGAACATGGGCTCCAAGTTCAGCCAGGACGAAAGCAATTTCTCCCAGCAGGGCTATGTCTCCTTGGCGAACTGCACCGTGGAGAACGCTCGCACTGCCGTGGCCTGCAACAGCCCACTTCGTGGACGGCGAAACCATACCGGCCCACGAACTCCAGTTTGCCGGAGGCGGCGTTGTGCGCGCCAGCAACGTCCTCTTCAGCAACAACGTGCGCAACGTGGTCATGGGTCCCTACGAGAATTTCCAGCCCGGCGATAACTCCAACGTGCGGCCCAACCGCTCGTGGTTCCACCGTTGCCGGTTCGAGACCAGTGCCACCTTAACGGACAATCAGCGCTACCCCATTGAGCATGCTTACCTTTTGGGCGTGCGCGGCGTCAACTTCCTGGGCAACACCATGATCAACTACGGGCCCTTCCCGGCCCAGGTGGATGGCGAAATGGTCACCTCTGATCGATTCGCGGGCACGGGCATCACCGCCATCAACACCACGCTGCGTGTTCAAGGCCATTGCGATGTGCTTGTACCCGTGGGCACGCCCTGCCCACCGGCCGACTTCCAGCGAGGCCGCTTCGAAGGGCTGGCACAAGCCATGTACGTGAGCAGCTTCGACCCCGGCCGCACCTTCATTGTGGATGAGTGCGACTTCCACCTCTGTTACAACGGCGTGCGCATGGAGGGCATACAGGACGCAGCCATTACGCGCAGCACCTTCCTGGTGGGCGAACCGCAGCAGGGCGATTGGGAGAACGTGCCTTACGGCGTGTACTCCGACCAGTGCACCGGCTACGAAATAGAGGAGAACAGCTTCACGGCCACCAACACCGCCACCAAACCCATGGTGGGCCTGGTCATCAAAGACAGCGGGCCTTACAGCAACCGCTTCTACAACAACAGCTTCGATGGCTTCGATGTGGACAACAGCACCGGCAGCATCATTGAAGGCGTGAACGCCGATGCCAACACCAACTACCTGGAAGGCTTGGAGGTGAAGTGCAACGACTACGGACAGGTGGTGAAGAACAGTTTCGATGTGGGGCTTACCGGGCCTGATGTGAGCGTGAAGAATGCACAGGGGGAGCCGATGGTACTGCAAACGGACTACGACAAACCCGCCGGCAACCGCTTCAGCGTGGCCCACGACGGCACGTTCGATACTGAGGAGGATTGGTTCGTGGAGGATGTTTCCAATTTCGTGGAGTACTTCCAACACATACCAACCCCTGGTGATCGCACCGAGCCGGTGTACCACGACTCTGGGAACTTGACGCCAAACTCAAGTCCGTTTACTTGGCCGGGGAAAGCACTAGCTTGTCCGAGTGATTTGTCGCACGGCGACGACCCTGAAGAAAAGCGCCTTGCCAGTCTTGCGGCCGACGGTGAGAAGCAAGATGCAGAAGATGCCTACGAAGCCGCCAAGGACGATGGCGATACCTATTCGTTACTGGCTTATGTGAGCGACGGCAGCAAGAGCAGCACCCAGGTGCGCAATGCCTTGCAAAGCGTGGCGCCCAAGGTGAGCGAAGAAGTATGGACCGCTGCCTTTGCCCGCACCCCGGCAATGAGCCAGTTGCACATGGCGCAAGCCTTGCTGAGCAACAGTCCCTTGCAAGGCGAGGTGCTGAAGCTGATGAGCAACAGCGGTCTGGGAGCCTACTACCAGCAGTTGGTTTGGAATGCACAGGACGGCACCGCGAACATCCTTACGCTGCTGGAGAGCGCCATCGCCTATGCCGCGAGCACAAAAGCGCAAGCCCTCACCGATCTGGGGCGCCTCTCTTGGCTTGCAGATACGGACTTGAGCGCTTCGCTTGTCGCGCTAAAATCCTGGCACGAGGGACTATCCGCAGAGAACAACGCTGCTGCGATCGGGGGAGTATTAGCCGCAAAGGCCGACGAAGCGGCACTTTTTACGTTGGCCCAGACTACGGAACTGTCAACTCCGACACCTGAAGTCTATGGTGTGCTCAAGCGGTATGCCATTGGTCTGGACGATGCTGAGTGGACGGTACCCACCGCTGCTGATATAGCCTGGCTGCAGAGCACCGCTGCGCAACGTGCGTTGATCGGCTCGGCTCATGCGCAGGCGTGGCTTCTTGCGCTCGGTCACCAAGACTTGTCAGAGATCATCATTCTGCCACCACTGAATCGGGCGCCAAGAATCGAGAACAACACCACACATGGATGGTCAAGTTCGGATGAGATTGCGGTTAACGCTTATCCGAACCCGGCGAATTCGGGAACCGTTTTGGATTTGAGGTTACCAAACACCAATGACGCAGGGAGACTGCGGGTTGTGGATGTGAGCGGCCGGGTGATGCATGAGACCATCTTGGGTCCTGACCAGCAATTGGTTGATCTCACAACCAGTTCATGGACCAGCGGCTTGTACTTCGCTGAGGTGTGGATGGGGAATGAACAGGTTGCGGCTTTGAAACTTGGGGTTCAACACTGATGATGTTCAGATTGCTTGTCATAGCGCACTGCGCACTAGTTGGAGCCCTGGCCCATGGCCAGGGCTTCAACCGGCGCTACGACTCGTTAGGTCAAGGAATGGCGCAGTCTGGTTTGAATATGGAGCAAATCCCAAGTGGTTATGTCTGCTTCACCACGAGCGAGCAAGTGGACAGTCTTGGTCCGGACTCTTTCTTTTACCATGCTTCCGTAGTCCTTACTTTCCTACAACCAGATGGGGGCGTTGACGCAACTGCCATCGCGTTTCGCGATCAGCATAGTTCAGTCGCGGGGTGGTCGAACTGTTGCGATTCCGCGGTTGGTGGTGGCTTTGTCTCAGGGGGGGCGAGTGAGGCAACGGACGGCACGGATGAAATCCATCTGATCCGGTTCGGACCAACTGGCGACACCCTCTGGACGCGTGTCTACGGGGGGCTGAACGAATACTGGATAGGCCGCCAAGTGAAGTGCACCCCCGATGGTGGCTTCCTCATAGTGGGCGATACCGATGCCAGCGGTTTTGTGGATGGCTTTGCGTTGAAGACCGACAGTCTGGGGAATGAGCAATGGAGGCAGACCTATGGTGACAACATGATCGATGGGCTGGTCACGGTTGATAGAGCAGAAGATGGGTTTTTGCTAGGTGGGGTGAAGTTCCTTGGAGTGGACGATTCGCAATTCTGGGTGCAACGGATTGACACGTTGGGCAACACGTTATGGGCCGTACAGTGGGGCGGGCCTTTCGAGGAATCGAACGCGCAACTCACCACTCTGTCCAATGGACACGCGCTCATTGCCGGTGCATGGGGCTACGCCCTCGACTTCGGTGACTCACAACCGTACATGGCGAAGTTGGACTCTGCTGACGGCTCGATCATGTGGGAAGCAGAGTATGGCACATCGGCTTACGGCACCACCTTCTTCGCCGCCAAAGAGCGCTACAACGGCGATCTGATCGCCTGCGGCGTTAGCTACGCCAGCGCTGGCCACCAACAGGGGCTGCTGCTGCGCACCAACAGCGCAGGCGATAGCCTTTGGATGCGCAGCTACTACTACCAGGACACCCTCATCACCACGGGCCAAGGCCGCTTCTACGATGTGCTGCCCACCCCGGATGGTGGCTTCATAGCAGCAGGCTCGGCCTACAACCCTGCCGGTGCGCCCTACCAACCGGGCTACAGCCAAGACACTTGGGTGGTAAAGGTGGACAGCATGGGGTGCATTATGCCGGGGTGCGATGGCGTTGGTGTGCAGGAGTTGGTGACGAACTTGAGCGATGCGCTGAGCGTGTTCCCGAACCCCGCGAATGGTTCAACCACCGTGCAAGTGGATCTGCCGCAAAGCCTGCGCGGCAAGGCGCTGCGGTTGGTGCTCGTGAACGCGCAAGGGCAAGTGGTGCTCGAACAAGCAGCACAAGACGGCGCCAACACGCTCGACTTGTCTGCGTTGAGCGGCGGGTTGTACTATGTGCATCTGGCCAGTGGCACAACATGGCTGAGCGGCACTAAACTGATCTTGGAATGAACGCACATGGGGATGCACGACAGGTCGGAGACCTTAGACCGATGGCCACTCGGCGAAAAGCCGAGCGGCTGCCCGTGCGACAGCCGAGGCGCTGCGGGGGGCACACGGGCTCTGAACCCGAAGAAGATTGGTTCGTGCAAGACCAACCGAGCACCAACCAAGTCACATACAACCGCCATACCCTCAACGGCACTGATCGGTTCAGCCCCGCGTACCGGACGCCACTTGTGCTGGACGACATTGATGTAAACGTGACATGGCAGGACAAGTCGACCGCCTGTCCAACACGCTTGTCCGAGGACGACACCAAGGAAGAGCGACGCATGGCCTCCCAAAGCGCCGACGATGAGAAGCAGGACGCCGAGGCCGCCTACGATGCCACGAAGGACAACGGCGACACATACACATTGCTCAGCTACGTGAACGATGGTAGCAAGAGCAGCAGTCAGGTTCGTAGCGCGTTGCAGAGTGTTGCACCAAAGGTGAGCGAGGAGGTGTGGACGGCCGCCTTTGACCGCAACCCCGCTATGAGCCAGCTTCATCTCACTCAGGCTTTGCTAAGCAACAGCCCGTTGCAACCACAAGCGCTGAAGCTCATGGACAATAGCGGGATGAGCGCTTACTACAAACAACTCGTCTGGAACGCACAGGACGGCACCGCCAATATCCTCACGCGGGAATCGCCCCAGTTCACGCACCTGCGTTCGGGCTGCTTCGCCTCCAACACCAATGGCCTTACAGTGCGCGTGAACGGCGCCTACTTCGCAGCCTGCGGCCATGGCTTGGGCATCGTGGGCGCAAGCCCGGCCCATGTCACCGCATGCGATTGGAAAGAACCCGACCTCGACATGGTGGGCCAAGGGCTTGGCGGGCCCGTCTATGGCACCTTCCTGGAGGAAACGCCGGTCATACTCTTCGAGAACAATACGTTCTGGACCGAAGGGCTCAACTACGATTACGCATGCGTGGGCAGCACGTTCTTGAACACAGGGGCTGCCAGCAACACGTTCAACAACAACTGGTACGATGAGTTCAACTGCGTGAACTGCACTGCGAACGAAAGCGTAGGGGTCACGATACAAGGCGACAATAGCAACCTCACGCCCGGTTCCGGCCTAAAGTTCAAGTGCAACCGGTTCAGCAGTGTGTACGCCAACGCCTACGACATGGCCTTCACCGGTGGCGACGTTACCGTTGATCCGCAACAAGGGACAGCAGGCTTGCCCGAATTACAGGCCGGCAACACGTTCGCCAACAGTTGCACTGGCGATCAGCACATGTGGAATGACGGCCTGCCCAATCCCATCAACACCTTCGCCTACTGGCACCACGACCCGCTGAGCACGACCTACACCATTGTTCCGACATGCCTGACCACGCCGCTGACCAATGCAATCAACCAGAACGCAACCACCGACTACAACGATGGTTGCGGAGGTGGCCAGAACATGATGATGTCCACCTCCACCAACCAGGCGAACGCTGCGGCCAGCGCAGCAAGCGAACATGCCCTCTTGAAAGCCGTGTACGAGGACTGGACCGATGGCGGAAACACGGATGGCTTGGAAGACTACGTGCAGAACGGCGCGCACAGCAGCTACGACGTGCGCAACCAGTTGATGTTGGTGGCACCCAAGGTGAGCAGCAAGGTGTGGGGCCTGGTCTTCGAGCGCAACCCGGCCATGAACCCTTGGCACCTGGCACAAGCACTCATTGCCAACAGCCCCCTGGAGCCCGAAGTGCTGGCCATGATGGACCAAAGCGGCCTGAACGCGTACTACCGCCAGCTCGTGAACAACGAGCAGGACGGCATCAGCATGCACAGCATCTATCAGAGCGAGCTGGGTTACTGGCTCGGCGAGCAGAGCAAGGCCGTGTTCGCATACAGCGGTTCGGCCTTCGACGAAACTCCGCCCGTGACTTTCGCTGAAGCCATTGCCCTGCACCAGCAATACCCTGTGCCCGGCAGCGCCGAAGAACTGGTGCGTTTGCATGCAGCGAACAGCGACGTTACCAGTGCGCGGGCACTGGTCAACGATCAATTGGCCGCGCCGCACTCCACATGGTGGGATGTACAGGATCTCTGGCTCGCGCACATCGAAGCTGGATTTGAACCCAGCGATGTGGATGCTGCATTGCTCGCTCAGTTGCAGACTTACGCTGGGGCAAGCGACCTGGGCGCTGGCCTGGCGAAGGGCTGGTTGGCGGCATTGGGTGAACCCTTCGAGGCGAACATCATCCTGCCTACCGAAAGCCGCGCACCGGAGCAGCCGAGCAGTGCTGACGAAGCCGTTGCACCACTCTCCATGCTGGGTGTCTATCCGAACCCCACGCGTGGTGAAGCCTTCATCACTTACAACCTGCCCGAAGGCGTGGAGGATGCCGAGGTGGTAGTGACCGATGCCATTGGCCGACTTGTGTGGAGCAGGACGACCGGGCGGAGTAGCGGGGTGATGGATCTGCCGCGCGCTGCGATTGTGCCGGGCCTCTATAATGTTGTCCTGTATGCTGGCGGTGTGCGTATCCACGGCCTTAACTTCACTGCCGTTGAGTGAACGCCCATGCGCAGCTTACAGTTGCTGAGCCTTGTATGTGTGTTGCACGGGCCCGCCGCATGGTGGACCCGTGCAACCGCTCAAGGGTTCAATGCACGGTATGATACGATCACTGCGGGATGGGAGCAAGTGGGTTTTGCCATTGAAGAGAACGCCCAAGGTGAGCTCTTGGTCATCAGTGCCGGGCCAAGGGTGGATTCTCTTTATGCAAGCTCAACAGTTCAAATCGTTCGCCTTGCGGCAGATGGCACCTTGCTTAGTGCAGACCGGAACCATGTGCCGACCGGGGCGGCCTATCCCGGATCCGGGAACACATCCGATGTTCTTCCCGATGGACGAATAGCAATTGGCGGTAGCACATTAAATGCAGATACGGTTGCAAGGGTCGCTGTGTATTGGTTCGACCAGTGGGGTGCAGCATTGACCTATGTTGAACATACGTTTCCTGGCGATTGGATCGGCAATGAATTGAAATGCACCCCGGACGGCGGGTACATAGTTGTCGGCGGCACCTACACCGGCAACGGTACCCTTGATGTCTTTCTGTTGAAGCTGGACAGCGCGGCCAACGTGCAATGGGTGCAGACCTATGGCGGATCCCAGTGGAACGACTTTGCGGCCACCGTTGACTTGGCGCCGGGCGGGGGGTACTACATGGGTGGTGTGGTCGGCCTGGGCAACAACTCGTATGAGCCTTGGATCCTGCGCTTGGATAGCATGGGCGGCACTATCTGGTCCGATACGACTGGCTCCCCACTGAACGACCGTGGGCGGGCCGACCTGACCGCACTGGCTGATGGTCGCTTTGTTTATGGCAGCGGCAGACCCAATGGGGTCTTCTCCAACCATTGGCCGCAGCTGGTAAAAGTGGATAGCACAGGCACGATCCTCTGGGACAAGATCTACGATGTGCCATCTTACCTCTCCTTCCTCGTGAGCGTAAAGGAGATCACTCCGGGGGGAGACTTGATCGCAGCAGGCGAAAGCCATATCACCAATACCGTGGATGGTATCATGTTGCGCACCACCGCACAAGGCGATAGCATTTGGATGCGCCACTATGTGTATTACGACAGCCTGATGACCGATGGAACGGGCCGATTCTATGATGTGATACCAACAAGCGATGGAGGGTTTGCCGCCTGCGGGGCAGCCTATGGCAGCGCCAGCGGCAACAACCCGCCGGGCCTCACACAGGATGTGTGGGTAGTGAAGGTGGACAGCCTGGGTTGTATAGAACCCGGGTGCCATCTCATTACTGGCGTGCAAAGTCATGTGACCAACTTGCAGGGCGCATTGGTGGCCTGGCCAAACCCCGTTGCGCACGGCACAACCGCTACAGTGCACGTGGCGCTACCGGAGGCACTTGCCACCAGCACGTTGCGTTTGGCAGTGTCCAATGCCCAAGGGCAGTTGGTGTTGGAGCAGAGCGCCGTGCAAGGCAACAATGTGCTGGACACGTCGCGGCTAAGTGCCGGGCTCTACCATGTGCACTTGGCCAATGCAACCACGTGGTTGGCTGCCTGCAAGGTGGTGGTGGAGTGAGCGGGCACGGGAGGTGCTACCGCTACCTTCACTGCCGTTGAGTGATAGCCGATGCGCGCTGTTTTTCTACTGAGCCTTGCATGCGTGTTGCACGGGAGCATTTGCTCCCGTGCAGCAGCGCAGGGCTTTAATCGCCGGTATGATACCGATCCGGGGTTTGGTCAAATCGCATGGGGGGTGTGTCAAAACTCAAATGGCGATTTGTTGGTCGTGGGGAACGGAAACTGGATGGACACCATCAACTCGGTTTTCTATCCTTCACGTGCCTTGTCGTTGAAACTCACTAGTTCAGGAACTCCAGTGAACAGCGGATTATTCGCTGTCCCCTATGTTGCCACGTACGTTGGGTGGTGCAACGCGATCGTTTCAATGACGAATGGGCAGTATTGCACCGTGGGATCGTCGTCCGACACGAACAATGTTAAGCGCGTGACGTTGTTCTTTATGGATGCGGATGGATCTCCGTTGAGCAGTGTGCAGCCTGCTCAGCTTTCTAACATGATCGGTCGGCAGTTGAAACGAGCACATGGTGGTGGCTTTGTAGTCGTGGGAGATCACGCGCTCAATGGTCCGTTAGATGGGTTCCTGCTAAAGACTGATAGTGTTGGTAATATGTTGTGGTATGAATCCTACGGCAGCGCGCAGTACAATGACTACGTCTTGACTGTTGACCTTGCGCCGAACTCAGGGTACTACCTCGGTGGGCAGCAGGTGATTAGCTCGCTGAATTATACCCCGTGGCTCGCGCGTTGTGATAGCATGGGCAGCATTCTTTGGGAGGCACAGGTTGGAGGACCGCATGCGGATTTATTTGATGCCGCCTTTCTTACGACAAGCGACGGAAACGTTGTGTATGGAACCGGCCTTGCCACGGGCACTTTCCAGAACCATAGGGCACATTTGGCGAAATTGGATAGTGCTGGCAACGTGCTCTGGAGCAGGTCATACGATCAAGAGTCTTACGGAGCGCACTTCAGCATGGTCAAGGAGGTTGCGCCATATGGGGACCTCGTTGCTTGCGGATATAGCTATCTGACGAATACTATGGATGCCATTCTGTGTCGGACGAACAGTTCGGGGGACAGTTTGTGGATGAGGCATTATGTGTACTATGATAGTTTGTTGTCGGACGGCACTGGTGCCTTCAATGATGTTATTCCGACCCTTGACAATGGCTTTGTTGCAGTCGGGTCCGTCTTCGGCAGCGCGAGTGGCAATAACCCGCCTGGTTACACCCAGGACATCTGGGTAGTGAAAGTGGACAGCATGGGCTGCATAGAACCTGGGTGCCATCTCATTACCGGTGTGCAAAGTCATGTGACCAACTTGCAGGGCGCATTGGTGGCCTGGCCCAACCCCGTTGCGCACGGCACAACCGCTACAGTGCACGTGGCGCTACCGGAGGCACTTGCCACCAGCACGTTGCGTTTGGCAGTGTCCAATGCCCAAGGGCAGTTGGTGTTGGAGCAGGGCGCCGTGCAAGGCAACAATGTGCTGGACACGTCGCGGCTCAATGCCGGGCTCTACCATGTGCACTTGGCCAATGCTACCGCGTGGTTGGCGGGGTGCAAGGTGGTGGTGGAGTGAGCGGGCACGGGAGGTGCTACCGCTACCTTCACTGCCGTTGAGTGATCGCCGATGCGCACTGTTTTTCTGCTGAGCCTTGTATGCGTGTTGCACGGGAGCCTTTGCTCCCGTGCAACCGCGCAGGGATTCAATTCCCGCTATGACACCCTCAGCAGTGGTTGGGAGCAAACGGGTTTTGCTATTGAAGAGAATTCTAATGGGGAGCTGTTGGTAGTTAGCGCGGGGGCCTTCGTTGATTCCTTGTACTATAGTTCCTCAGCCAAGTTGTTTCGCCTAGCCCAAGATGGTGCGTTATTGAGTGTTGACCACCATCATGCTGTGTATCGTGCCACTTATCCAGGCTCTGGAAACACCTCCGATGTCCTACCGGACGGCCGAATAGTGATAGGGGGGAGCACGTACAGTGTGGACAGTGTTAGTAGGGTCGCACTCTATTGGTTCAATGATGTCGGCGAACCTTTGAATTTCTTGGAGTACAACTTCCCAGGCAACTGGATCGGCAATGAACTGAAGTGCACCCTGGACGGCGGCTACATCGTTGTCGGCGGCACCTACACCGGCAACGGCACCCTTGATGTCTTTCTGTTGAAGCTGGACAGCTTGGCCAACGTGCAATGGGTGCAGACCTACGGTGGTCCGCAATGGACCGACTTCGTTACCACGGTGGACCTAGCGCCGGGTGGTGGATACTACATGGGCGGAGTGATCGGCTTGGGCAGCAATTCTTACGAGCCGTGGGTAGTGCGTGTGGATAGCGTGGGCGACATTGTATGGGCCAATACCTATGGCACGCCGCTCAACGATCGCGCGCGTGCGGAGTTGACCACCATGGCCGATGGTTGTATCGTGTATGGGAGCGGTAGGCCCAATGGGGTGTTCTCGAACCATTGGCCGCAACTGGTTAAAGTCGATAGCAGTGGAGCAGTCCTATGGGACAAGATCTACGACGAGCCGTCCTACTTGGCTCGCTTCGTTAGCGTGAAGGAGATCACTCCGGGCGGGGATTTGATCGCAGCGGGGGTGAGCTACCCGAACAATTTCGCTGATGGCACCTTGCTACGCACTACCAGCCAAGGCGATAGCATCTGGATGCGACACTATGTGTACTACGACAGTTTGATGACCGATGGCACTGGTCTGTTCTACGATGTGATACCAACGAGCGATGGTGGGTTCGCTGCATGCGGCACGGCGCTCGGTAGCGCCAGCGGCAACAACCCACCGGGCCTTACCCAAGACGTTTGGGTAGTGAAGGTGGACAGCATGGGCTGCATAGAACCTGGGTGCCATCTCATTACCGGTGTGCAAAGTCATGCGACCAATTTGCAAGGGGCACTCGTGGCATGGCCCAACCCCGTTGCGCACGGCACAACCGCTACAGTGCACGTGGCGCTACCTGAGGCACTTGCCACCGGCGCCTTGCGCTTGGTGGTGTCCAATGCCCAAGGGCAGTTGGTGTTCGAGCAGAGCGCCGCGCAAGGCAACAATGTGCTGGACACGTCGCGGCTCAATGCCGGGCTCTACCATGTGCACTTGGCCAATGCAACTGTAAGCACCCCCTGAAACAGGTGCAGGTGGAAGTAGAACCACCTAAACTTGATCAGGATGAGAAAGAGCAGATTCACCGAGACGCAGATCATTGCGATGCTGCGCGAGCATGAGGCAGGCAAGAAGGTCTCGGACGTGTGCCGGGAACATGGCGTGAGCCAGCCGACGTTCTACCAGTGGAAGGCCAAGTACAGCGGCCTGGACGCCAACCAGCTCAAGGAGTTCAAGGAGCTGAAGGCCAAGTATGCGCGCCTTGAGAAGATGTACACCGAGGCCCAGATGGACCGCCAGGTGCTCAAGGAGATCATCGAGGGAAAGTTGTAGGCCCGGACGACAAACGAGAGGTCGTGCGCCGACTGGTCGAACAGCGCCAGTACAGCGAACGCCGGGCCTGCAAGCTGTTGAACTTGAGTGCGAGCGTGTATCGCTATGCGCCCAAGGAGAAGAACGATGCGGAAGTGATCGAGCACATGATGCGAGTGGTGGATCAGAACCCCACATGGGGGTTCGGTCTGACCTTCGACCAGATGGTCACTGAGGGGACCGGGGCCAACCACAAGCGGGTGCACAGGCTCTACAAGGAGGCGGACCTGCACTTGCGCAGGCGTACGAAGCGCCGGGTGCCCGAGCGGGTGAAGGACCCGATCGTGCTGCCCATCGGCCCGAACATCACTTGGAGCATGGACTTCATGAGCGATGCGCTGGTGACCGGTCGCAAGTACCGCACTTTCAACGTGATCGATGACTTCAACCGGGAAGCCTTGTGCATAGCGGTCGACACCTCTCTGCCTGCTGCACGCGTGATCCGTGAGCTGGACCAGCTGATCGCCTGGCGTGGTAAGCCCGAACGCCTTCGCATGGACAATGGCCCGGAGTTCATCGCACACGCCATGCAGGAATGGGCCACATCCAACGGGATCGCCTTCACCTACATCCAGCCGGGCATGCCCATGCAGAACGGCTTGGTCGAGCGCTTCAACAAAACGTACCGGACCGAAGTGCTCAATGCGTGGATCTTCGAACGCCTGGACCAAGTACGCACCATCACGCAAGAGTGGATGTGGCGCTATAACAACCAGCGCCCGCACAGGTCGTTGCTGCGCTTATCGCCCCGTGCGTTCCTGTTGAAATGTGGACAACTCCCTGCCCACTACACAGGCTCACGCGCGGACTTCCCCACAGTTCAACAGGACATCCACAACACCACCACACTCAAAAGTACCTTTACAAACCGCTGCGCCTAAAATGGGGGTGCTTACACTATGTGGTGTACGTACAACAGCGCACCATCAACAACTCGCTGCGGTGCTTCAACTGGTTCCGCGAGCAGGACATCAAACCCGGCGAGGGCGAGGTGGGTTCCGTGGCCAGCATGGTGCGCCATGCGCTCGCTCACTATCCCATCGATCCTGCGCGCGTGTTCCTCTATGGCGTTAGCAGCGGTGGCGCGTTGGCCGCTGCGCTCACAGCGTGCGAGCCCGATCTCTTCGCGGGCGTGGGCATCTTCGCTGGAGCACCTTACCGCGCCGCGAACAACACGTTGCACGCGCGCCGGGTCATCCGCAACCCGCAGATCCTTGAGCCCGCGCAGTGGGGCCGGTTGGTCACCGCTCTGCACCCGCAACGCACCAAGCCCTACCCGCCGGTGATCGTGGTGCACGGCACCAACGATGGCGTTGTGGACATGGGCCACGGCCAAGCGCTGGTGGCACAATGGACCGCCGTCGCCAACACCGACAGCGTCCCGGATCGTGTTGAAGAACCGTACCAAGGAAACACGGCCGTTCGACGGAGTGAGTACCACGCATCGGACGGTGGTGTGGTGGTGGTGTTCTATAAGGTGCAGGGCCTTGGCCATCAACTGCCCATCGACCCCGGCAAGGGCACACGCCACGGCGGCAAACGTTCGTGGGTAAGCCGCGATCTCGACTTCCACAGCACCTACGTGCTGGCCAAGGAGTGGGGTTTGGTCGAATGAGGCACGGTGCCAATGGCCCGCCGTTGATCAACCCTCTATTTTCCGTCGCCGTTCTCGACTGCGCTCGAACTGACACTGTATCCATATCCGCCTCCTTTCCCCATGAGAACACTACTGCTCTTCCTCGCTGCACTTCTCGGTCTCCAACTTGCTGCCCAGCACGGTCGCGTTGGCGCGCGCATCGATGACCTGCGTGCCTCGGGCACCCGCTTCACCCCGGTGCAGCTCTTTGCATTGGAAGCCGCAACACGCGAGAACAGTGCACTGTGGAACAAGGCGTGCAGCCGTGCAGATGTGTTGCGCTTGGATGCTGCGGCAACTTCCTCGTTGCTCGCATTACGCCCGGAGCACATCTCGTTCACGCTTCCCACTTCGCAAGGCACGATCGTCATCGACCTTCAACAAGCAGATGCCGTCACGGACGATTTCACGGTGCGGGTAGCGAGCACCGGCAGTGCTGTGGAACTGCAGCGCGGCCTGCACTACCGCGGGGTTGTCCGCGGCGCGCAGGGCAGCATCGCCGCCATCAGCGTGTTCGAGGGTGAAGTGATGGGCCTGTTGATGGATGCCGACGGCGAGCGGGTGATCGGGAAGTTCGACGATGCACCGCAAGGTTTTCACGTGTTCTACAACGCGAAGGACCTGTTCGGCACGCCCAACACAGGATGCACCGTTCTGGAGCCCCCCGGCCACCAGGAGCATCGGCCGTTGCCCGGTGCCGGCGCTGCCAAGACCATCCGCTGCGTGAAGTGGTACTGGGAAGCGGCACACGACATCTTCCTGGACAAGGGGAGTGTGATCAACGCCACGAACTACGTGACCGGCCTGTTCAACCAGAGCGCCATCCTCTACGACAACGACGGCATGGACGTTCAGCTGCAGGAGGTGTTCGTGTGGGACGTGCCGAGCCCGTACAACGGCACCAGCAGCGGAGCGCGCCTCAGCCAGTTCGGCACCACGCGCACCAGCTTCAATGGCGACATGGCGCACCTGCTCGACTACGCCAACTACGGCGGTGTGGCGTGGCTCACCACGTTGTGCAGCAGCACCAGCTTGCGCATGGCGTACAGCGGTATCGACGCCAGCTTCAACAACGTGCCCACCTACAGTTGGAGCGTGATGGTGGTGAGCCACGAGCAGGGCCACAACCTGGGCAGCAACCACACCCACGACTGCGTGTGGAACGGCGACAACACCCGCATCGACGGTTGCGGTCCGGCGGCGGGGTACAACAGCGGCAGTTGCGCGGCGGCGGCTGTTCCTCCTGTGGGCACCGGCGGCACCATCATGAGCTATTGCCACTTGCTCGCCACCGGCATCAACCTCAACCTGGGTTTCGGTCCGCAGCCCGCACAGCGCATGCGCGACAACATCAATGCCGCGGCCTGCCTGGCGGCGTGCGGCACCACGTGCGACTCGCCGGGCAACCGCTTTGCCAGCAACCTCACGTTGACCACGGGCACCTTGAACTGGGCCAGCCTCGGCGTGGCCAGCTACGATGTGCGTTGGCGCCAGGTAGGTGCACCCGTGTGGAACACCGTCACGGGAGTAGCCACCAACAGCTACGCGATCAGTGGATTGACACAAGGCACCAACTACGAGTTCCAGGTCCTGAGCAACTGCGGCGGTCCCTCGTCGGCGTTCTCGGCCAGCACCAACTTCACCACGCCGGTGCCCTGCCCCGATGCGTTGGAGCCGAACAACACCATCGGCACGGCTGCGGCCATCACCCTGCCGGCCAACATCAGCGCGCTCATTGCCAACAGCACGGATCAGGACCATTACTCCTTCAGCATCGCTTCGCCCGGCACCATCAACCTTTTCCTTAGCAATCTGGCGGGTGACTATGACCTCTATCTGCTGAACAGCGGCGGCACGGTGCTAGCGTCGGGTACCAACGGAGGCACCAGCAGTGAGTTCGTGAGCTACAGCGCGACGGCTGGCAGTTACGTGGTGCGCGTGGTGGGCTGGAACGGAGCCTTCAGTTCCTTCCAGTGCTACAACCTTTCGGCAAGCGTGAGCGCTCCGGCATGCGGCACCGTGACGGGTCTCAACGCAACGTCCGTCACCTCTTGGAGCGCCATGCTCGGTTGGGACGCACAGATCGCGGCTGCATCCTTCGACCTGGATTGGAAGCTGGTTTCGGGCAGCACATGGACCACCATCGCCGGGGTCACCGGCAACAGCTATGCGCTAAGTGGGCTCACCGCCAACACGCAGTACCATTTCCGCATGAAGGCCAATTGCACGCAGCCCGGCGGACAAACCCAGTACGGCCAGCCGTTCGAGTTCACCACGACGGCATCCCCGTGCGTGGATCCTTCGAATGCAGTGGTCGCGTTGAAGGTGTACCTCGAAGGGCCTTACAAAACCGGGAACGGTTTGATGACCGATTCGCTGCGCACGCGCGGCTTCCTCCCGCTCACGGAGCCGTACACCGCGATGGGGTTGGCCGTGACCGGTCCGAATGCCATCGCCGCCGGTGTGCTCGACATCACCGGCAACAACGCCATTGTCGATTGGGTGGCGATCGAACTGCGCAGCTCGGGCAACAATGCAACGGTGGTGAGCCGCCGCGCGGCCCTGGTGCAGCGCGACGGCGATGTGGTGGACCTTGACGGCACTTCGGCGTTGGGTTTCTGCGTGCCGGGCGGCAACTACTTCGTGGCCGTGCGCCACCGCAACCACTTGGGCGTGATGACATCCACTGCGCCACTGCTGAGCGCATCCGCCACCTCCATCAACTTCACCCTGAGCGGCACCGCCACCTATGGCACCGATGCGCGCAAAACCGTCGGAGCGGTGATGGCACTTTGGATGGGTAACGGTACGGCCAACAACGACATCAAGTACACCGGCACTGCCAACGACCGCGATCCCGTGCTCACCACCGTGGGCGGAACGCTGCCCACCAATACGGTGAGCGGTTACTACGCCTTCGACCACAGCATGGACGGCACCGTGAAGTACACCGGCACAGAGAACGATCGCGATCCGATCCTGGTGAACATCGGTGGGACAGTACCCACGAACGTGCGGGTGGAGCAGTTGCCGTAGCGGCGGAAGTCGAGTTGGGTGGAACGGTGTGGGCAGCCTTTGTGCCCGATACTTGGTCTCAGTGATGAGTTGAGAACCATGAAAGCGACAAAGACCAGTTCGCTCGGTTTCGTTAGCACATTGTTGTGTTCGGTTCTGGCGATGCGCACCGACGCACAGATCAACATCCCGTTCCCCGATAGTGGAGCCATGTGGGTGCAGGCATACGAGTACATGATACTTCCGCCGCCATGGCCTGTGTTCGAGGTGCAGAGCACCTCGAACTTTTGCATGGATGGAAGTGATACGCTGCACAATGGGGAGAGCTACTCGGTTATTGAGCATTGTTCCGGGGGATACATCGGGGGCATACGGCAGGACTCGGGAGCCGTGTTCTTTCTGCCCGCTGACTCGACCCAGGAGTTCCTGCTGTACGACTTCGGTGTTGCCGTAGGGGATACGATCACGGACATTTACGTTGATCAGGGATTATGCACGGGGGACCCTGGTTTCGGACCACCACACCTAAAAACGGCCGTGGTCAACCAGATGGACACCGAGCCCGACTATCCTTACAGACGGCGGATCTATCTAGATGCGATCGGGTTTGGTGACGTTTCAGTTTGGCTGGAGGGTGTCGGAAGTGGGTCCGGTTTGTTCTCGTACTCTGCCTCCAACGTTTCGAACTTCAACCACTACCTCTACTGCATGAGCCACATGGATACTACTTGGGTTCACTATGCATGGCCGGGTGTTACAGCTGGAACTTGTACGCCGTGGTACATGGGCCTAGAGAATGCATCCACGGCAAAACCTCGCCTTGCTTGGCCGAACCCAACGGATGGCATTGTCAGTATTGTGCTCTCATCGCCAAGGACTGAAAGTGTGCGCGTTGTTGATGCGATCGGGGGCGTTGTGCCCGTGCCTATTTCTCAAGCCCATCGCAATTTGGTCGTTGATCTTTCGGATCTGCCAAGTGGTCCTTATGTGGTTCAGTGCGGCACTACAGCACACCGCATCATCAAGCAGTAGCCCCTTCCGGCACTGGGCACACGTTCCGGCATGTCATGCCGAAGCCTGATGCTTTGGGCGCCTACTTTTCCCGCCCCTTGTTCATCATCATGCGAACCACACCTGCCATCCTGGCCCTGGCCGTTGTTACCCTTGCCGCGTGCGGCACCAGCGAACAACCAGCCACCACAACTGACGTGACCACCACCGCCAACCCGCTCGCGCAGAAGAGCACGCTTGTTTTCCAAGCGCCCGTGTTCGACAAATTGAAGGACAGCGACTACCGCCCTGCCATCGAAGCGGGCATGAAGAAGCAACTGGAGGAAGTGGACGCCATCGTGAAGAACGCGGAGGCACCCACCTTCGAGAACACCATCGTGGCCTTGGAGAAGACCGGCGTGGACCTTACCCGCGCAACAAAGATCTTCTTCGGCTTGACGGGCAGTGCTACCAACGATAGTCTGCAGGCCGCCAAGGCCGTGCTTGCTCCGGCGCTCACCGCGCACAGCGATGCCATCACGCTCAACGGTGCGCTCTTCGATCGCGTGAAAACCGTGTACGATGGTCGCGCCAATGCCGGGTTGGATCCAGAGCAAACCCGACTGGTCGAGCGCTATTACGCCCGTTTCGTGCGCGCCGGTGCGTTGCTCGATGCGAAAGGCAAAGAAGAGCTCATGAAGCTCAACGAAGAGGAGTCGAACCTCAACACCAAGTTCCAGGACAACATCCTGAAGGCGCGCTCCGCTTCTGCTATCGTGGTGGACAAGAAGGAGCAGCTCGATGGCATGGACGAAGAGGCCATTGCCGCCGCCGCTGAAGCCGCCAAGGCCAAGGGGCACGAGGGCAAATGGCTCATCGAGCTCATCAACACCACCACGCAGCCGGTGCTTGCCTCTTTGAAGGACCGCGAACTGCGCCAGCGCATCTTCGAAGCGAGCGTGGCCCGCAACGGCAGCGGCGAGGCCGACAACCGGCCCATTGCGGCGCGACTTGCACAGCTGCGCGCGCAGAAGGCGAAGCTGCTCGGCTTCCCCAACTGGGCCAGCTACGTGATGGACGACCAGATGGCGAAGTCGCCCACTGAAGCACTGAAGTTGCTCGCGCGACTTGCCCCTGCCGCCGCGCGCAACGCCAAGGACGAAGCGGCCAAGCTGCAGGCGCTTATCGACAAACAGAAGGGTGGTTTCAAACTGGAGCCTTGGGACTGGGACTACTATAGCGAGCAAGTGCGCAAGGCGGAGTTCGACCTGGACGAAGCAGCGCTGAAGCCCTACCTCAACTTCGAGACGGTGCTGAAGGACGGCGTGTTCTACGCGGCCGAGCAGATGTACGGCCTCACCTTCAAGGAGCGCAACGACCTGCCGGTTTACCACCCCGATGTGCGCGTGTTCGACGTCATCGACACCGGCGGCACGGTGATCGGCCTCTTCTACGGCGACTACTACGCGCGCGACAACAAGCAGGGCGGCGCGTGGATGGACAGCTTCCTGGACCAGTGCGGACTGCTCGGCCAGCAACCCGTCATCACCCAGAACTGCAACTACGTGAAGCCCGCCGCCGGGCAACCTTGCTTGCTGAGCTTCGACGATGTGACCACGCTCTTCCACGAGTTCGGCCACGCGCTGCACGGGTTGCTCAGCCGCCAGGAATACCCGCTCTTCGCGGGCACTGCCACCAGCACCGACTTCGTGGAGTTCCCGAGCCAGATCAACGAGGCCCCGGCCACCGACCCGAAGATCCTGGCCAACTACGCGAAGCACTACAAGACCGGCGAACCCATGCCCGCAGAACTGATCGAGCGCATGCAGAAGGCCAAGACCTTCAACCAAGGCTACATGACCAGCGAGTACCTGGCCGCCGCACTGCTCGATATCGAGTGGCACATGCTCGGCGCCGATGCTCCATTGGTGACCGATGTGGATGCCTTCGAGCGCAAAGCCCTGGAGAAGTACGGCCTGCTGAACGCGCACGTGCCGCCGCGCTACAAGACGAACTACTTCAGCCACATCTGGGGCGGTGGCTACAGCGCCAACTACTACGCCTACATGTGGAGCGAAGTGCTCGATGCCGATGGATGCACCTGGTTCGCAGAGAACGGTGGCTTCACGCGCGCCAACGGCATGCACTTCCGTAGCACCGTGCTTTCGCAAGGCGGCAGTAAGGACAGCGGCCAGCTCTTCCGTGACTTCCGCGGCCGCGATGCGGTGGTGGAGCCGCTGCTGGAACGGCGGGGTTTGAACTAAGGAGAAGACCTCTTCCTGAAATGACCTCACGCGGAGACGCGGAGGTCGCGGTGGATTTCCCCGCGTTGCCCCGCGTCTCCGCGTGAGGTCAACACGACCATCTCTTCTTGCATCTTCACGGCGCCATGTCCGCGTCCTTCGGAAGTCGAGCAACCGCCGTGCTGGCAAGCCCGTGGGTGTTCCGTGCCTTCCTGCTGGTGAACATGGTGCTGCCGTTCTGCACGCACTTCTACCCGACGCTGGATGGACCCGCGCATTTGTACAACGCGCAGCTCCTCAAGTGCTATTTGCTCGGTGATGAAGCGGTGCGCGCTTGGTTCGCGCTGCATCCATTGCCTGTGCCGAACTGGCTGGACCATGCGCTGCTCGCCGGGCTGCTGACCGTATTGCCGGGTTGGCTCGCGGAAAAGACGCTGGTGCTCATCTACATCGCCGGTATGGCCATCGGCTTCAGGAGGCTCATGCGCACGGTGGCTCCCGGCAATGAACCACTGTCGCTGCTGGTCTTCCCGCTCATCCATGGCTGCTTGTTCAACATGGGCTTTTTCAACTTCTCGACGGGCGTGGCCTTGTGGTTCTTCGCGGTGGCGGAAGGACTGAAGTGGTTGGAGGACCAGCGCACACAACGGCTCTTTGTCCTCGCTGCATTGGGCACCTTGCTCTACTTCAGCAACGTGCTGGCTTTTGGGCTGGCGGGGTTCACGCTTGGTTGCGCGCTGTTTTGGAACATGCGCAATTCCTCGACCGGGCGCTGGTCCATGCTATTGAAGCAGGTGTCCGCTCTGCTGCTCGTCTTCCTGCCGGGACTTGTGTGCTTCGCCTGGTTCAGCTCGGGCACGGACCTCCCCGCAGCCGATGGTACCAGACCGCTCACTGAACTGATCGAGTGGCTCTGGACAGCGCGCCCACTGCAATGGACACGCTATGAAGAAGAGGGACAAATTGCGTTGCTCTTCGTCGCCGTGCTGGCAGCCCTGCTTGTTTCACTTGCTTTCACCCGGCGCGAACGCACGCAATGGTCGCACGTGCTGTTGCCGCCCTTGCTACTGTTGCTCACGCTCTATCTCTTAACCCCGGACACGGCGCACGCTGGCATGATGAGCGATCGGTATTGTTACCTGTTCTTCATCGTGTTCAGTGCATGGTTGACGACAGCAGTGCCGGTGCGGAGGTACAGTGTGTTGCTTGCGTGCGGTGCCGGGCTGGTTCAACTGGCGCTAACGACCGAGCAGCTTCTGCACACCCGCATGCGTCTCGATGTGCAGGCCACGGCCATGCACAACGCTCCGCACTTCCTCGACGATCATGCCACCGTGCAGCCGGTGAACCTCTCCTCGGACTGGAACGAAGGGCACCTGAGCAACTACCTCGGCACCGAGCGCCCCTTGTTCATCATGGAGAACTACGAGGCACGACTGGGCTGGTTCCCGCTGCGCTGGAAGGATGAGGAGCGATGGACGCGCTGTGTTGGTGAGCGGCCATCCTATGGCGTGCAGTGCCGCACCGATGGTGGTTCTTTGCCTGATCATGTGGTCGTGCATGGCGACTTGTCGCGAGCGCAGGAAGACCAACAACTGCTTTCGGAGCTGTCCCGTCACTACAGGCTTGTACACGTTGATGCCATCGGTTCCTTGGCGGTGTTCACCTTGCGCGAGCAATGAACGGACAGTGGCACTGGTTCAAAGCGGCTCCGCTGAGCCTGATCGTCTGCCTGCTGTTCGGTTGGGAGGCCTGGCACGAGGCTGACTACTACGGCCGCTGGCGTGATGGCCGCATGTGGGCTTGGGACATTGAAGCGTACCATCACTACCTGCCAGCAGCCATCATCCACGGCGATGTCGGCGACCTGTCCTACGTGGCCCGGTTGGACTCCTCGCTTGGGCATTCTGGCGCCATGATGAACTACTCCATCGGCTTCGAGGAGGAGACGGGAAAATGGTCGAGCAAGTACACTGGCGGCACGGCGCTCTTCGAGCTGCCGGGTTTCCTGATCGCGCATGCAGTTCTGTTGCTGTCAGACACTTCAATTCCCGCGGACGGCTATTCCTGGCCGTACGCCTTGGCATGGTGCCTCACCACCATTGCATGGGTCGTTGCAGGGATGCTCGTGCTGCGGCGCTTCCTGTTGCGGTCCTGCAGCGACATCGCGACCGCTGCCGCATTGGTGGTGGTCGCCTTCGGCACCAATCTATGGTGTTACACCACCTTGGATGCGGGTATGAGCCATCCGCCCTTGTTCGCGCTGTTCTGCATCATCCTCTACGCAACCGATAGCTGGCACCGGTCCGCTCGTATGGGTACGGCGATCGTACTGGGCGCGGCGCTCGGCTGGGTGGTGCTGGCGCGCCCGATCGATGGTATGGTCATCCTCGTCCCGATCCTATGGAACTGTTTTCCGCACGGTGCGTGGCGCGCAAAATGGTCGCAGGTCGGCGCGCATCCTAGGCACTTGGTTGTCGCAGCATTGTCCGCTTTTCTCTTCGTGCTCCCACAGTTGCTCTATTGGAAGTACACCACTGGACAGTTCTTCTACAACTCTTACGGTGGTGAACAGATCCATCTCACCGAACCGCACTTGTGGGAAGGCTGGTTCAGCATCCGCAAAGGCTGGTTCGTGTATTCGCCCTTGATCATGCTCGGGTTCGTTGGCCTCTTCGCAATGCTGTCCAAGTCGGCCCATCGGGCCTATGCCATTGCGGCATTGGTGACCATCGTTCTGATGAGCTACGTGATCTTCTGTTGGTGGATGTGGTTCTATGGCGGTGGCTTTGGCAGCCGGGCCACCATACCGCTTCTGGCCTTGTTGGCGCTCCCGACGGCCCTGCTTGCCGACTTGTCGCGGAAGTACAAATGGTCGAGCATCCTCATGGTGCTCATCATCTATTCAGGCGTAACGCTCAACCAGTTCCAGACGCGGCAGTATTACCGCATGCTCATCCACTACAGCGACATGACATGGGACCGGTACCGCATCGTATGGGGCGTGCACTTCTGGCACGACCTCACCGAAGAGGAGAAGCGCCGCTATGAGGAAGCGGGCCTATAGCGGGATGTTCCCGTGCTTCTTCCGTGGCAGCTTGTCCACTTTGTTGCGCAGCATGCGCAGGGCGTTGATCACCTTGATGCGCGTCTCGCTGGGGCGGATCACCTCATCGACGTATCCGCGTGCGGCGGCCTCGTAAGGGTTCGCGAACTGCTCCTTGTACTCGGCTTCCTTCTCCTTCCATTTGGCCTCTTTGTCGGCCGCCTTGCTGATCTCGTTCTTGAAGATGATCTCGGCGGCACCCTTCGCGCCCATCACGGCGATCTCTGCACTGGGCCATGCATAGTTCATGTCGCAACCGATGTGCTTGCTGTTCATCACGTCGTACGCACCGCCGTAAGCCTTGCGCGTGATGATGGTGATGCGCGGTACCGTGGCTTCGCTGAACGCGTAGAGCAATTTGGCGCCGTGGTCGATGATGCCGCGCCACTCCTGGTCGGTGCCGGGCAGGAAGCCGGGCACGTCAACGAACACGATGAGCGGGATGTTGAAGGCATCGCAGAAGCGCACGAAGCGTGCGGCTTTGATGCTCGCATCGATGTCGAGCACACCGGCGAGCACGGCCGGCTGGTTGGCCACGCAACCTACGGTGCGGCCTTCCACCCGCGCGAAACCGATCACCATGTTGCGCGCATACTCCGAATGCACCTCCATGCTGCTGTCCGGGTCGATGACGGCGTTCATCACCTGCCGGATGTCGTAGGGCTGGTTGGGGTTGTCGGGGATGATGGTGTCGAGCTCCGGCCGCGACTCGTCGCCAACGGTGTAAGGCAGCACGGGCGGTTCTTCCTCGCAGTTGCTGGGCACGTAGCCGATCAACTGGCGCAGCTGCCGTATCGCATCGAGCTCGTTGCTGGCGGTGAAGTGAGCCACGCCGCTCTTGCTGGCGTGCGTGGAGGCACCACCGAGTTCTTCGGCCGTCACCTCCTCATGGGTCACGGTCTTCACCACGTTCGGACCGGTGACGAACATGTAGCTCGTGCCTTCCACCATCATCACGAAATCGGTGAGGGCGGGGGAGTAGACCGCACCGCCGGCGCACGGGCCCATGATGGCGCTGATCTGCGGGATCACCCCGCTGCTGCGCACGTTCCGATAAAAGATGTCCGCGTAGCCACCGAGGCTCACCACGCCTTCCTGGATGCGCGCGCCGCCGCTGTCGTTCATGCCGATGACAGGCGCGCCGTTCTGCATGGCCAGGTCCATGATGCGGCCGATCTTCTGCGCATGCGCTTCGGCCAATGAGCCCCCGAGCACTGTGAAGTCCTGGCTGAAGACATAGACCAGTCGCCCTTCCACGGTGCCGAAACCGGTCACCACACCATCGCCGAGGAACACCTGCTCATCCAGGCCGAAGTTGGTACTGCGGTGCGTGACCAGTTGGCCGATCTCCTGGAAGCTGCCTTCATCCAACAGCAAGTTGACGCGCTCGCGCGCGGTGAGCTTGCCCTTCTTGTGCTGCGCGGCAATGCGGTCCGGCCCGCCGCCTTCCAGCGCTTTTTGCTGCTTTTTCTCCAAGGCGTCGAACCACTCCTTCATGGACCAGTGTTGTTGGTCGGCGAATGTACCCGGCCCCGGCCACCGTGGAAGCGCCCGGGACGTTGCCCTACATTCACGCGCCCTGCTCCGGTAGTACCATGAAGTGGCGTTTCGCCGACCTGCCCGTCCGCACCAAATTCCTGGTAACGCTGGCCATTCCCGTGGTCGGCATGGTGCTGCTCATCGGCAAGCAGATGAACAGCAGCCTGGACCGCCGCGATGTTTACCAGTACATCAGTGGCCAGGCACGGACCATCGAACTGCTCAGCAACGTCATCCACGAACTGCAGAAGGAATACGCCCTGTGCACGGGTTTCCTGGCAGGTCGCCCCGTGAACGAGCCGCGCCTCGGGCTCCAGTTCGTGAAGACCGACGAGGCCATCAATGCTTTGCAGGCGGCGGATGAGAGCGGGAAGAGCAAGACGGCCTTCGACGGGTTGGCCGTGTTGCGCCAGCGCGTGGTCGACCGTCGTACCACCTCACCCCAAGTGGGCCAGAGCTACCGGAGGATCAACAACAACCTGCTGAACGAATTGACGGCCACCGCCAAGCTGGCGCTGGACCCCGTGACGAAGGATCGATTGTACGCGCACATGAACCTTCTGCACGCCAAGGAGGCCATGAGCGTGGTGCGCAGCAAGGTGGGCCGTGGCCTTGTGGGCGAACCTTTGCTGGCGGCTGATATGAGCACCATCAGCCTGCAGCTGGCCAATTTCAGAAGCAACCTGCAGCTCTTCGAGCGCGATGCACCGGCGGAAGTCCTGGCGACTTACCGTAGCACCTACAGCGGTGATACCATCGCCTTCCTGAACACGGTGACCGGCCTGCTGATGGAGCGCCGCAGCGTGGACCAGCTGCCCGTGGACAATGAGCGTTGGTGGCTGATCAGCAGTGCGGCCATGGACAAGCTGAAGAAGGTGGAGGACCGCTCCATCCAGGGCATCATCACGGCCAGCGAGGAGAACCTCTCGGACGCGGAGGTGCGGCTATCGCTGGTGTTCTTTGCCCTCATCGGCACCGTAGCGGCGGTGCTGGTGATGGCGTTGGTGATCATGCGCGGCATACGGCGTACGGTGACCGAGGTTAGCAATGCGGCCCATGCGCTTGCCGAAGGCGATGTGAGCGGCAAGGTGGTTGTGCGCACTAATGATGAGATCGGTGAGATGGCCGATTCCTTCAATGGCATGATCGACAACGTGCGCTCGCTGGCCAGCAGCGCTGAAGCGATCGGGCGGGGCAACTACGACACCACCGTGCCCATCCGCGGCGAGAAGGACGTGCTCGGCCTTTCGCTCGCGCGCATGAAGGAGAACCTGAAGGCCGCGCGCATCCGCGACATGGAACAGACCCGCGCGCTCCAGAGCGAAAAGGAAAAACTGGAGCAGGCGAACGAGCGCATCAACACGCTCATCAAGGAGATCCACCACCGCGTGAAGAATAACCTGCAAGTGGTGGCCAGCTTGCTGCGGCTGCAAAGTGCGGGCATGGACGATGAGCGCTTGCAGCACGCCTTCGAGCTGAGCCAAAGCCGCGTGAGCAGCATGGCGCTCATCCACGAGAAGCTCTACAAAGGCGATGACCTCGCCCGCCTCGACGTGGCGCGCTACCTCGATGAACTGTTCGCCGAGCTGGTGCGCGTGAACGATGTGCGTGAGAGCATCACGTACGGCGCCATCATCGAACCCGGCCTGGAACTGGACCTGAACACGATGGTGCCCCTCGGCCTGATCGTCAACGAGCTCATCACCAACAGCTTCAAACACGCTTTCAAAGGCCGCCAGCAGGGCCGCGTCGATCTGGTGCTTTCCTCGGTCGGTCCCAACACCTACGACCTGCGTTACTCGGACGACGGAGTGGGCATGGAAAACCAGCAGCAGCCCAACGAGGACAGTTCACTGGGCATGGGCCTGGTGGAAAGCCTTACGGAGCAACTGAACGGGTTCGTTACGGTGGACAGTGGTACACGCGGCACCAACTACCACATCCGCTTCACGGCTGTGGGGTGAAGAACCATGTGGCCATTTGTCCATGAACTGCTCGAACCGCACTGCCACCATCGAGACACGTTGCCCATGCGCACGGCCGCATGAGCACATGGGCACATGAACCCATGGCCACATGGTTCACCCCTTCGCCAGTTCCGCCTCCACCTCCTCGCTCAGTTCCATGTTGTGGTACACGGCGTTCACGTCGTCGTCCTCTTCCAGCATGTCCACCAGCTTCATCACGTTGCGGGCCGTGGTCAGGTCGACGGGGATCATTGACAACGGGAAGCGCTTCAGCTCGGCGCTCTTGCTGTCGATGCCCAACTCCTCGAGTTTCTGCTGCATGGCACCGAAGCCTTGGAACGGGGTGAGGATGATGAACCCCTCTTCATCGCGGTGCACATCATCAGCACCGGCATCGATGCACTCCATTTCGAACTCATCGCCGTCGCGGCCCTTCAACGCGGCGTTCTCCACCACGAATTCGCCTTTGCGATCGAACACGTGCGAGAGCGAACCGTTGGTGCCCAAGGTGCCGTCACACTTGCTGAAGAAGCTTCGCACGTTGGCCACGGTGCGTGTGGTGTTGTTGGTTGCGGCATCCACGAAGATGGCCACCCCCCCGGGCGCGTAGCCCTCGTAGGTGACCTCGGCGAAATCCGCTCCTTCGCCCCCCGCTGCCGCTTTCTTGATGGCGCGGTCCACGTTGTCCTTGGGCATGTTCATGCCGCGGGCGTTCTGGATGGCCATGCGCAACCGCGTGTTGGCGTCCGGGTTCGGCCCACCGGCCTTCACCGCCATGGCTATTTCCTTGCCGATGCGGGTGAAGAGCTTGCTCAGCTTGGCGTTGCGTGCGAAGATCTTGTGCTTGCGTTTCTCGAAGATGCGGCCCATGGGTTCCGTTTGAAGGGCCCGCCTTAGGCGGACGGGCGGCGAAAATAGCGGCGGGCCGCTCGGTGACGTTCACACCGGCGGCCCGCTTTCGGCCTCCCTCGTATTTCCCTTGTTGCGCTGGAAGCCTACCTCAACGCGTTCAGAACCCGACCACCTGGACACCCACCGTCACCGGCACGAGCACCGGGCTGCCACCGTCCTCGAACAGCGTGGTGAGGCCGTACTCGGCGAATAGTGCGAGGCTTCCCACCCCAAGACGCACCGCAGCGGCAACATTGTAGGGCAACAGGTTGAAGTCGTCCTTGTCGCGCACTTTGCGGTCGCTGCCCTCATCGGTGTACTTCTGCTTGTACATGGTATCGAAGTACACGCTGCCCACCAGGCCGAAGGCCAGGTGCACGTTTCCTTTCGTGCTGAAGCCTTCGCTGTCGCGCTTCACGGCCTCTTCCAGGGTGGTCGGCATCGTTGCGCGCTTGCTGTTGAACTCCAGCATCAGCGGAACGCGCAGGCCGATCTGGCGCAGCTTGTTCTTCTGGAAGTCGGGCTCCGTCACCGGCATGCCGAAGGTGGTGTCGGCCACATCGGTGAGCACGGTGTTGTCGGCGAAGTGGTAGTTGCGGAACTCGATCCCTGCGCCGGTGTACAATCCTGCGTGGTGGCTGCCGAACTCCACCTTCCACGTGGCGAAGTTGATGGCGAAGTAGCGGGAGCGCCAGTTGTTGAGCGCAAGCCCGTTCGTCTTCGGGCCATCGCCGATGCGGCCGTCCTCCGCAACGAAGCTGTTCAGGCCGAGGTCGATACCGTCCCAGTGGGTGAAGGCGTACTTCCGTTCGCGGCGCAGCTCTTTGAGGAGCGTGGGCAGCGAGTCCTCCGATGTCATCGGTTTGGGCTCGGAGAGGATGGTGATGTACTTGTGCTTCAGTTCCAGGCGGAGCGTATCGCGGTCGTTGCCGAACGCGGTACTGTCGCGCTGGTCGATCACCTGGGCCTGCAGCCCATCGTTGGAGAGTTTCAGCGCCAAGGCATGATGGCCCTCGGTGGCCACGGTGTCTTCTTGGGCGGTGGCCGGCGCGGCAACAAGGATGATGGCGGCCAGCAGAAGGTTCTTCGTTTTCATGGTGTCGGTCTTCCATCGTAGGACGGGCTCGCGGAGAGGGAGTTACAGCTGCCATGGAATTTCCTGTTGGCCCGCTGGCGCCCCAATGGAGCGGTGGCCGCCCTGCAGTGGGAGGGGTGTGAAAAGGGAAGAGCCCCGGATAGCCGGGGCTCTTCATGTGCGGGAAGCGTTGGTTCAGATGCTGCCTTCGGGAGCGAAAACGAAGCGGACGTGTTCCGTCTTCCAAGTGCCGGTGGGATTGTCGCCGATGTCCACCAAGGCCAGCTTCGCCAGCACATAGGCGCAGAGCTCGTCATTGCTGCTGGTGGCGTTGATCACTTCGACCTTCCCTTCCTTGTTCACCACGAAGCTCACGAACACTTCGCCGGTCATGTCGTTCTTGCGCAGCAGGGGGAAGCTGATGTGCTTGTTCAGTTCCTTGTCGAGCGCGCGCTCCAGGGAGACGTCGGTGGTTCCGGTGGTAACAGGGGGCTCGGCAGCGCGGGTGTAACCGAGGGTGAACACGGTGGCGATCACCATCGTGGTGCGGAGGAGGTTGAAGCTTTTCATGGCGGGGATGGTGTTGATGTTGTTCGGTCTTGTGATCATGGGACGGGCATCGAACGCCGGGAGTTACAGGACCCATGGGGCCGTGTGATGAACGGCAATTGGGGTTCAGCGGTGGCAATGGGGCCCTTTGCTTTCCACTGGCCGGTCCAAGAATGACAACCTCAATTGGGGGTGCCGAACGGGCGAGCGGTGCCTCGCCGGATACTTTCGCCCACCTTCAGGAAAAACCATGACCCCCTTGTTGCGCTTCTTTCCCGTCCTTCTGCTTGCCACGGCTTCCATATCCGTGCTTGCCCAACGCCCGGAAACGATTCCCGGCGACATCATCATCCAGGTGGCCCCCGGCGCCGATGCACAGGCCATTGCTGAAGCGGCCGCCCGCTTCAACGGTGAGCCCACCGGTTTGCATGTGGTGCGCGAGCTGAGCCGGCCCATGCGTGCGTGGCTCCTCCACTACGAAGCCATCGGCATCGACCACAGCGCCTTCGTGCGTCAGGTACGCAGCCAGCCGGGTGTCACCATCGCGCAGAGCAACCACGTTGTGAAGGACCGTATTGTGCCGAACGACCCGCAATACGGCAGCGTATGGCACCACGACAACATCGATAGCGAGATCGCGTGGGACATCAGCACCGGGGGCCTCACAGCCACTGGCGACACCATCGTGGTGTGCATCGTGGAGAATGCAGACCTCCCACATCCAGATCTCATCGGGAACGCGTGGTTCAACTTCCAGGAGATCCCCAACAACGGTACCGACGATGACGCCAACGGCTTCGTGGACGATTTCCAAGGCTGGAACCCGAGCGGCAACGATGATGATGTGTACGGCGGTGGGCACGGCACCCAAGTGGCCGGCATGATCGGTGCAAAGGGCGACAACGGCCTTGGTATCGCGGGCGCCAACTGGGACGTGAAGATGATGGTGGTTACCCGCAGCGGCATCAGCGAAGCGGCCGTCATCGAGAGCTACACCTACCCCCTGGAAATGCGGAAGCTTTACAATACCACCGGGGGCAACAAAGGCGCCTTCGTCGTGGCCACCAACAGCAGTTGGGGCATCGACAACGCGGACCCCAATGACTACCCGCTCTGGTGCGCGTTCTACGACAGTCTGGGCGCGGCTGGTGTGCTTAGCTGCGGCGCCACCGCCAACAACAACCTCGACATGGACGTGGTGGGCGACATGCCCACGGGCTGCACCAGCGATTTCATGGTGAGCGTGACCGCCACCAACGATGCGGATGTTCGCACGTTCAGCGGCTATGGTGCCACGGTGGTGGATGTGGGTGCTCCAGGTGAGGACGTCTATACCACCAGCATTGGCGGTGGCTACGGCTCCACCAGCGGCACCAGCTTCGCCAGTCCGCTCACCGCCGGCGTCATCGGTTTGCTGTACAGCGCACCGTGCTCCAGCATGATGAACCTGGTGCAAAGCGATCCCGCTGCCGGTGCTTTGTTCGTGCGCGATGCCCTGTTCGGTGGGGTGGAACAAGTCGGCAACCTGCCCGGCAACTGCACCACCGGTGGCCGCATCAACGCGTTCAACAGCATGCAGCTCATCCTCGATGGCTGTGGCCCTTGCCCGGCACCGTACGACCTAACGGTTGCCAACGTGGACAGCAACACCGTGGTCATCACGTGGCAGAGCAGTGCTTCGGACACCTTCAACGTGCAATACCGTCCGCTCGGCTTCGGTGCCTACATCCCGCTGGGCCAGGTAACTGCGTTGGGGTACACGCTCTCCGGCCTCACCGGCTGCACCACCTATGAGTTCCAGGTGGAGGGCTTGTGCGATTCGATCAGCAGCGGCTTCAGCACGGTGCTTTTCACCACGGATGGCTGCTGTACGGCGCCCGACTTCGTGACCGTGGGCTTCGTGGGCGACAACAGCGGCAATGTGACCTGGCAGGCCGTTAGTGCGGCAACCAGCTACGAGGCGCAGATCAGTGTGGAGGGCAGCGGCGTTTGGACCAGCATCCCGGGCATCACCAATGCGTTCTACGAGTTCACTGGTTTGGATTCCTGCACAACGTATGAAGTGACCGTGCGGACCATATGCAGTGGCGGCCCCACGGCGTGGAGTGATACCGTTTCCTTCAAGACCAGCGGTTGCGGCGCTTGTCTCGACCTGCCGTATTGCCCGAGCGAAAGCGATGACGCCAGTGAGGAATGGATCGCGGGCGTACAGGTAGGCACGTTGAACAACGTTACCGGCACGGATGATGGCTATGGTGACTACACCGGTCTCGGCACCGAACTGGAGATCGGCCAAGGCCACCCCATCACCCTCACCCCGGGCTTCGATGGGCAGTTGTTCAATGAGTACTTCAAAGTCTTCGTGGACCTCGATCAGAACGGTGATTTCGACGGTACGGGCGAACTGGCCTATGATGCCGGGGCCATGACCCAGACCGCGGTCACGGGCACGCTGACCATTCCCGTTGGTGCGTTGGAGGGCTTCACACGCATGCGTGTGATGATGATCTTCAACGACGACGGCGGCGTGGGTTGCACGGACGGTTACAACTACGGCGAGACGGAGGACTACTGCGTTACCCTGGTGGACTTCATCAGCGGCGTGAACGAGCAGGCAGCTGCGCGCGTCAACTTCTTCCCGAACCCGGCCGATCGCAACATCTTCTTCGATCTCACGGGTGTGGATGCTGCCAATGCCTTCATCAACGTGATGGACAACACCGGCCGCGTGGTGGCCAGTCGCCGCATGGAGTGGGGCAGGGCCACCATCACCACGGCGTGGCTCGCTGACGGACTGTACTTCTACAGCGTGGTGAACGGCAACAGTGAACTCGCCCGCGGCAAGTTCGAAGTGATGCACTGAGGGTTTCCGGCTTTTGACTGAACGAGGGTCCCGGTGCGCCGGGACCCTCGTCTTTTCAGGGATCCTACATTCGGCGCACGATGCCGCAGCTATCGGTCGTCATCATCACTTACAACGAAGAGCACAACCTGGGCCGCTGCCTGGCCTCGGTGAAGCGCGTGGCCGACGACATCCTGGTGCTCGATTCGTTCAGCACTGACCGTACGGAGGCCATCGCGCGGGAGCATGGTGCGCGCTTTTTCCAGCATGCCTTCGACGGGCACATCGAACAGAAGAACCGCGCCATCACGCATGCAATGCATCCGTGGGTGCTTTCGCTCGATGCCGATGAAGCGTTGAGCCCTGAACTGGAAGCTTCCATTCTTGCGGCCAAACAACGGAGCGATGCCGACGGGTTCACCATGAACCGCCTGACGAACTACTGCGGCACATGGATCAAGCACGGTGGTTGGTACCCGGACAGAAAGCTGCGTCTGTGGGACAGTCGGAAAGGCCGTTGGGGTGGTGTGAACCCGCACGACAAGTATGAGATGGACGCAGGAGCGCGTATCGTCCACTTGCAGGGCGACCTGTTGCACTACAGCTACAACTCCCTCAGCGACCACATCAAGCAAGTGGACTACTTCACCACCATCAGTGCCAAGCAATTGCATGCGCGTGGGAAGCATGGCGGTGCGCTGAAGATCCTGTTCGGCCCGGTGGCCAAGTTCTTTGGCATGTACGTCATCGGTCTCGGCTTCCTTGACGGTCCGCACGGTTACACCATCGCGCGGATCAGTGCGTTCGCCACGTACCTCAAGTACGCCAAGCTGCGCCAGTTGCACCGCGCTCGATGAACATCCCCGGGCGCATCATCCTCAGCCGCCCCGATGCCTTGGGCGATGCCGTGGTGACGCTCACCACGGCCGGGTGGATCAAGCACCATGCTCCGGGCACGCACATCACTGTCCTCTGCCGCAACTATGCACGACCGGTCTGGGCATGCAGCAGCCATGTGGACGACATCATTACCCTTGACGAACTGCAGGCTGCCGGTGATGCCGTGGCGGTCGAGCGTCTGCGTTCCGCGAACGCCGATGCGGTCGTCCATGTGTTCCCCCACCGTGAAGTAGCGCGCTGGGCGAAGCAAGCAGGCATCGCACGGCGCATCGGAACGAGCCATCGCTGGTGGCATTGGTTCAGCTGCAACGAGCGCGTGGACTTCACCCGCAAGAACAGTGCGCTGCACGAAGCCCAGTTGAACATCAAATTATTGGCGCCGTTCGGGATCCCTGTTCCTGGAAGTGCGGAAGCGCTCATTCCGTGCATCGGCTTTGTGCCGTCGGCGCTGAACGACGACTTGCGCAATATGATACAGTCCGGCAAGCGCATTGTTGTGCTGCACCCGCTGAGCAAAGGCAGCGCGGTGGAGTGGGGGCTGCCGAACTTCAGCGCGTTGATCCACGTTCTCGACCCCGCTCGTTGGCATGTGCTCGTCACCGGCACCAAGGATGAAGCAGAGCGTTATCGCGGTTCACTGCCGCTGGACCTGCCGCATGTGACCGACCTTGGTGGCAAGTTGAAGCTGGATGAATTGATCGCGGTCATTGGTGCGAGCGATGCATTGGTGGCCGCAAGCACCGGACCGTTGCACATCGCGGCTGCGTGCGGCAAGCGCGCCATCGGGCTGTTCGGTATGCGAAGGCCCATCCATCCCGGGCGCTGGGCACCACTGGGCACCGATGCGCATGTGCTCGTGCACGACACCGATTGTCCCCGTTGTGCAAGAGGGGAGGAGTGCGACTGCATTGCACGGATCGCACCGCAGCGTGTCCTTCAGATGCTGGAACGCTAGCGCACCACGGCGATCAGCACGCCCAGGTCGCCATCGAGCTGTTGCAGTCCGGCTTCGGGCATGTAGGCGCGGCTCACGGCACCGTCCAAGTAGAGAGCGTTCGCACAGCCTTGGTCCAGGAAGAAGCGCGCGAAGTCGTGGAAGTTCACCGGCTCCCGGCTGATGGCGAAGACAACACGGCCATCGGTGGTGGTACCAACACCGTTGCGGATGTTCACGTTCTTGGAGCCGGGCGTGAACTGCGCATTGATGCTGCCATCAATGACCAACATGGGACCACTTTGCGTGGCGCAGCGCCAATCGGTGATCATTCGTGCGCCATCCGTGGTGATCACTTCGGCCCGGCCGTTCTGGTGCACGCCGAACACCCCGTTTGGCTGCATGCTGAAGTTGCCGGTGCCGCCCTTGCCCGTATTGAGCTTGTGGTGTTGTGTGCCGCTCTCCACATAGAGCCCCACGGGCGTATGATCGGGGGTGTACATGCCACCGTTCATGGCGAAAAGCAGCGTGCGACCTTGCTGTTCCAGGTCGCTCTTCAAGCGGCCGATGTTCCGGTAGTCTTTTCCCTCCGCATCGCGCCAGTGCATGCTGATGTTCAACTTGTCCGGGACGAAGACCACGGAGGCGATACGGTCATCGGGCCCTGGTGGACGCCCGCTGTAGAGCAGGAGCGCCAAGGAGAACCAGAGCAATGCACGCATGCACCGAAAGTAGGGCCTTACTTCACCAGCCCCGCCGCAATGGCGATGCGCACCAGACCGGCCACGTTGTGCACATCGAGCTTGCGCATCAGGTTGGTGCGGTGCGTGTCCACCGTGCGCGGGCTGATGAAGAGCTTCTCGCCGATCTCCTTGTTGCCGAGGCCTTCCGCCAAGGCCGCCAGCACTTCCACCTCACGCTCGCTGAGGTCCTTGAGCACGGCACTGCCGGTCCGGGGCGCTGCGGCCTGCTTCATCATGGCTTCCATCAGGCCGCTGCCGAAGTGCTTGCGGCCCTCGTGCACGTTGCGAATGGCCAGCAGCACTTCATCCTTGCCCGCGCTCTTCACCAGATAGCCGTCGGCGCCGAGGTCCATCAGGTGTTTTACCACTGCTGCTTCCTCGTGCATGCTGAGCACGATGACTTTCACCTGCGGGTACTTCTCTTTCACCCGGCCGGTGAGCTGCTGCCCGTCCATGTTGGGCATGTCGAGGTCGGTGAGGAGGATATCGGCCTTCAGGTGCTCCAGCAGGTAGAGCGCTTCAACACCGTCGTGCGCGGCGCCCACCACATCGATATCGTCTACGTTGCTGAGCAGTTGCTTCATGCCGTCGGTAACGATGCGGTGATCGTCGCAGAGGGCCACACGGATCCTGTTCTTCGACATTTCAGTTGGAGTTGCCGTTGGTGAGCGGAACGCGGAGCGTTGCCACGGTGCCCTGCACCGGTGCAGGAACGATCTCGAGTTGCCCGTGCATGGCGCGTGCGCGGTCCTGCATGGTCAGCAGGCCAATGCCATGGCCGGTCCTTTGGCCGATGCCTTTGCCATCGTCCTCAACGATCAGCACCAAGCGGTCTTTGTTGCGCAGCAGTTGGACGGCCACGTTGCGGGCATCGGCATGCTTGAGCACGTTGCTGATCAATTCCTGCGCAATGCGGTACACGCCCACTTCCATGTGCTGGGACAACCGTGCATCGAGGCCGAAGTGATCGAACGTGAAGCGCACGCCGGGCCGCGCAAGCGACTTGTGCAGCATGTCGTTGAGCGCGGGCGCCAGGCCCAGGTCACCAAGCGCGCGCGGCATCATGTTGTGGGCGATGCCGCGCACTTCACGACCTGTCTCCTCGGCCAAGGCGAGCACGTCCTTCATCCGCTCGGCTTCGGCAGGGGCTGCCGCTGAAACGCGGCTTGCGATGTCCTCCAACCGGTATTTGAGGCCCGTGAGCTGCTGGCCCACGCCGTCGTGCAGTTCGCCGGCGATGCGTTTGCGATCGGCATCAGTGCGTTCCAGCATCGTTTTCAACCCGCGTTCGCGTTCTGCGATCACCGCGGAATCGCGCTCGGCGCGCGCGCGTGCACGTTGCCGGGCCACCATCTGCCATGTGAGCAGCGCGGCCAGGAGCACCCCGCTGGCGATGAGGCCGATCCACAACCGTTGCCGCCCGATGCGTGCTTGCTGCGCCAATGTCCGTTCGCGCTCCTGTGCCAGTTCCTTTTCGGTGCGCTCCGTCTCGTACTTCACCTGCATGTCGCTGAGCGCATCGATGCGTTCACGGTCGTACACGGAATCCTTCCGCGCTTGGTACTCCTTCTGCAATGCCAAGGCCTTCGGCCAATCGCCCTTGCGCTCCAACGCGGCCACATAACCGAGCAGGGCGCTCAGATGCTGATCGGTGAAACCGCCCGCGCGGCAGAGCACTATGGCACTGTCGTAGCGTGCGCACGCTTCGTCCAAACGTCCCATGTCGCGCAATACGTTCGCCACGTTGCTCTGGTAGGTGGCTTCCCCTTCCTGATCGCCGACGTCGATCGCCATGCGCAGCGCCCTTGTGTAATGCTCCATGGCGGCGTTGTTGTCGCCACGGGTGCGCGCACAGATGCCGAGCACATTGCTGATGCTCGCCACGGCGGCCCGGTCGTCGATGCGAAGGAAGATGGGCAGCGCTTTCTCCGCGGCATCCTCGGAGCCTTCGATGTCCTTGCGATCAACGAGGATCTGCGCAAGTTGACCGTACGTGTTGGCGATCACGTACTCGTTGCCCGTGGGTAGTATGAGGTCGACCGTGCTGCGGGCCACCTTTTCGGCCATTTCCAGATCGCCCATCTGCTGGTAGAGCCGGGCCTGGTTGCCGCGCATGGTGGCCAGGCGCTCCAGGTCACCGCGTTGGGCGTAGATGCGCTCGGCCGCCTGGTTGTGGTGCAGTGCGCTGTCCAGCTCCAACAGTTCGGTGTAGGCTGTTCCCAGCTTGGCGTGCGACGCCGCGATGCCCATGGTATCGGCGAGCGACCGGCGGATGCCGAGCGCGCGGTTGTTGAGGGCGAGGCAGCGCGGAAATTGCCCAAGGCGGTAGAGCGGTATGGCCAGGTCATTGGCCGCTTGGGCAACCAAGGCGCTGTCGCGAAGGCTTTCCGCCAGCTTCAAGGCTTCTTCACCGTACCGGACGGCCTTCGCCGGATCGGTGAAGCTCAATTCCCACTCGATCTCGCCGAGGGTGCGCACGCGGTCGGCGCCGCGCTGACCGTCCAATGCGCGCAACAGGCTGTCCAGCATGGTCTGGCCTTGCATGTTCGAGGCCGCCAACAACATCGCTGCTACGCTGAGCCCAATGCGCATGGACGCAAATAACGGTTTCGGGCGCGGCCCGGCACTACGGTGCATCACGTAGCGGGCACGGTCGTGCGGATATCTTCACCGCCCACACTTGCACCATGCTCGATCTCGTACGCGGCGCCAAAGCCGCATCCGGCAAGCACACGCTCGCCGTCATCAACAGCGATGCCGACCTGAAGCACCTCAGCCTCAGTAACACCGACAAGTCGCACATGCTGGCCCAGCTCAATGCCGATGCCTTGGTGGCCGGTTGCGAAAGCGGAGGGGTGCTCACCTTGGTGCACCGCATCAAGAAAGAGGACCGCAGTGCGCTGCTTGAACGTGCGCGCAAGGCCGGTGCTGATATGTGTGCCCGTGTGAACGCTTTGAAGATCGGAGAAGTGCAGTTGGTAGGCCTGGCCAACGATGCCGAGGTGGCGCTGGCCGTTGCCGAAGGCGTTTGCCTGGCCAACTACGAGTTCCGCAAGTACAAGACCAGCGGCAAGGGCAACAGCCTGAAGAAGATAACCGTGACCGGTGACGGCATTACCCAGCAGTTGGTGGAAGAGCTCGATGATGTATGCGAAAGTGTGTGCCTTGCGCGCGACTGGGTGAACGAGCCGGTCATCTTCCTTACCGCTACGCAGATGGCCAGCCAGATCCGTGATCTGGGCAAGCAGCTCGGCTTCAAGGTGACGGTGTTCAACAAGCAGCAGATCGAAGCCTTCGGTATGGGCGGCCTGTTGGGCGTGAACAAGGGCAGCCAGGATCCGCCGACGTTCACCGTGCTGGAGCACAAGCCGAAGAACGCGGTGAACGATCGTCCCATCGTGCTGGTGGGCAAGGGCGTGGTGTTCGACACGGGCGGCCTCAGCCTGAAGCCCACGCCCAACAGCATGGACTACATGAAGTGCGACATGGGCGGCGCCGCTGCGGTATGCGGTGGCATGGCGGCCATCGCGCGGCAGGACCTGCCGGTGCACGTCATCGGTCTCATACCGGCCACCGACAACCGGCCCGGCGAACGCGCCATCGTGCCGAGCGATGTCATCCGAATGCACAACGGCATGACGGTGGAAGTCATGAACACGGATGCCGAGGGGCGATTGATCCTTGCGGATGCGTTGAGCTACGGCGAGCAGTTCAAGCCCGAGCTGGTGATGACCATCGCCACGCTAACGGGTGCTGCGCAGCGCGCCATCGGCAACTACGGCATCGCCGTGATGGGAACGGCGGACGACGCACGCTTCGCTGAGCTGAAGGCCGTGGGCGACCGCGTGTACGAGCGGACGGCGCAGTTGCCGTTCTGGCCCGAATACGATGCCGAGATCGAGAGCACCGTGGCCGACATCAAGAACCTGGGCAGCGACCTCGCCGGTGCACAGACCGCTGGCAAGTTCCTGGCGCGCTTCACCAAACATCCGTTCATCCACCTCGACATCGCGGGCCCGGCCTTCTTGCACAAGCGCGACAGCTACCGCGGCCAAGGCGGCACCGGTTGCGGTGTGCGCTTGTTCTACCACTTCGTGAAAGAGCGCGCGGCCATCGGGAAGCGGAAAAAGTGAACCCGGCCAAGTGATCGGACATCCATCAACAACCAACGGAGCAGCCAACGGCCATTGGCCAATGGCCATTGGCTCATCCAAACCAAGAATGACCATCCCACGCATCGGCATCTCGTGCGGCGACCTCCACGGTGTCGGCCTCGAAGTGGTGCTGAAGACCTTCGAAGACAACCGCATCCTGCAGGACGTAACGCCGATCCTGTACTGCGGTGCCAAAGCCGTTTCGTTCCACCGCAAACAACTCGGGCTGGAGGAGGCCGTGCCCTACCATCGTATCGCCCATGCCGGCGAGGCTGTGGCACGCAAGCTCAACGTGGTGAACCTGTGGGATGATGACCTGCCGCTGGAGATCGGCAAGCCCAGCGCCAAGCATGCCGCCTTTGCCATCATGAGCCTGGAAGCTGCTGCGCAGGACCTTGGCAGTGGCAAGGTGGATGCGATCGTTACAGCGCCCATCGACAAACAGAGCATGCAGGGTGCGGGCTTCAAATACCCCGGCCACACGGAGTTCTTGCAGGCCATGGCCGGCACGGATGCGCAAGTGCTCATGATCCTCGTAGGCGATGGACTGCGTGTAGGTACGGTGACCGGTCACATACCACTGAAGGACGTTCCGGAGGCCATCACCGCCGAGCGCATCGTGGCCAAGGCCAGGCTCTTCCACCAGAGCCTGCTGCGCGATTTCGGCTGCAGCGCCCCGCGCATCGCCATCCTTGGCCTCAACCCGCACGCTGGCGATGGGGGAGCCTTGGGGACCGAGGACCGCGAGCGCATTGCACCGGCAGTGCGCCAGTTGAAGGAGGAAGGCATTGCGGCCATGGGCCCATACCCGGCCGACGGCTTCTTCGGCAGCGGCCAATACAAGCACTTCGATGGCGTGCTGGCCATGTACCACGACCAAGGCCTGGCGCCGTTCAAAGCGCTCAGCTTCGGCACGGGCGTCAACTACACCGCGGGGTTGCCGATCGTGCGCACCAGTCCCGATCATGGCACGGGGTACAGCATCGCCGGCAAGGGCGAAGCGGATGAAGGCAGCTTCAGGCATGCCGTCTGGATGGCTTGTGACATCCGGCAGCAGCGCGAGCATTACCGGGCCATCAGCGCCAACCCGCTGCAACCACAGGAGCGGGGGAAGAAGGAGAAGGACTGACCGCAGTTCTTTCGGTCCATGCACGGCGCCTCGTGCGGGTTTTATTCGGCTGCGGTTCCGACGCCTCCTTTGCTAGGTCTTCGGGTCGCTGTTGGACCTGCATACGGTTCAGCGGCCATCGCGCATCTTTAGCCTTTCCCGCCACTCCCCCTCATCCCGCTGCTGTCGATGCCGAGCAAACGCGTTTCCGTTCTCCTGCCGGTGCTGTTCGTCTCCAGCTTCCTGCTGCACGCCCAACCATACACCTACAAGGCCCGATACGATTCGCTCGGCACGCGCCACGACCTGTCGCGCCCGCTGATCGAGCGCTACTTCATCACCGCCAACCACGGTGCGGCCTGCTTCAACCTCGGCTTGAAGAACGAGATCAGGGCCAACGCCAAGGAGGAATTCGCGCTGGCCGAGCAGCTGGGGATCGATACGCTGCTCGCGACTTCCTCCCAGCATTTGGGCGATGCGCTCAACGGCTCTGCGGATGCTGCATTGCAGTTGAAGTACTTCTACCAAGGGCTGGACTACGCGCAGCGTTCAGGCAACCAGAACCACATAGGCACTGCCTACAAGCAGATCGCCACGGTGTACAAGTCCTTGGGCGATCTGCCCAAAGCACTGGAGTTACTGAAGCTCGCTATCGCCAATGTGAGGTCGGATTACCAGATCAGTCGGACCTGCCAGCATTTGAGCGACACGTATCGCCTGATGGGCCAGCCGGATTCCGCACTGTATTGGGCGCAGCGGTCCAATATCATCACCGATCCGGGAAGTGATCCCTACGCCTACGCCCGCTCGTACTACATGCTGGGTGCGGCGTACGCGGCGAAGAACGAGCGCCAGCTGGCCGATGTCCATTTCGCTCGGGCGATCGAGGTGGCGGATTCCTTCCATGTGATGATACCGCTCTATGGAACACTTATCGGTCGGGGGCAGATGGAACTGGAAGTGGGTGACATCCCTGCTGCTATCGCTGACGGTCGGCGGGCCTTGCTCGTGAGCAAGAACGGTGGCAACCTCGAAGGCTTGGTCGGTGCATCCGATCTCCTACGCCGATCCTTTAAGGCCGGTGGCCAAGCCGACAGCGCCTACCACTACTTCGAGCTGCGGGTGCTGTACGCCGACAGCCTGATCAACGCCACCAACCTGAACAAGCTCCAGAACATGGCCTTCGCGCAGGAACTGAAGGAGCAGGAGGAGGCGAAGGCGAAGGAAGAGGAACAAGCAGCTCGCTCCCGCAACATCCAGTTCGGCATCATCGCCCTCATCGTCATCACGCTGGGGATCTTTCTCCTCGTCTTTAGTCGCACCGCGGTCGTGGGTGCCAAGGCCATCAAGAACCTCTCGCTCATCGCGCTGCTGCTCTTCTTCGAGTTCATCAACTTACTGCTGCATCCGTTCCTAGGTGAACTCACGCATCACTCACCGCTGCTGATGCTACTGTGCATGGCCGCGATCGCCGGGCTGTTGATCCCGCTGCACCACCGCATGGAGAAGCTGATCACCAACATGCTCGTAAGCAAGAACAACCGGGTCAGGTTGGATGCGGCGCGGAGGACGATCGAGGAGCTGGAGGGAAGTCGCGGAGAAGCCAACGCCAGCTGAACACGATGAACGCAAGGACAAGTCAACAACGGATTGCCTCCATGGTTTTCAGACCACTCGTTCTTCTTATCGGCATTGGTTCCATCGGAAACCTGCACGCCCAGCCCCTCGACACGCTTGCTTCCAGATTTCGTGGCCTCCCGGTAGACTCCCTCGAAGCACTTGAGCGGACGGCGACCGATCCAAGGGTGAAATGCACCGCCATTGCCAGGCTCGTCAGCCAGTACCTCTTCCTCGGTCGCTCGGAGGACTGCATGAAGGCTGCTATCCGTGGACTGGAAGCGGCCGAGCGGACCGGGAACGATACGCTGATCGGCCGTGCCCACTTCGGCATTGGCGGGGCGTTCATGCAGCTCAACGATGTGAACGGCGCGCTGAAGCACTTCAACATCTCCCTCGCACGCTTCCAGCAGGCCGGGGATAGCATGGGGATGGGGGCCGTTTGCAAGGAGACCGCGATCGTGTACCAGCGGGCCGGGGATACCGAGGGCACCTTGCGCTATATGCGGAAGGCACGGGCCTATGGCTTGAGCAAGGGGATCTACGGCCGCTCGATGTCCATCCTGGCCAGGTGCCACATGGAACTTGGCGACCTTGATTCCGCGCTCTACTATGCCCGCAAGGCCGATGTGCTGAAGGTGCCTGGGAATGATCCATATGGCTATGCCAACTTCCAACTCACTCTGGCCCAGGTGCACGCTGCCAGGGGGGAGAACGACTTGGCCGAACCTTACTTCAAACGGGCCTTGGCCGTTGCTGATTCTGCCGGTGTGCCGGAGCCGCTCATCAATGCTGCCGCCGGTTATGCCAAGCTGCTGATCGGTCAAGGGCGCATGGCGGAAGCGCTCGCATGGTCGCGTAAGGGCTACGAAGCCACCGGGTATACGCGACTTCCGCACCTCCTGGTGAAGTCGACCACGGCCCTATCCGATGCCTTTGCCGCGCACGGCATCACCGATAGCGCGCTGGTGTATTCGAAGCTTGCGCATGCCTGGCGCGATTCGCTGATCGTGCTCCAGAATAAGAGCCAGCTTCAGAACCAGCTGTTCACCCAGGAGCTGAAGGACCGCGAGGATGCGAAGCTGCGCGCGGAGGAAGTCGCCGCCCGCTCCCGAAACATCCAGTTCGGCATCATCGCCCTCATCGTCATCACGCTCGGCATCTTTCTTCTCGTGTTCAGCCGCACGGCGGTGGTGGGCGCCAAGGCCATCAAGAACCTCTCGCTCATCGCGCTGCTGCTCTTCTTCGAGTTCATCAACCTTCTGGTTCACCCGGTGTTGGGCGAGATCACCCATCATTCGCCGTTGCTCGTGCTGCTCTGCATGGCCGCCATTGCCGGGCTGCTGATCCCGCTGCACCATCGCATGGAGAAGCTGATCACCAACATGCTCGTATCGAAGAACAATCGGGTGCGGTTGGAGGCGGCGCGGAGGACGATCGAGGAGTTGGAGGGGGCGGGGCAAGCCGAGGGTGGGCACTAAGCCACTACCCCGCTTCCCACCACGCTCTCCATCGCCTCCTACGCCGCGTGCACAGCCTGCCCCGCGCTCGCGAGGCTTTGCGAAGCGATGGCGTGGTTCTTCACGTCCTGCACGCTGATCCGCAAGGTCTCTGTCTGCTCTTGGGCCTTGAAGGGGAGCGCCATTGACCGGTTACTTTGTGCGGACCACGGAATTGTCTGTTCGTGAACGAGCAAGTTTTACAGAAGGTCTGCCTGCTCCTTGGCTTCTATGCCATTGGTTGCTCTCCTGGTCCAGAAGACCCAATGGTCGTTGAGCCATTGGGTCGTGACACGAGCAATGTCGTCTCGCAGAAGGACACGATCCGATATGACCCCATCGGTACGTGGGTGCTGACGGAGTTTCACGACAGTATTGCAGTGCATCGGCGTATTGGACGTTACCGCATGCCGATCCCTGCGTGGACCGCACTGGTTCTGCGCGTGGATAGTGACACCGTCCGGTGCAATGGCATTCTCCTGCCGTGGGTGAGAAAGTTCAATCGTGCAGGGCGGGACACGATCCTGGAGATCGACGACTACGGCCCACAGACCTTCATCCATGACCCGGTCGCGGACACCGTGCGCGTGATCTGGATGAACCCGGGTGTTCCAGGGCAGAGCGGCATATTGCACTATCGGCGCCTGCGACTTGATGAACTACATCTACTGAAGGGCATTGATGTCATTCACCCGGCCCCTGAAGATCGCTTCCGGTCAAACTACCGAGCGTACCTGACCCGGCTCTTGTTCGAAGGTCATTACGACCCCTTGGATGATGGTCAGCACGGGTTCCGGATCGACGAGCAGGGGAGGATCTCAGGACATCCGATATGGAACGAATTCTATTTCCACGACTACTTCGGAACACGGCACCCGTGGAGGGATGAACTGGACGGGCTGGTTTTCAGGGACACCACCGAACGTTGGCCGGCAGGCACATTCGGTTTTAGCTGGAGGTTCGCAACGGATACACTGGTTCTCCATCGGATGACCACGGACGGTGACTTCTACTACCCAGCCAAGGGAGCGATGCGTTTTCTGAAGCTGCGTGAGCGGAATTAGACCATCACCCCCACCACCCCCTCCATCGCCTCCATCGCCGCATGGATATTCTTCACGTCCTGCACGCTGATCCGCAAGGTCCCCGCCTTCTCGTACACCTTGAGCCTTCGCGGCTGAGCTTGCACCGCACGCAGCACCGCATTGAACCCATCTCCCTCGAAGAAGGGATGCTTTTGGTCCGCGATGAAGGTGCCGATGAGCGTCTGCTTCTTCAGCACGATCTTCTCCAGGCCCATGCGTTGGCCCAGCCAGCGCAGGCGGATGGCCTCCATCAGCTCGACCACCAATGGTGGCACGGGGCCGAAGCGGTCGGTGATCTCGGTGGTGAACCGCTGCAGCTCGGCCTCGTCCTTCACATCGTCCAGGCGGCGGTAGAGGGCGAGGCGCTCGGCGGTCTCGCCCACGTAGGTGGCCGGGATCAGCATCGGCAGGTCGGTCTCGATGATGCAGTCGTCGCTCTGGTCGCGGCGTGAACCGCGGGCGAGGGCGTGGCTGCCTTCCTGCGCGTCGGCGAAGAGCTCCTTGAAGTGCTCATCCTTCAGCTCGCGCACGGCCTCCTCCAGGATCTTGTGGTAGGTCTCGAAGCCGATGTCGTTGATGAAGCCGCTCTGTTCCGCGCCCAGCAGGTCGCCCGCACCGCGGATGTCGAGGTCCTTCATGGCGATGTGGATGCCGCTGCCCAGGTCGCTGAACTGCTCGATGGCCTGCAGGCGCTTGCGGCTGAGGTCGGGCAGCAGGTGCGGGCTCGGGGCGAGCAGGTAGCAGTAGGCCTTCTTGTTGCTGCGGCCCACGCGCCCGCGCAGCTGGTGCAGGTCGCTGAGGCCGAAGTTCTGCGCCTCGTTCACGATGATCGTGTTCGCGTTCGGGATGTCGAGGCCGTTCTCCACGATGGTGGTGCACACGAGCACATCGGTGTTGCCCTCGATGAAGTCGAGCATCACCTCCTCCAGCTTGTGGCCTTCGAGCTGACCGTGGCCCACACCCACGCGCGCGCCGGGCACCAGCTTGCGGATCATGTCGGCGATGAACTCGATGTTCTTCACCTTGTCGTGCAGGAAGTACACCTGGCCGCCGCGTGAGAGTTCGTACTCGATCGCGCCTCGGATCACTACTTCATCATAAGGCTGCAACATGGTGCTCACCGGGTAGCGATTGGGCGGCGGCGTGCTGATGATGCTGAGGTCGCGCGCGCCCATGAGGCTGAACTGCAGTGTGCGCGGGATGGGCGTGGCGGTGAGGGTGAGCGTGTCCACCGTGGCGCGCAGGGTCTTCAGCTTGTCCTTCACGTTCACGCCGAACTTCTGCTCCTCGTCGATGATCATCAGGCCGAGGTCCTTCCACACCACGTCCTTGCTCACCAGCCGGTGCGTGCCGATGAGGATGTCGATCTTCCCTGCCTTGAGGTCCTTGAGGATCTGGGTCTGCTGCGCGCTGCTGCGGAAGCGGTTGATGTAGTCCACGCGCACGGGCAGGCCCTTCATGCGGTTGCTGAAGCTCTTCCAGTGCTGCAGCGCGAGGATGGTGGTGGGCACGAGCACGGCCACCTGCTTGCCGTCGCACGCCGCCTTGAAGGCCGCGCGGATCGCCACCTCCGTCTTGCCGAAGCCCACATCGCCGCAGACCAGCCGGTCCATCGGGGTGGGCTTCTCCATGTCGCGCTTCACGTCCTGGGTGGCCTTGTTCTGGTCGGGCGTGTCCTCGTAGATGAAGCTGGCCTCCAGCTCGTGCTGCAGGTAGTTGTCCGGCTGGAAAGCGAAGCCCGGCTTGCTCTTGCGCTGCGCGTAGAGCTTGATCAGGTCGAAGGCCAGCGCCTTCACCTTCGCCTTCGTTTTCTCCTTCAGGTTCTTCCACGCCGGTGAACCGAGCTTGCTCACGGGCGGTGCCGCGCCACCTTCCTCGCCGCTGTACTTGCTCACGCGGTGCAGGCTATGGATGCCCACGTAGAGGATATCGTTGTCGCGGTATTTCAACCGGATCGCCTCCTGCATGGAGCCGCCCGCATCGATCTTCTCCAGTCCGCTGAACACCCCGATGCCGTGGTCGATGTGTACCACCAGGTCGCCGGGCTTCAGTTGCGTGAGCTCCTTGAGCGTGAGGGCCTGCGAGTTCTTGCGGAAACCCTCCTTCAGCCGGTAGCGGTGGTAACGCTCGAAGATCTGGTGGTCGGTATAGAGCGCCAGCTTCAGCTCGGGGTCGATGAAGCCTTCGTGGAGGTCGAGCACCAGCGGCGTGAAGGCCACCTCGTGCTCCATGTCGTTGAAGATCGTGTAGAGGCGTTCGCTCTGCTTCGCGCTGTTGCACGCGATCAGGTTCGTGTAGCCCGCGTTCTGCTTGTTGTGGAGATCTCCTGATAGAACCTTGAATTCCTTGGCGAAGGTGGGTTGGGGGCGCTGTTGAAAGTCGATGGAATGCGCCCCTAGCTTCTGGCCACTAGCTGCTGGCTCATTCGCGGTCGGGCCAGCAGCCAGTGGCAAGTGGCCAGAGGCCCAGAACACCTTCCTATACCCCAGCGTCCCCTTGATCAACTCGCTGTCCGTCGCCAGCAACTGGTCCGGCGTCGGGTGTTTGTCCTTCTCTGCCACGCGCTCGTACACCTCGCCGAGCAACTTCAGTTGCTTCTTCGCCGCATCCCCTATCGCTTGCAGGTCCCGCAGCCAGATCACGGCGTCTTCCGGCAGTTGTGCGAAGAAGTTCTGTTGTCGCGCGGCATCCTCATCCTGCAGGTCGGGCACGATCACCGCTTCGCCCAGGCGCTCGATGGTCAGCTGGTCCTGCGGGTCGAAGCGGCGCACGCTTTCGACGGTATCGCCGTAGAGCTCGATGCGGTAGGGCTTGTCGCTGCCGTAGCTGAACACGTCCACGATGCCGCCGCGGATGCTGAACTGCCCCGGCTCGTACACGAACTCGACGCGCGTGAAGCCGGTCTCGTGCAGCCATTCTTCCAAGATGTCGATGGGCAGCTCCTCACTTCGCTTCACCGTCAACGTGTTCTTCTGCATCTCCTCCTTGCCCATCACCAGGGGGACGAGGGCGTCGGGGTAGGTGATGATGACCAGTCGCTCCGGCCGCTTCATCAACGCCTCCAGGACTTCCGTCCGGCTCACACGCTCCCCATCGTGATGGCCTTCGGGGTCGTACGGCGAACGCGAGGGTGCGGGATAGAAGAACATGTCTTCCTCCTTCTTCGTGTGGCGGCCATCCTTGTCCTTGCCGCGCAGCGCTTCCAGGTCGTTGATGAAGTACGCCGCCTCTTCCTTGTGGGTGAGCACGAACACATGTACGCCGCCATGCTGCTCGATCAAGGCATGTGCGATCAGGGCCTGCGAGGAACCGATGGTGCCGCTGATCTGCACACGTGCGGACTTCTCCCGCAGGCCATCGGCCACACGGGTCACGCGAGCATCGGAGCGGTAGAGGGAGAGGAGCTCTGGGAGGGAGGTCATTGGTCTTTGGTGCTCGGATCGGGCCTGATATCCTTGGCCGGGATGAGGTCGTTCTGGAAGTACCGCGTTGTCTTCTTCACGAACGGATTGAATGTGACCGTACCCATTTCCGCGTACCACTCCCATGAGCCGTTCTCTTGTTGTGTCTCGAACGCACTGCGAACCGCTTCTGTCCCCCTATACGTGACAGACAAACGGCCCAATCGCGAAAGTCCAAGCGACATGACCCAAAGGAGTTCTGACTCACCTTCCTCGGATTGCTCGAAGTGATTGTGCCATTCGCCAAAGACAAGTGTGTTCTCGTTCGCACCGATGTCGACAACAACGTCGAAGCCGTCTTCAGCCCCTTTGGATATGTGGAGCTGGTGGTCTCCTTGGTAGCGAACCACGACCGCTGGATAGTCGCGGTTCAGCCTATTTATTATCCGCTTTAGAAGTTGGGTTTTGTTCATGCGCACACAAACGCCCGAAACCCGGTGCCGGTAATTCCGGGCATCGGGTTCGGGAACGGCCGCGAAGCTAGGTCAGGGCTTCAAGCCTTCAAGGCCTCGGCCACACGCTCGCCGAGCCATGTGCGCGCAGCCACCTCCTCGTTGAACACTTCTGCCGGGAACGGGGTGGGGTAGTAGGCCTTGTACAAGCGCAGCAGGGCCTCGGCCATCATGCTGCCTGCCACTACGGCGAAGGCGAGCACCCAGTCGGTCGCATCATGCGCGCGCAGGTGGTCAGTGTTGATGACGCTCAGGTCTAGATCGGTATCATGAGGCACGATGAGCAGCAGTCCAGTAGGGGTTGTGCCGCACATGCGCTTGCGCTCCTGGATCACTTCGCCCACGCCCGACTTGTCCAGCAGGATGCCCGGGGCGAACCGGATCTCCAGCATGTTCGGCGCAAGCCATTTCAGCAGGGCGCAACGGGTGCTGGTTTCTTCGCTCTTCATCTTGACAATGGCGCGAAGATGCCACCGCGGGCCTTGCTTCCGTCAGGGTTTCATCGCCTTCTCCACCATCGCCCTGCTACCGATGAACAAGGGACAGCGTTGGTGCAGCTCAGTTTCCAAGGATGCGGGCGACAGGTGCATTTCGTTTATCGCACGCTCAAATACTGGCAGGCATTCGGGCGAAGGAGACACCTCCACGTTCGAGTTCTGGCAGCACCTGACCCTGATGGTGTTTTGGGAGCTGTCTGACAACTTGAGTGTAACCACTCGCCTCAAAAGCGATCTCTCCAACATGGAGATCGATCCGCCAACGGTTCGAGTTCGGCTCGTGATGAATGTCCGCGATATCGATCTCCAGCATCATATTGCCATTGGCGATATCGATCCGCAGACCGGCAACGTCATGAAAGACCAAGGTGCAGGGCGAGACGAAGAATGAGAAGTGCTTCGACGGCGGATATGGGTGGACCCACTTGAAGATGTAGTCGATGTCGAGAAGGAACTCGCTGACGAAAGGCTCCGTTCCCGCATTGAACGAAATGCCATGTATGAAGGCATCGTGCCATCCCATTTGGACGTAATCAGCATCAGTCCATATGGCCTTCTCGAGTTTGAATGTTGCCGAAGGATCCATCTGTCCGCTGCAGCGTGCAGCTATTTCATGGCCCGTTCCACCATCGCCCTGCTGCCGATGAACAGCGGGCAGCGCTGGTGCAGTTCGGTGGGTTTCAGATCAAGGATCCGCGTGGCGCCATCCGTGGCCATGCCTCCGGCCTGCTCAACGATCATGGCCAACGGGTTCGCCTCGTACAGCAGGCGCAGTTTGCCCTTCGGGGCCTTGGCGGTGCCGGGGTACAGGTAGATGCCGCCCTTCATCAGGTTGCGGTGGAAGTCTGCTACCAGGCTGCCGATGTAGCGCGCGCTCATCTTCTGCTTCTTGCAGTCGTCGATGTACTGCTGCACGCCGGGACTGAAGTCGTAGAGGTTGCCCTCGTTCACCGAGAAGATCTTGCCGTCCTCCGGTGTCTTCATGTCCGGGTGGCTGAGGCAGAAGGTGCCGATGCTGGGGTCGAGCGTGAAGCCGTTGACGCCGTGGCCCGTGGTGTACACGAGCATGGTGCTGCTGCCGTAGATGATGTAGCCTGCCGCCACCTGGGCGGTGCCGGGCTGCATGAAGTCGTCCATGGTGGCCTTGGGCCCTTCGCTCACGCGGCGGTAGATGCTGAAGATGGTGCCGATGCTCACGTTCACGTCGATGTTGCTGCTGCCATCCAGCGGGTCCATCGTCACCACGTATTGGCCGCCGTTGTCGAAGTGCACGATCTCGTCGTTCTCCTCGCTGGCCACGGCGCACACCATGCCCTGGCTCTTCAACAGGCGGATGAAGAGGTCATTGGCGTACACGTCCAGCTTCTGTTGCGCCTCGCCCTGTACGTTCTCGGTGCCCTGTGCGCCCAGGATGTCCTCTGCCAGGCCAGCTTTGTTCACCTCGCGGTTCACCATTTTGCCCGCCAAGCGGAAGCTGGTGAGCAGCTGCGTGAGCTCACCCGTGGCATAGGTGAACTCGTGCTGGCGTTCCACGATGAACTCGGCGAGGGTCTTGACTTGGGCCATTTCGATCAGATGATCAGGCGATCAGATGATCAGATGATGATCCGCTGACGACTGATACGGCACAAAGATGCGGTGCGGCTTTCTTTGTGGACATGTACGTCGTCATCCGTCGTGCCGAAGAGCGCGATGTTCCCCAGATGCTGGCCCTTGTGAAGGAACTCGCCCTGTTCGAACGAGCACCGGAGGAAGTCACGGTGACCTTGCAACACATGAAGGAGGCGGGCTTCGGTGCCGATCCGGTCTGGGTCGGTTGGGTGGCCGAGGCGGATGGCGTGATCGCGGGCATGGCGGTCTGTTACGAACGTTATTCCACGTGGAAGGGCCGCCGCCTCTATCTGGAGGACATCATCGTTACCGAGAGCGCACGCGGACACCGCATCGGCGAAAAGCTCTTCCGTCAATGCGCCGCGCACGCGGTGGAGCACAACTACAGCGGCATGCTCTGGCAAGTGCTCGATTGGAACACGGATGCGATCCGGTTCTATGACCGCTTCTGCGCGAAGTACTCGAAGGAGTGGTTGAACGGTTCCTTGGAACTGGACCAGCTCCGCAAGATCTGCGCTGAATGAAGTGGCGCGGTTGGCACGGCTATGCGTTGCTGGCCGTGCTCGTGCTGCCGCTCTTCTTCATCTGCGTGCGCGGCACCCACGATTGGGGCGATGACTTCGCACAGTACATCGTGCAAGCGCGCGACCTGTCGCAGGGCGGGTTGATGCTGCCCGATCGTGCCGTGCTCAACTGGCCTGCGCACGGACCAGCCCCGAAGGGTATCGGGTTCTCGCTGCTGCTTGTTCCCGTCCACGCGATGTTCGGTACGGAGGTGGCGCCGTACGCAATGTTGAACGTGCTGGTGGTGATGGCCATCGCACTGCTCCTGTTCCTTTACCTGCGCAGTGCGCATCCAGCCGCGGCGCTCATCGGCGCCTTGCTTTTCGCCTACGACCGGCATGTGCTGCAAGCTTGCACAGAGATCATGCCCGACCTGCTGCTGTCGCTCTGCGTGGTGGTGTTGATGGTCTTGCTGCAGCAGCCCGGCCAACGACGATGGTGGTGGGCGCTGGCCATTGTGGTGTTCGCTGTTCTGCTGAAGTCCGCTGGTTGGTTGTTGTGGCTGGTGCTGTGCGTGGAGCTGTTGCGCAGCCGATGGTGCAAGGAGGCACAACGCCCAATGACGGCGGCCAGGGTCTGCGGTCTGCTCGTGCCACCGCTCGTCGGTGTTGCGCTGCCGATGCTGCTCTCGCGGTCCGATGCTGCATCCGGCTTCTGGTACGCGGAATTGCTTGATGTCGGCAGCCTCATTCACCGCATGGGCACGAACACGATGATCTATGCCCGCGCGGTGGCGGCCTACTTCGAACAGGAGCTGCCCATGTGGATGAACAGGTTGCTGGTGCCCGTGGTGCTTGCAACGGCGGTGGCCGGTTTCATCCGGCGCGTGGTGCAGCGCTTCGGTGCGGTGGAGCTGCTGGTGGTGCTGTGGGTGCTCATGCTGCTCGTGTATCCCGACACCAACTCGGCCGCGCGCTTCATGCTGCCGTTGCTGCCGTTGGTGCTGGTGTACCTCGTTGAAGGCAGTGCGTGGATCGCGGAGCGGATGAAGCTCCCACGTGTTGTCTTGCCTGGCGTGTTGGGCGCCTTCCTCCTAGCGCACGCACTGTCCGTGCGGTGGTTCGCGCAACATGACAATACCGCTGCCATGGGACCGTACGCACCCGCCGCGCAGGAGGCGTTCGAAGCGGTGAGGCGCATCGTTCCCGCCTATGCTCGTGTGGCCAGCACACGGCCATGGGCGGTGCACCTCTTCACGGGCCGTACGAGCATGTGGGCCGCGTCGCCTACCGACCCCGGAAGACCGGTCGCGCACGTGGCGGAGGTGGAGCCGCAGTTCATATTGGTCGCAGGGTCTCCGAGCGAGGCGGGCATGTACGACGCTGGCTTGGTCCCGTACGTGCTAACCGATGCGCGATGGACCGAAGTGTGGCGCAACGATAGATTCACCCTCTTTCAACGACGGACGACGGAACAATGAAAGTCTTCAAGTTCGGCGGGGCCAGCGTGAAGGATGCGGCAGGCGTGCGCAACGTGGCCCACGTGCTCAAGCACTTCCCCAACGACGACCTGCTGGTGGTGGTGAGCGCCATGGGCAAGACCACCAATGCGCTGGAGGAGATCGTGTGGGGGTATTGCGAGGGTGCGCCGGTAGGAGAGAAGCTGGAGGCGCTGAGGAAGTCGCACTTGGTTGTATTGGCCGAAGTGGCACCGGACGATGTGGCCGCCGCAGCGGAACTGGTGCTGCACTTCAACCGGTTGAACGACTTCCTCAACACGGCGCCTTCCGGGCAACGCGACCGCGACTACGATCGGATCGTATCGCAAGGTGAAGTGTGGAGCACGTTGATCGTGAGCGCGCACCTGAAGCATGCCGGGTTGGCGAACACGTGGGCGGACGCGCGCAACGTGGTGCGCACCGACGATACGTTCCGTAGTGCGCACGTCGATTGGGAGGCGTCCACGCAACACGCCGAGGGCCTCTTGGGCAACGTGGCCGGAACGCCGAAGCGCATCGTTGCGCAAGGCTTCATCGGGTGCACGGCCGATGGCACCACCACCACTCTCGGCCGCGAAGGCTCCGACTTCAGCGCGGCCATCTTCGCCTACCTGCTCGACGCCGAGAGCGTCACCATCTGGAAGGACGTGCCCGGCATGTTCAACGCCGACCCGAAGCGCTTCCCTGACACTAAGTTGCTCAGCCACATCAGCTACCGTGAGGCCATCGAGCTGAGCTACTTCGGCGCCAGCGTCATCCACCCGCGCACGCTGCAGCCGCTGCAGAAGAAGCAGATCCCCCTGTACGTGCGCTCGTTCGTGGACCTCAACGCGCCCGGCACCACCATCGACGACCGCAGCGAGAACGACTCGCTCATCCCCTCGTTCATCATCAAGCCCGCGCAGGTGCTCATCAGCATCACCCCGCGCGACCTGTCCTTCATCGTGGAGGAGAACCTCAGCGGCATCTTCCGCACGTTGGCGCAGCACGGCGTGCGCATCAACCTCATGCAGAACAGTGCCGTGGCCTTCACGGTGTGCGTGGACAACGACAACCGTGTGAAGCCGCTGGTGCTGGACCTGCGCAGCGAGTACGAAGTGCGTTGGAACGAGGAACTGGAGCTGGTGACCGTGCGGCACTACGACGAGCCGACCCTCGCCAAGCTCACCAGCGGCAAGGAAGTGCTGGTGGAACAGCGCAGCCGCAGCACGGCGCGCTTCGTGGTGAAGTAGACCTCACCTCAGCAACCCCAGCAACCTGTCGGGGTAGTCGGTGATGATGCCATCGACGCCCATGCCGATGAAGCGCCGCATGTCCGCGGTGTCGTTCACCGTCCACACGGCGATGCCGATGCCGCGCGCGCGCAGCAGGGCCAGCAGCTCGGGGGTCACCAGCTCCTTGGCAGGGCTGTACACGGCGGGCCGGTAAGCGATGCGCGCCAGGTTGGCCTCTGCGCCATCGGCATTGTCCACCAGCAGGGCGGTGGCCACTTCCGGGGCCAGGGCATGCACCGCGTTGAGCACGGCCGGGTCGAACGATTGCACCAGGCAGTCCTTGTCGATGCCCAGCGCGCGCAGCTCGCCCAGCACCGCCCCGGTGTAGCGGTCGGGGGTGGGTTGGTGGGTGTGGTACAGCTCCGGCTCGCTCTTCACCTCCACGTTGAAACGCGGGACGCGCAGCCCGCGCTCGGCGGCGAACCGCCGCACGCTGTCCACCACTTCGCGCAGCAGTGGCTTGTGCTGCCGTGAGTTCACCTGCTGCGGAAAGTCGGGGTGGGGCAAACTGCCACAGTCGTAGCGCATCACCTCGGCCTGCGTCATCAACTGGATGTTGTGGTCGCGCTCGCGGAGAGAATCAATGCGCTGGCCGTTCGGATCGAGGCAGATGCGGTGGTCCATCCACGGCTCGTGGCTCACCACCACCTGTCCTTCCGCGTTCAGCACCACGTCCAGCTCCAGCCAATGGCAGCCCAGCTCGGTGGCCTTCAGGAAGGCCGGCACCGTGTTCTCGGGCAGCAGGCCGCGGCAGCCGCGGTGGCCGTGCACTTCCACGTTGCGTGAACCTTCGGGCATGTTGCACGCGAAACTGCAAGAAAGCACGGCAGCAACCAAGCACGCCTGAAGCTGCCGCAGGTGGGGGCCATGCTCTTGAGCCTCCTTGCGCATGGTGCAATGTTCGGGGACAATGGGGCATGCAGCAGCATGCACTACGTCCTACTGGTGGTCGGGCGGAAGGACAATGAGGGTGCACAGGAGCACCACTACGTGAGCTTGCGCGAGGGAGTCGGCGTCGCCTCCATCGGCCAGGACCGCTCTGAACCACCCATCACCTCGCGGCCAACCTTTCCGGGCAACGATGCGTGTCTTTGTAACGGGCAAGGCTTGCCCACAGCCATGTACTTGGGCCAACGCACACGCAACAACGCCGCACTCGTGGTGCTCGCGGTGATGGCTGCTGCACACGCAGCGGCGCAGAACCTTGTGCCCAACGGCGATCTGGAGCAATACACCGTGTGCCCCACCACGCAGTCGCAGATCGACCGCGCGGCGCCGTGGTTCAACGCGTTCATCAGCGTGCCCAACGGACCAGGGCCCACGCCGGATTACTTCAACGCATGCGCCGCCGGTGGCATGGTGGATGTGCCCACCAACAACTACGGACCGCAGGACGCCTTCAGTGGCGATGCCTACGCCGGACTGGTCACGTACATGCTCTTCTCGCCGCAGTTCAGGGAATACCTGCAAGTGCAATTGGTGCAGCCGCTGGTGGCGGGCGAGTGCTACCGCCTCTCCATGCGCATGAGCCTTGCCGAGCAGTTCTCCAATGCTACCACCGATGGCATCGGCGCGTACTTCAGCAACGGCATGGTGGTGCAATCGGCGTGGGACACGCTGCCCGTTGTGCCGCAGATCGACCACTTGGGGGCCTACATCACCGACAGCATCGGCTGGGTGCCGGTGTCGGACATCTACGTGGCGCAAGGCGGCGAGGAATACCTGACGCTCGGCAACTTCCGGGGCAATGCCAACACGGGCGTGCAGGACCTGGACCCGCTGGTCTTCGCGGCCGACAGCTATGTTTTCATCGACAGCGTGGCGCTGCAACTGGTGCACGAAGGCTGCGGGCCGCTGGGCCTGCCCGCCGCGCACGCAGAGGAACCCTTGCGCTACGATGCCAGCACCGGCGTGCTGCACACGAGCATTGCTGGCGCTGCGCAACTGGTGTTGTACGATGCCATGGGGCGCACGGTGCTTTCGCTGCCGTTGGCAGGGGCGCGGGCGGTGCCGCTCACCGGCTTGCGTGCGGGGGCGTACAGTTGCACCGTGCTGGGGCAGGGGAGGCGGCAGGTGTTGCGGTGGGTGGTGCACTGAGCAAGCCTGCACTTCGCGCACTGGCCCCGTGTCGCTCGCGCAGTACGCGCTCGGCCTTGCCGAGTGCGCTTCTGCTCTAGGGGCTCTGCCCCGCCGCGCACACTACGTGGGACTGGTCAAGACGGGCCTGGAGGCCCTAGCACAATAGGCACTCGGCGAAAAGCCGAGCGCCTGCCCGCACAGGCGAACTAGTGCGGGCCTCCAAATCCTTTACCAACCGAACAAGCTGTTCCAGCGGCTGATCAGAAGGAGACACCTGCTTCTTGACAGGATGCTTTGACCGGGTGGCAAGCCTCTTGGCGGCCAACCAAGCATCATATTCCGCTACCGTCGCGAACTCAGGCGTTCCCCGCTTCCTGCGCTTCTTCTTGTAACCGTTCGCATCGTGGTATGTTCGCTTGGCCATCGATTCTAAATACCGGCCCCAAGAGTGTTCAAGTCCCGGATCCCGTTCCTGACATACGTACTCGACAAGACATCGAAACGGGTCAACCTCTTTTTCCTCTTCTGCCTATTGTATTGGGGCGTACAAGAGGTCATTTTCCGAACAGAGTTACACGAGGGAGAACATCCTCGTCTTTGGCGTGTGATGGATATCGTCTCGGTGTTGATCGGCTCATTCGTCTCGGGTTACATCTTCCATCTCGTGGTGAGCCATTGGCCGGAAATGAAGCGGAGGTTCGAGAAACAACAGGATGTGGACAATGCCATATTCAATCTCCTCGACAGTTGGGGGGAGATGGTTCAAAAGCTATATCAGGACCAACCGAGGGACCCATCAATTGATGAGCGTGTATTTGAAAAATGGTCGGTGTATGACAACCCTCCTGCCTATGACATAATGATGCGTAGCAAGCGCTTTGATGCTCACACTAGTGCCATGGAGTTCTCCTTACTTCATATCGACGAAGTCCTTGTTGAAAACCGGGAAGCGCTTGATGGTTGGTTGGCAGATCGGGCAGATACTGTTTTGTTTCTCCAGAAGCTTCCGGCCCCGGAATCGTCTTCTCAGAACTCACAGTTGGAGCAACGCCTTTGGACACTGAGCAGCATGCACGAAAAAGTGATGAGGTTCTTCAACTATGCAAGAACGATGAAGATTTCGCGGTTTGATCCGGATTACGTCAAGTGGAAAAAGTATCCGGATCTCACTTTTCAGGATGTGTGGGATCTGATCGATCGGGAGAATGAGGAGTGGAGGTCACGTATGCCCTCACATCTTCCTCCGCGTTCTTCTCCTCCCAAGTCTTCTTGATGCGCTGATAGAACTCCTTGATCGCCTGCAAAGCGTTCCAGAGTTTGGATGGACACAATGAGCACACGTATTCTTTCCGAACGTAATTCCGATACGCCGCGATCAAGTGGTTCACGTTCTCACGCATGACTATATGCGAACCAGTGATAGCTTGAATGAAAGATGTGCAAAGAGCCCCCGCGAAGCGAACCCTCCAGGCCTGCTCAACGCCGCCGCGCTGCTCTGCAACGGTGTAGGTCTGTTGCTCACCGTGCTGGTGTACCAAAAGCCCGACAGCAGAACGATCATGTACAACAAGAGTGAGCTGCCCGCCATCCGACAACGTGATCGCTCGCGCCATCGCTTGGCCCTGGCAGGGTTCATCGTCCTGGGCTTGGCGTTCTGTTTCCAACCGGCGGCGGAGCTCTCCCGCTGATCCCCTACCAAGTACAGAGTTCACAACCGCATGGACTTCCGTTCGTTCCTTCAGCAGAACCTGGCCACCTTCACGGATCCAGCCATGCGTGCCGCTGCCCAGATCATTACCCGCTTGGGGGATCTCCCGCCTTCCTCCGATCCCCGGGTGCTGGCCAAGGTGCTTTACAAGTTGCTCGATCCACAGGCCACTAAGGGGTTGCAGACCTTGTTCATGTTCTACCAGGCCGTGGAGCCGGCCAACGAGCAGCCGCTGGAGCTGAAGCAAGATCCCAGGCTTTTTCTTGCCGCGATCAACGAGGTGGTGGATCTACAGAACAACGATCCTGACTATCGTTGGCCTTCGCCGCTCCACCAGCAGCGGTTCGGCAAGAGGGGTTGATCTGATCCGTAGTTCCGATAAGGCGGGCCGAAGGCCCTAGACTGAAGCGCACTCGGCTAAGCCGAGCGCGGGCCTACGCGAGCTACTGCGGGGTCCCGCGCGCATTCGAAAGGCTGGGTTCGGATTCTACAGACAAGCACTACGTAAGACCAGGTGCAGGGGATATTTGGGCCTTCATCGAAGGAATTGCCACATGGTGCGCTAATCCGAACCGCCAGGGCATGCCCTTTGTACAATGAGTAGCGCAAAAGCCATGAATTCGTATTGGAAAGAGCACTAACGATGGAGGCGCATCGAGTTGAACCGTACGATTAATTCACGAAGAGCACTTGTAAAAGTCTCTGAACGATCTGAACTCTTCGTGCAAGGATGCTTCGCTCAAAGATACAGCCAAGCTAGAGAGGAATTGAAGTGGGTTTGTACGGTCAGCGCCTATGTCCCGGAGCAGAAGAAACATGTGCACGTGAAGGACATGTTGGATGATTTGAGCCATTAGGATTCGAATGGCCTTTATGTCATTGTAAAGCTCAGCATCGGGAATTCGTATAGCGATGGTCTTGTTTGACTCTCTGAAGCGCTCGGGTGGGGAGGACCTTGTGGGCAATCCGTTAGTGTGCTTAACGCAGTTCGCTACGAAGTTGACTTCCTTGAGTGTTTGGTGGTAGCTGGGTCTCTTGAGGTCAACTTCCAGCTTGGTCGTGATGTAGTCGTATAGAGTGCCGGGGGGGTAGCTTGGAGTTTCAGAGAGTTGCTCGCAGTGCGTGAGGAGTCCGTTGATGAAAGACTCGTAGCGGTGATAGAGTTGTACGTATGCAAGTCTGATCATCATGAACTTGTCTTCCCGGAAATGGTCCTCAACGATGTTGATTGTCCTGCTGTACCGCGATTGCCTCCATAGCTGGAGTTGTTCAACACTGTTCCTATTGATAGCCGGGATGATGACCTTTTTGTAAAAGGCAATCAAGCCATTCATCTCGTACTGACACACGGAGATGAACTCGATGAAGCGCTTTCCCCCCGGAGTGTCTAGAAGTTTGTCCACGTCCTTGACCTCAAGCAATTGCTTCGTGAGACCATCGAACATGACGTCGTATGGGTTCGCTTGTTTCTGCTTCAAGGCTGGTGAAATGTTGGCGCTTGCTCGTGATGTCCCCGCACTGGCTCACTTGCAGCGAGTGCGCCTCGGTCTTGGGCCTCTGGCCAGTAGCCCTTCCAGCAACTACTAAGCTCGAACATGGTTGGTGAATTTACGTTTCCTCACCCCCACACCTCCACCTCCCACCAGTACCAGTCCTTGTGGATGTGGTAGGCCTCGGCCAGCACCAGGCTGCGCGGTGCTAGCGGGCGCCACTCACCGGGGTACGTGCGCACATGCGTGCCGGGGCTGTTGGGGTTTTGCATCAGCTTGATGCGCGCCACCTTGGCGTGCAGGTGCAGGGGCGGCAAGCGGCGCAGGCCATAGAGCCAGTCGTTCTTGTGCAGGAAGAAACAGCGCACGTGCAACCGGAAGCTGCGCGCGCCGGGGTCGCACGGCAGACAGGAGACAGTGCCGCTGCGGCCGGGCGTGTTCTCCCACACGTGGCACTGGCCCCAGCAGAAGTTGAAGTGCATGGCCCGCCCGGGCAGGCCGTGCTCGGCGCGGTGGCGGTTGTGCCAGCTGAGCAGGTGCTGTAGGCGGGCGTTCTCGTTCTCCAAGGCCAGCTGCTCGTGCAGGTCAACGGTGGTGGTGCCTGCTGCGGTGCGCACGCTCGCACGCACGCAAAGTCCGGGGCCGGGGGCCTCGGCGAACACCGCTGCCAAACCGTGCACTAGCACAGAACGAAGCTCGCCCGTGCCCAGGGCCACCGCAATACCCAGTTCAGGGTATTTTTCGGGTGCGGGCACCGTGCGCGCGGGTGCACCTGACGGTCCGTTTTGTGGCACAGGAAGGCCGCCGTTCAGTGCTGCTGGGCGGCAGATCGGATCCAACAAACGGCCGGTTGGATCGACAATGCCGCTGGTTGGATCCAAGCTGAAACAGATTGGATCAACACTGCAGCAGATCGGATCCAACGAGCAATTGGTTGGATCGACAACGCCGCTGTTTGGATCCAACCAGCAACAGATTGGATCAACAATGCCGCAGATCGGATCCAACGGAGAACAAATTGGATCGACAATGCCGCGGATCGGATCCAACGAGCAATTAGTTGGATCGACAATGCCGCTGGTTGGATCCAACCAGCGGCTGATCGGATCAACAACGCCGCAGTGCAGTCGTGGAATTGGAACGTGTAGTGCAGCACACCATCGGTTGTGAACTGACCCGCTGTCAGGTGAACTGTTAAAAATGAAGGGTGCTTGAGCGCGCGATGAACACCATCGGTTGCAGCGCCAGCGTGGGCCAGCAGCGTTTGTCAGTGGTTATCAACAAAACCGCTTTCTGTAACCCGGACTACACGCCCCCCTGTTACGGCCCCTCGGACAGCAACAAAGGCAACGGGCCGGATGCAAACGGACCGGGGCCGCTGGGCCGAAGCAAATCCAGGAAGATACACCTCAGGCAAAACCCTAAAAAGCAAACCCACATGAAAACTCTTGTGAAAGCAGGCGCCACCCGGATGAAACCGGATGAACTGGTGAGCAAGACGGACTACGTGGTGGGCAAGATGACGGGGAACCTGGCTTTCGCCAATCCTTCTCCCACGCTTGCTGCTATGACCGATGCCAGCACGGCCTTGTCGGACGCCAACAAGGCGGCCAACAGCCGCGCCAGCGAAGCCATTGCTACCAGGAACACGGCTGCGCGCACGTTGCGCGCCATGCTGTCTGACCTGGCCCGCTACGTGAACAGTGTGGCCGAAGGCGACAGCGCTATTGCACTGAGCAGCGGATTCGATGCAGTTACTCCCCCGGCACCCATCGTGCTGGTAGCACCTGCCGATCTGCGTGCCCGCATGAGCGCCTACGCCGGGGCCATCGACCTTTCATGGGCAGGTGTGCGCGGTGCTCATATGTACAAGGTGCAGATGAGCAGCACCCCCGACGCACCGGCCAGCTGGCAAACGGTAGGTACCGCGACACGTCGCCGGTTCACCAAGACCGATCTGCCCGCCAACGTGCTTTACTCGTTCCGCGTTATCGCGCTGGGCGCCCTCGGCGAGGGTCCCGACAGCGAGATCGCGAGCGCCAAGGCACACTAAGGTCCACCGTCGAGCAGCAGCGCGGCGCCCACGCGCCGGAGCCGAAGAACGAACCACTTTCGCTCACCAAGATCCAAGCCCAGCCCCCGGTTGCATCCGGGGGCTGGTTGCGTTTTGGCGGGAATGAACTACTGCTCCACGAACCTTGCCGGTCTTGGAAAGGCCCTCGGCAGGCCGAGCGCCTTTCCGAGCGAACAGAAGACCGCGCGGACTGCACCGTTCAACAACGCTTGGTCGCTGGCCCACTTCGCACCGGTGAAGTCGGTTTCTTTCGGGATGATGGAGCCTGCCGACGCACCTGAGCTGTCCTGCCCGCATTGTGGGTCGCAGGATGTGCGCGCCGAAAAGTGGGCGCGCGGTTCTGTCATCGGCTTGTTCCTGCTCACCGGATTGCCGATCCCGATCACCAGCCGCGTGCACCGTTGCTTCGACTGCGGTGGCAAGTTCAAGTGGATGAACGGGCAGGCTGTGCCGGTGGTTGAGCGCACCTCCGTGTTCGTGGTGCTCGTCTTCATCGTCGTTATCGCACTGGGCGGATGGCTGGTCTATTCTTGGACGTTGTTATGAGCGACACACACGATACTGCGGAGCTGAAGGCCAAGGAGCGCTGGGTGGTGGTGGCTTCCTTCCTGCACGCGCACGAGGCCGCGCTGGCGCAGGCCATGGTGCAGAACGAAGGCGTGGAGTGCACACAGAAGGACGAGTTCATGGTAGCGGCGCAACCGTTGTACGCCAATGCCATCGGCGGCATCAAGCTGTTGGTGAAGGACACGGATGCCGAGGTGGCCAGGGCGGCCCTCATCGAAAGCGGCTACCTGTCCGAAGGCGTTGAAGAGACCGACTTCCTGGACGTGCTGCGTGCGCTGCTGCCGGTGACCCGCGCGGGTGGCCGGCGCACCTTTTCGCTCTCGCCGGCCCAGCGGAAGCGGCTGGTCTTCATTGTTGTCGCTGTCCTCGTGGTAGCCTTCGTGCTGCTCATGTGAGCAGCAGCGACCAACGCCACGGCATGAACGCAACAGCCCCCGGTCGTATTCCGGGGGCTGTTGCGTTGTGGAGGTTGCGCGCTATTGCTTCACGAACCTTGCCCGGTGCTCGCTGCCATCGGTGGCGAACACGCGCAGCACGTAGGTGCCCGCTGCCAGCTGCGACACGTCGAGGGTGCTGGTGCCGCTGCGCTGGTGCAGCACGCGGCCATCGGTGCCCAGTACCTGCAAACGCTGCACGGTGGCGTTGGCCAGGCGCACGTTCAGTGCATCGCGCACGGGCACGGGGTACACCAGCAGGGTGCTCGCATCGGCTTCGGCCATGCCCACGCTGAAGTCGGTGAGCAGCTCGGTGGTGTTGGTGCGCACGGGCGGGTTGAAGTCGAAGAAGATGTCGGCGTTGTTCGCGATGGTGAGCAGCGCCGTGCTCTGCGTGGTGGCGGTGGGCTTCAGGCGGAAGCGCACGAAGCCGTGGCTGAGCGGCTCGTTGGTGGTGCTGTCCACCAGCAGGATGTTGTTGAAGGTGAACTTCAGCACGTTGCCGCCCACGATGCTGGGCACGTAGGCGTGCGAGGCGCCGAGCACTTCCAGCGTGGCCATGTCGTGCAGCTCGCTGATGGTGTCCGTGACCACCACGGTGAAGGCCGTGTCGTTGCCCGTGTTCTGGAAGCGGATGGTGTAGTCGATGTGCTCATCGAGGTCGATGAAGTACGTGTCGTCCGACAGGCGCGAGCTGGTGCGGGCCTGCTTGTCGTTGGGGTCGTAGCTGCCCATCACCATCAGGTCTTCGGTGTTGGTGTTGTTGGCGGTGTTGCCCTCGGGCATGGTGCTGGTGGCCACCAGCGTGGCGCTGTGCACGGTGCCGATGAGGAGGGGGTCGGGCGGCACGGCCAGCGTCACGGTAACGCCCACACTGCCGAACGGCTGCACGGCGGGCAACTGCCATTGGGCACTGCTGGCGCCCTGTGTGGTGGGCGCCACGCTGCTGCTCACGAAGGTGAACACCGGATCCCAGGTGAAGTCGAGCGTTACGGGATCGCCGGGGTAGCCGCTCACGTTGCGCGCCCACAGGTGGTAGTTGAAGTTGAAGCCCGGTCGTGCGATGGTGTTCGCGGTGTGCGCTTCCAGGTCGAAGACCGTGCTGAGCGAATCGGCGATGTCGATGACAGGGTCGGGCAAGCCGTTCACCACATCGAAGGGGATGGGCGCGGCCACCGGACACCGTTGCACGGCATCGGGGTTCAGCTGTTCCAGCGTGTAGCTTCCGTAGGGCAGGTAGGCGCTGTAATCACCGTTGGCATCGGTGATGGCGTAGTAGGGGCCCGGCACAAAGCGCATCACCTGGTTGGCCATGCGCACTTCATCCACGTCCTGCACGCAATCGGCATCCTCGTCCAGGTGCAAACGACCGCTCACCTGGCCGCAGTTGAAACCGAGGTCGGGGATGGTGAAGGTGATGCTCTCGGTGCAGCCGGGACCGTCGTCGCTGGGCCAGCCCGCAACGGTGGCCGTCCAGGTGCCCGGCGCCATATCGGTGAAGGTGTACCAAACGGTATCGCCATCGACGGACGCGCCCGCGATCGGTGCGTTGTTGCCGAACTGGTCCCACACTGATACATCGCCCGAGCCAGGCTCGTACAGGTTGACCGGAACGATGGTGCGCACCGTGGCGCTGCCACTGTTATTGCCAGTACAGGTGCCTACGGTCTGCAGCACATCGATGTTCATCTCGTGCTCGGCCTGAATGGTAGCAATACCGCTGCCGTTGCATCCGTAAGCGTCCGTCAGCGTGAAGATGACGGTGGCACCAGCACAGGCACCTTCGGCATGGGAATACGCGTTGAACCCCAGGAACGGCGCGTCCACGGTGGTCATCGGCGGATTGGTATTGAGCATTACGGGCCACACCAGCCCGGGCGGGTAGTGCACGCGGAAGCCTCCGTTGCAGGTGTTTTCGCAGGGGCTCAGGCCACCGTAGCCCACCCACGTGGTAAGGTCGGGCATGGGACCAAGGTCCACTACCGTGTAGGTGCAGGTGGCCTGGTCCTGGTTGGCGTCAGTAACGATCACCGTGTAGGTACCAGGTAGAAGGTTGAAGATGGACCCCGATGTGTCGCCCGTGTTCCAGTCATAGACATAGGGCATAACGCCGCCCGTTACCGTGGTATGGACTTCACCTGCCGGGTTGTTGCAGAAGACGTCCTGGCCGCTGCACGAGACCTGCAACTGGGCTTGTGCGGCGGTGGCGGTAAGAAGAAGTGCGAAGGGTAAGAGTGGGCGCATGTGGTCAAGTTGAAGGAAAGACGCACAAAGGCGCCGGGGTTGCTGCTTCCTATTTCAAACGCGTGCCCACGGCCCCGTACCACGGGTGCACCTCGTACTTGAGCCGACCGGCCTGCACCAAGGGGTCGCCCTTCAGGTAGCCTTCCACCTCTTCCTTGGTTTCCACGTCGTAGAGCAGCAGCCCGCGCCAATTGCCGTTGTCGCCGAAGGGCCCCGCCATCACGATCAGCCCACGTTCAGCCTGCATGTCCTGGTAGGCCAGGTGCTCCTTCAGCTTGGCGGCGGAAGTCGCGCTGTCCAGCGGCGCGGCATCGCCCCGGGTGTACAGCACGAACCAGTACTGCTTCATGGTGTACGTGGTGTCCCCCGCGGTGTGGGTGAAGGTGCGTTGGGCCAGCAGCGGTGAGCTGCACAGGCCGAGGAGCGCAAGGGCGAAGAGCTTCCCGTAGTGGCGGGACGATGACGTCTTCATGCGTGTTGTGTTCGGGCTTGTTGGACAACAGATCGGACGTAATCCGTTTTGCCTTGCGTGTAGGCCGCGCGGTCGGCCGGGTGTGCGTGCAGCAATTGTTGCTTCAGCACTTCGTAGCGCGAGGCCTCGGCGGGGTGCGTGCGCAGGAAGTCGCGGAAGAGGATGCGGTCCTCGCTGGCTTCATCGGGTTCCACCATGTGGATGTGCTCGGTGCGTTCGCCGCGCGCATTGCGGCCTATGAACCACGCGTAGTGCGATGCGCGTTCGCCCATGGTGGGGCGCCAGATGAACTCGTAGCCGAGGTCGCGCATCAGCGGCACCACAGTGCTGCGCGTGTGCTCGGGCTGCGCCACTTCCACCTGCACATCGATGATGGGCTTGGCGCTGAGGCCCGGCACCGCGGTGCTACCGATGTGCACGATGCGCGACGCGAAGCCCGACGGCAGTTCACGCAGCAGCCGCTCCTTGATGGCAGCGTACCGCGCTGGCCATTGCGCGTCGTACGCCACCACGGCGATGTGCTCGCGCGTCAGTTCGCTGATGCGTTCGTGCGGTACAGTGTCCATCATGCGAGCTGCCCGGCGTAAACGTTGAAGCGCTCGCCGCGAAGGAAACCGATCAGCAGCAGACCGCTGTCACGCGCCAGCTGCACCGCCAACGAGCTTGGTGCGCCCACGGCCGCCATGGCCGGTATGCCCGCCACCACGCACTTCTGCACCAGCTCGAAACCGGCGCGGCCGCTGACAAGGAGGATCTGTGTGGTTGTCATATCGAGCGCAGTCGTGACACGGCAACCGATCACCTTGTCCACGGCGTTGTGCCGGCCCACGTCCTCGCGCAGGATCAGCAGCTCGCCCTGCTCGTTGAACAGCGCCGCCGCGTGGATGCCACCGGTGTGCTTGAAGAGGGTCTGCGCCGCGCGCATCCGCTCCGGCAAAGCCGTGATCAACGCTGGTGCCAGCGCGGGGGGCGCCCCGAGCGGTCGTGCGCATTGGGCATGCACTGCTTCGATGCTCGTCTTGCCGCACACGCCGCAGCTGCTGGTGGTGTACACGTTGCGCTGCCAGCGTTCGGGGTCCACCTCCACATCGGGGTGCAGTTCGGCGCGCAGCACGTTGCCGCGTTCCTCATCCTTCACGTTCTCGCACGGCACGATGCGCACCACTTGGGCGGCGTCCGCTACGATGCCTTCCGTGATGAGGAAGCCGAGCGCCAGTTCCGCGTCGTGCCCCGGCGTGCGCATGGTAACACTGAGGCGGAACTCCTGCCGTGCATCCAGCGGACCATGGCCCAGCCGGATCTCCAGCGGCTCTTCGGTAACGAGGATGTCGTCCGTGGCGTACAGCTCAGGTCCGTCGTGCCGTTGGATGCTCACGGGCGCTACGGGCATACGCATGCCGAAATGTACGGGCGGCAATGCCCTTGACGGGTCACCGCCCGAAGAACCGGTTCACGGCCTCGGTGCGGTTCTGCACGTGCATCTTCCCGTAGATGCGGTGGATGTGCTGCTTGATGGTGCCCACCGTGATCCCGAGGCGATCGCTGATCTCCTTGTAGAGGAGGCCTTCGGCGAGGAGTTCCAGCACTTGCTTTTCGCGCAGGCTGAGCTCGGCATCGGCAACGGACGAAGTGGCGCCCAAGGGCCTTAGGTGCTGCACCACGCGCCGGGCCACATGCGCGCTCATCGGACTTCCACCGGCATGCAGCTCCCTTACGGCGGCAATGATCTCGTCGGGGGTGGAGCTCTTGAGGATGTATCCATTGGCGCCCGCCTTCAGCGCTTCGAACACGCGGTGGTCGTCGTCGTGCACGGTGTACATGAGGAACTGCGCGCTGCGGCAGCGTTGGCTCATGTTGCGCACGCAGTCGATGCCGCTCGCCCCCGGCAGGTTGATGTCCATGACCATCACATCCGGGCAGTGGTCATTGATCCTCAGCAAGGCATCCTCGGCGGTGCTGTGCACGGTGAAGAGGTCCATGCCATCCTCGAAACCGAACAATGCGGAAAGGGTTTCCCGGATGGTGGAGTCGTCCTCCACGATGCTCACACGGATAGGCCTGTTCATGCGGCGCCAAATTGTTCCGCGGCGTTGTGCGCCACAATAGAACGTTTGTTAGGTGCACGTCCGATGGGGACTTCCGCCGTGAGGCGTGTGCCCCGGCCGTTCACCCCGGTGCCGTGCGCCAGGAAGCCCCCGAGGGATCGGATGCGCTTGTGCATGTTGCGCAGACCGTTGCCGATGCTGTGGTCCGCGCCCTTGGGCAAGCCGGTGCCATCGTCGGCCACCACCACCTGGAGCAGCGTTCCGTCCACGTGGATCTCCAGGTGCACCGTGCTCGCTCCGGCGTGCTTCACAACGTTGTGCAGCGCCTCTTTCGCGAAGAGGAATACGTTGCGGCGCTGCTCGCTGGTGAGCTGCACATCGGGCCACTGCGCATCCAGTTCCACCTCCGCGACCAGTCCGTTCGCTTCGCAATAGGTGCGTGCGTAGTTGCCGGTGTACGAGGCCAGATCACCCAAGGTGCCCTGGTCCTCGTTCATCGTCCAGATGATCTGGCGCATGCTGCCGATGAGCTCGCCTGCCGAGCGTGCCAATGAACCGAGCAGTTCGCGCTTCGCGGGATCTTTCTCCACGCGCAGGGCCATTTCGCTCCGCAACTTCAAGCCGCTCAGCCCTGCACCGAGGTCGTCGTGCATGTCGCCGGCAATGCGCATGCGTTCCTGCAGCACGGCCTGCTCGCGTTCGAACGCTGCACGCTGTTTGCGCAAACGGGCTTGCATGTATAGCCATGCTATCAGTACCAGCGCAGCCAGCACGACTGCCGCCATCAGCGCTCTGAACCACGTGGCACGGTGCAGCAAGGGTTCTACGGTGATGGGCAGGTCGTATGCCACGCACCAGTCCACACCGTTCACACTGCATTGCACCTGCAGCAGATGCCGGCCCACCGGAAGGTCGAACAGGTCGAGGCGCGCGGATGTGCCGATGGCGACCCACGCCTGTGAGGTGTCCGTGCGGAACCGGAATGAGGGCGCCACACCGGGCGGGGCACCGGCCACGGCGAGCTCGAAGCTCAGCGCACGGGCGTCTTCAAGCACGTTGATCGCACCGGACGGCAGCACATCGCGAAAGCGCTTGCCGTTGATGTCGAACCCGGTGATGCCGGCGCGCAGGTCCGTGGCCGTGTGCATGCCGCGCTCCGGATCGAAGAGCAGCAGGTAGCGGCCAATGCCGAAGACCAACCGGCCATCGGAGAGCCGCGCACTGGCATACGCCACATCGGCGGGGTCGAGACCCGCAGGCAGCGGCATCACCCGGAACCCGTCGGCGCCTGACCGCATGTATGCGATCCCGTGGTCGGTGCATGCCCACAAGGTGCCCAGCGTGTCGAAGAACAGGTGTCCCACGCGCACGCCGGGCAACCCGTTCCGCCTACCGAAGTGCGCTACTTCGCCGGTGGCCGGATCGTAGCGCATGGCACCTTCTTCGTGCGTGCCGAGCCAGATCGCCCCATCAGGACCTTCCACCAAGCGCCGCACCACACCACCAAGGTTACCGCCGCGCGGCTCCTTCACCGGTGTGAACATCCCGTTGCGCATGACCATCAACCCACCACCGTTGTTGAGGCCCAGCCAGCGTTGCCCATGGCGATCGGTCAACCAGGAAAGGGTTTCGTTCCTGGTCAGGCGGCCGAACGGCCCCCCGCGTTCATCGGTGTGCGCGACGCTGCCATCGCGGAGGTCGATCCGGAAGAGGCCACGCGCCCACGTACCGGCCCACAAGTAATGTTCGCCTTCGGGCACGAGGAAGGTTGTGAAGCGAGCTGGACGGCCCTCTGGGAGGTTCCCCAGCAGCTGCGGCAGTTCAACAAGCTGCATGGTCGCAGCATGGACTTCCAAAGGCTGGCCGGTGGTGCTGGCCAACACCCTGCCGGTACGGTCGCGTACGAAGCCGTTGATGGAATTGCTCCAGATCCGTTCTTCGTTCGGTTGCAGGGTCCGTTCCACCAAGGCGTGTCGTTGCTCCCCGGTGGAGGGCACCCATCGGACGATCCCGTCGTTGTATCCGCCCACCAGCAGGGTATCGTCGTGCAGCATCAGCAGAGCGCCGATCCCTTTGGTGATCCCGTCCAGCCTTACCAGGGAGAGGTCTTCGTTCTCCTTGCGGAGCACGGCCAGGCCCTTGTCCGTGGCAAACCAGCGGTCGCCGTTCCGGGCCAGGCATGTTGCGTTCATACGTCCGGTGCGCAGCGCTGCGGGGTCTGTGGTGGAGGGCTTTTGTTCGTTCCACTTCCCATTGGCGGAACGCTGGAACAACCGGTGCGTCCAGGTGGAAAGCCAGTGGACGCCACGATGATCGATGGCCTGCCACCGCAAGGTGAAGTGGTTGCGCTCACCACCGGTTGAATCCACCTCCCAAGTGGTACGATCGGTAAGGTCCCAACCCCGCAGTGTGTAATCGTTGGTGGTGAAGAACCAAAGGGTATCGGTGTGTTGCAACAGTGGTACCTGCACCTTCTTGGTCTGGAACCACGGATCCGTTGAATTGCGGTGATCCAGCCAGTGATCCTTGTGCGCATCCCAGAAGGCGAGCCCTGCCGCACAGCCCACCCACATGCCCTGGCGACGGGCATCCCAGCAGAGTTCGTTGGCGTAGGTCACCGGTCCGGGCGGACCTTCGCCAGCGCGTTCCGTCGGTGCTTTCGTGAAGAGGTTGCTGCGTGGATCGAAACGGTAGAGGCCGTCCTCCGTGGTCACCCACAAGAGCGTGTCGCCAACACAGAGGATGTCCACCATGCGGTTCGCCTGGTGCGCGGCATTCCCTTCCGCCCTTACACGGAACGACCGGAACGTACCGCTCACTGGATCGTAGAGCGAGAGCCCGGCCATGGTGGCGAACCACGCTCGGCCTTGTCCATCCTCGTCCATGCCGTTCACTTGGTCGTGTGCCAAGCTGCTGCTGTCGGACCGGTCATGGAAGAAGGTGCGGATGCGCGCGCCTTCCAGCCGGGCCAGCCCGGTGCGCGTTCCTGCCCACACATAACCCTTGCTGTCCTCGTGCACGATGAGCACCTCGTTGCCCGGCAGGCCATCGATCGCGGTCACATGGTCGAACAGGAGCTGCCCATGGGCCGTGATCGACGACCCCACCAGGATAGACAGCAGCGCGCGCATGCCCCAAATCTCGCAGATCGCCTTCGGCCGCACCGTTCACTGGCGTCGCCAGCACGCCACCAGGTGGTCGTCCACCATGCCGCACGCTTGCATGAAGGCGTAAACGATGGTGCTGCCCACAAAGCTGAAACCGGCCTTTTGGAGGTCCTTGCTCATCGCATCGCTGATCGGAGTGCGCGCGGGTACTTGCCCCATGGCCGTCCACTGGTTCACGATCGTCGTGTGGTCCACGTGTTTCCAGAGGAAGTCGCGGAACGAGCCCTTGCCGCTTTCCATGATCTTCAGATAGGCCTTCGCATTCTTGACCACGCTCTCCACTTTCTGCCGGTTGCGGATGATGCCCGGGTCCAGCAGCAGCTTGTCGACCTTCTTCGGCGTGTACCGCGCGATCTTCTCCGCGTCCCAGTTGTCGAACGCCTTCGCATAGCCCTCGGTGCGGATGAGGATGGTGTACCAGCTGAGGCCCGCTTGCGCGCCGTCGAGGCACAGCTTCGCGAACAGCTTGCGATCGTCCTTTTCTGGGAAGCCCCATACGGTATCATGGTAGTGCATGTAGATGTCGTCCTTCAGGCACCAGCCGCAGCGCACGAGGTCCTTCATGTGTCATTGTGTTTCATGTGCTCGTGGACAAATGGACACATGAGCACATGGACACATGGACACATGGACACATGGACACATGGACACATGGACACATGAGCACATGGGTCATGCGCCAAGGTAACTTGCGGTCGTGAAGACGGATCTCAACGACAAGCACGGCCGCACGCACCGCAGCCTGCGCATCAGCATCGTGGACAAGTGCGACCTGCGCTGCACCTACTGCATGCCGGAGGACCAGCACTTCCTGCAGCGCGAGGAACTGATGACGCGTGAAGAGATCGCGACCATCGCCAGGCTCTTCGTCGAGCGATATGGCATCACCAAGATCCGCCTCACAGGAGGCGAGCCCTTGGTGCGGCCCGATGCCGTGGACATCGTGTGCGACATGTCGCAGCTTGGCGTTTCGTTGGGGCTCACCACCAATGCCATGTCGCTGGACAAGCACCTCGACGGCTTGATCGACGCGGGGCTCAAGAGCATCAACATCAGCCTCGACACGTTCGATGCCGATCGGTTCAAGCGCATCACCCGCCGCGACGGGTTCGACAAGGTGCACGCGAACATTCTACAGGCGCTGGAGCGTGGCCTTCGCGTGAAGGTGAACATGGTCGTGATGCGCGGCATGAACGATGACGAGATCCTGCGCTTCGTGGAATTCACGCGTTCCTACTCGGTGCATGTGCGTTTCATCGAGTTCATGCCCTTCGCCGGCAATCACTGGGGACGGGAGCGCGTCTACACCTACGCCGAGATGCTCGGCCACATCGGCAGCGTGCATTCGTTCGCAAAACTGAGCGACGACAAGCACAGCACCGCCAAGGCCTACCGCGTGGCCGATTGGCCCGGCACCTTCGCTGTCATCAGCACGGTGACGGAACCGTTCTGTGGCGACTGCGATCGCTTGCGGCTAACGGCGGAGGGAAAGATGCGCAACTGCCTCTTTGCCCGCGAGGAGACCGACTTGCTGTCCGCGCTGAGAAGGGGAGAGGACATCGGGTCGCTGGTCGAAGGGAACGTGCTGGCGAAACACGTCATGCTCGGTGGATTACCACCGTTCAAACCGGAAAAGCAGGAAGAGGTGCTGCACGACCTCAGCGAAAGGCCGATGGTGAGCATTGGGGGGTGAACCTGGAGCGCCTGGAGTGTGGGTCACCGGACCGTATGCCATTCTCCACCCGTGCGCAACACGGCCCGATCAGTACTTCACGACACGGATCTTCTTTCCTGTGATCATGCGGATGTAGCGCGGGTCGAGTTCCGGTTTCCAGCCGACCAAGTACTCTGTGAGCGGACCGATCTCCAACGAGTCTAGATCACGCTCGGCAAAGGCCATGATCTCCTTTGGGAACTCTTGCATGGCGAACTCCTTGCGTTTGCGCATCGCGCGCTTCTTGTCGAACGGCGTTACATAGAGGTCCAACGCACCGAAGAGGTGCAAGAATTCGTGAGCGATCACGGAAGGCCTTTTATAGCTCTGCACACCGTACTCGACCTTGTCATTCTGTCCGGCATGGAGGACTACAGATAGGTCCTCCTTGTAGTAGTTGTTCACCATGAAGAAAAGGGCGACGTTGTCCACCGCATGAACATCCCGTATGCGTGCGATCAAACGCTCCGTGTTCGTTGGGTTGTTCTTCGTCCTTGTGATCGTGGAGGTGTCAGGCGGTATCGTTGCTGCCACCTGACGCGCGGCTTTTTCTGCCCAGTTGTCCATGGCCCTCTCTCCATTCGGTCCGAGCAGGGTTTTCTCCAAGCTCTTCTTCGACAGGTCGACTTTCACAGGCATGATGCCGTCCTGTTGATGTGCCACAACTTCGACCTTGAGCCTGAAACCCCGTGCGGCAGCTTGGCCCTCTATCCAATCCATGGCAACGCGGATCGAGTCGAGCGTGCTGCGGATGTCATGCGCGGACCAAGGCCCTGTCGACTTGGAGTCAACGAACACGGCGTAATACACGGCTTCGCCGCTGAGACGCTTGCAAACGTTGTTGTCGATTGTCGGAATGCGGAAAGTGCGATTGCGGGAGGAACAGCTCACGGTGACCACGACCCCGAGCCAGAGCAGGACATGATGCGCGGCCCTGTGGAGGTTCCTAGTGCCCATGCCTGAACGCATGCTCCTGCACCTTTACCACGTGCAGCACGAATGGGAACAGCGCATCCATAGTCTCTTGCGCGCCGCGTGTTGAGCCGGGCAGCGTGATCACCAGCGTTCGACCGATCATGCCCGCCACACCACGGCTCATCATGGCCCAAGGCATGCGTTCCTGTCCATGGGCGCGCGCTGCTTCCATGATGCCGGGCACCTCGCGGTCGAGGATGGGGGCAAGGGCTTCGGGTGTGCGGTCGCGCGGCGAGAGTCCTGTGCCGCCGGTGGTGACTATCAGGTCGAGGCCTTGCGTTGCCCAAGCTCGCACCTGCGCAGCTATGGCATCCGGTTCGTCCGCCACAACTCCTTGCGCCGTGACCTCCACACCGAGCTTCTTCAGGCGTTCTGTGATCGTTGCTCCGGCCTTGTCTTCCTTCTGCCCGCTGGCCACTCCGTCGCTGATGACCAGCACGGCGGCGCTCGGCGCTTTGTCGAAGGCATCCTTCCAATCGCTCTTGCCGCCCTTCTTCTCAACGAGCCGGATGCGCTCTATGCTGATGCCCTTGTCGATGGGCTTCAGCATGTCGTAGATGGTGAGCGCGGCCACGCTCGCGCCGTGCATGGCTTCCACCTCCACGCCGGTGCGGTAGATGGTCTTCACCTTCACCGTGACGACGATGGACAAGTCGCGTACATCGAACGACACCACGGCGTGCTCAACGGGCAATGGGTGGCAGTCCGGGATGAGCTCATGCGTCTTCTTCACGCCGAACAACGCGGCAACCCGCGCGGCCTCCAGCACATCACCTTTTGGCACGCGCTTCTCCTTCACGGCGGCGATGGTCGCGGCGGCGCTTACTTGCACGGTGGCTTCGGCCGTGGCTACGCGGAGCGTGGTGGGTTTGTGTGTGATGTCGATCATGGACGAAGTGAATGGCGAATTGTCATTGGTGGATGGTCGCTACGGCTGGGAAGAGTGGAACATCCATTCGCTGTTCACCAATGACCATTCACCCTTGGTTCCGTTTCCATACATGCCCGCCACCCTCAAAGATCTCCTTGCCGAAGATCGGCAACCGCTTCTTCACTTCATCGGTAACGAAGGCCACCGCTTCGCGGGCTTGTTGCCTGTGCGGCGCGCTCGCGAAGACCATGAAGCAGAGGTCCCCCGCGTTGATCGTCCCTAAACTGTGATGAACGTGCAGACAGGTCATGGTCGGCCACTTCGCGAAGGCCTCTTCCCGGATGCTGGTCATCTGGTCGTTGGCCATGTCGCGATAAGCGGTGTACTCGATGGCACTAACGCGATCCCGGGTCAAGCCCGGAATGACATCCGCGCGCACCTGGCCGAGGAAGATCTCGTGCGCACCAATGTCCGTGCGGGTCGCATGCTTGGCGATGCTCTCCGCCACGAATGCCGGAGCAATGGCACCGTCAACGAAGATGTCGCGCTTGCGATGGGGTTTCGGATCGCTCATCCTCCTGCGAACGGTGGTAGCACCGCAACTTCCTCGTTCCCGGCCAGTTCCCGGTTGTCATGCACGATCACCCGGTCGATGGCAATGGCATAGCTCATGGCGGACAAGCCATCGATACGTTCCTCCAGCACGTTCTTCAATGTGGCACTATCGGGCGCTGAACATTCCAAGGCTTCGGCCCCGGCCTTCTCGGCGATCATCCCGAACAGCAGCACTTTCATGATAGGAGCGGGGCTTCAAAGATCGCTCGGCGCGTTGATGTTCCGGAAGAGGTCGGGGGGCCAACCCTGTTCACCGGGTTCCACGTCGGTATAGGCGGTGCGAACGGCATCCAAGGCCTTGCTCATTTTCAGTTCGCCCTTGTCCAGTTGCGCGGTGAAGGCTTCGATGGCATGACGGTGGTACGCTGCGGCCAACGGTTCCAGCATGCCGCTGTGGTTGGGCACCACGGCATCGCGGTCACCGATCAGTTCCGCCTTCAGCAGGTAGAGCAGGCGGTCGTTGAGATGGGGAAGGTCGCACGCGATCACCAGCGTGCGCACATAACGCGCATGCCGGAGCGCCGTGACAAGTCCGCCCAAAGGACCCAGGCCGGGCCGGTCGTCCGGGACCACGGTGGCGTGCTCCGGTGCGTACTTGTCCGGATCGCCGATCACCAGGATCTCGCGGCAGTGCGGGCGCAGGCGTTCTATGGCATGATCGAGCATGGTGGTACCATCCAACTCCAGCAAAGCCTTGTCCCGGCCCATGCGGCTGCTCTGACCGCCGGCCAGCACAACACCGGTCCACTGGCGGTCCATCATCGTGTGAGGTAGTGGATCTCCACGGGATCACCCTCGTTCCAGGTGCGCTGCGTGGGGGGCAGGTAGGCGAGCGCGTCGGCCTCAATGAGGGAGCGCAGCATGTGCGAGCCCTCGTCCGTGAGCAGCGTAACACGGCCATTGCGCACGTGGGCGGCGCGGAACTCGGCGCGGTCGCCTTTCACGTTGAGCGCGTGCGACACGGGTAGTTGCTCGGTGCGGGGCCACGGATCGTGCGCGCCCTGCATTTTGCGCAGGAAGGGCAGCACATACGCGTGGAAGAGAACGAGCACGGCCCGCGGGTTCCCGGGCAACGCGAACACGGGCTTGTTGCCCAACGTTGCGAACAGCATGGGTTTGCCGGGTTTCTGTGCTACCCCATGGAAATGGATGGTGGCACCGGAACGTTCCAGTGCGGTGCGCACCAGATCGTGCTCACCGACGGAAGCGCCGCCTGTTGTGATGAGCACATCGGTGTTTTCGAAGGCGGCTCGGATCATCGGCACCAGTTCGTTGAGGGCGTCGCCGGAGGTGAAGAGGCTCTGCTCTTCCAGCATGCCTTGTTCATCCAATGCAGCGGCCAGCATCCGATCGTTGCTGCTGAAGATGCGACCGGGCTTCACGCCTTCAGCATCGATGAACTCGCCGCCCGTGCGCAGGATGCTCACCAGCGGTTTCTGGCGCACTTCCACCTGATGCACGCCAACCGATGTCATCGCTCCGATGGCGGCCGGGTTCAGCAAGGTGCCGGCCGTCAGCAATAGTTCACCTGAGCGGATGCTCTCGGCTTGGCGCCGGATGTTCGCGCCCGGAACGATAGGCGCGCCGGTGTATGTCACGGTGTTGCCATCGCGGGCGCACCGCTCCTGCATCACCACTGTGGTCGCGCTTGTAGGCACCTGTCCTCCGGTGAAGATGCGCACGCACTCACCATCACCGAGCACATCATTGAAAACGTCACCAGCTGCTACCTCGCCAACGACGCTCCATGGATGTTCGCCACGCACCGCGTAGCCGTCCACGGCGCTCATGTCGAAGAGCGGATGGTCGAACGGGGCCACAACATCGTCAGCGAGATAGTAGCCGCTCACTTCATCGGGAAATAGGAACAGTGAAGGCAGCACGGGCACATGCTCCATCATGATGCGGCGGGCTTCCTCCACGCTGATCATGGCAGGACGAGCTTGATGGATGCGAACAGCAGGACCAATCCTAAAGCCTGACGCAGCCGCACCGCCGAGAGTTTCTCCGCACCGATCCAACTGCCCAATGCTCCACCGGCCAGTGCAGCCAACAACCAGCTCCATTCAATGTTGGGCAGCCCCGACCCGGATAGCCCAGCTAGCCCGCTCAAACTGTTCACCAGAATGAAGAGCGCAGAAACACCCGCGGTCGTCTTGGTATCGGCCCATCCCGCCAACAACAGAATGGGACTGAGCAGGATGCCGCCACCGATGCCTATCAACCCCGAGACCAGTCCTAGCGCCGCACCGATCAGCACCGCAACAACGATCGGTACTGCCCGTTGATCGACCTGCTTCTTCCCGAAAAGCCCCAGCATACGCGCCACTGCGACCAACAGGCAAATGGCGAGCAAACGTTTGTAGAGGATCGGGTCGAGTTCAACCCGTGAGCCGAGCCAGGCCATGGGAACGCTCAGAAGCGCGAAGGGCCAGAACACCTTCCAAGAGAAGTGCCCCGCGCGGGCGAAGTGCACGTAGGCGATCGTACTGACGCAGCAGTTGAGCACAAGAGCCGCTGGCCGTGCAGCGGTTATCGACACGCCAGCGATGGCCATCAACGCCAGGTATCCGCTGGCACCGCCATGACCGACCATGGAGTAGAGGAAAGCGACCAGCGCCACGAGCGCTATGAACCACCACGCGTCCATGGTCAGGCCATGACCGGTGGATCGATGATCGTCCAACGGTCCTTGTGCAGGAGTTCGATGCGGCCGTTCACCACAGGTTCGCCCAAGAGCAGCGAGCGGCACAACGACACTGCACGGCGCGCAACATCGTCCAGCAGTTCAAGCGGAACATTGCGCATATCGCATCCGTCCTGCTCGCCGCCGGGCCGTCCGCTAAAGAGATCCTTGCGCGTGAGCTTGTGCCCGGCACCGGGTCCGTGCAGCGCGATCACCTGGCCCTGCTTGGCGTGCACCCCGGCGCTCACCAGGGGAATGGCCAGCGCAGCACAGGCGTTGTCGATGGCCTGCTTGGCGTGCAGGTCGTCCGTGAATTCCAGTACGATGTCGTGCTCGGCCAGCAAATGCTCGGAATTCGCTGCGCCCAAGAAAACACTGTGCGGAACGATGGTCGACCCGGGCAGGAGCTGCCGCATCCACGCTGCGCTCACTTCCGCCTTCCATGCGTCGATGTCCATCGGCGCGTACAGTTCCTGGTTGTCGAGGTTGTGCTCTTCAACACGATCGCCATCAATAAGCGAGAGCTTGGCCAGCGGCCAGCGGCCCATGCGTGGCAGCGCAGCGCATCCTAGGCCACCAAGGCCCACTACTGCGACGCGCAGCGCGGCATCGTCGGGGAAAGAGGCCGTTATCCTTTTCGACATGCGCGGCAAGTTAGCCGCGCCTTCAGCTTACTGCTGGTTGGTGTACGTCACTTCGAAGGTGCCGCTCACCGAGCGCTGCACGCCGCTTTCCGGGTTGATCAATCCAGCGGCGAAGGAGCCCTTCACGCTGTTGGTCACGGCGTCGTGACTGTCCACGGTAATGGTGCCCTCAGCGCCGGGTGCAACGGTGTAGGACTGGCCTTGCTCCATGAGGAGCATGTTGTTGCTGGCTTCGTTGCTTTCGTGCTGGCCAATGAAGAGCGAGTCGACCTGGAGGGTGAGTGATACGCCGTTCAAGGCGAGACCGGTGATGATGAGCCCGCCTTCGCCTGCGATGGCCGTAAGGTTGCCCTCTGCACAGAACGACGCCCCGCCCAGGTCGGCCTCCATTCGATTGCCGTCGGTGCCACAGCCCGGCGTGATGGTCTGTACCACGGGGTTCTCCTCCATGGCGCAAGCGGAGAACAAGACAGCGATGACAAGTGCGGGTATGAGTTGTTTCATGGTGTTGCGGTGTTGGCCGCTTCAACGCAACATCTGCCCCCGGGGTTCCGGCCCGCACCAAAGAGAAGAGGGGCCTCGCGGGCCCCTCTTCAAGTTCTTCCAGAGGTCGATCAGCGCAACACGATGCGCTGCACGGCGTTCACACCCCCTGCCAGTGCCAGGTTGTAGGTCCCGGCTGCGAGGCCGTTCAAGTCGATGGTCGCCAAACCAGCAGCCAGAGCCTTCGCATCGAGCTGGGTGCCCAGCACCACACGCCCGCTCAGGTCGCTGAGGGTGATCCGCACCTCACTGGAGCCGCTTGGGAACGACACGCTCACTTGATCGTTCGCGGGATTGGGCCAAGCGGTGATCGTGGCGCCGCCTGCAACCTCGCCCACACTGCTGGCCACATCCACCAGCACCTCGGTACGCTGGCTCTCGCAACTAGCTGCATTGTCGGCCACTTCCCAATCGTAGAAGTAGTAGTAGTACTCCAGAGCATTGCCACCACTTGCGCTGCTGGAGGTGATGGCGCCAAAGGTGCCCAACTGGTAGGGATAGGTCGGGTTGCTGTTCAACCCATCACGCCACAACTGCGGGTTGCCCGTTCCGCAGCGGAGGCTGTGGTCAGTACCGGCCGGAATAGCGAAGTTCAATTCCACTCTGCTTTCGCCGTCGGGCACAGCGAAGGAGCCCTGCGCAATGATGTTGCCGTTCTCGTCCAACGCTTCTATGACGCGGTTTGCAGCACCTTGTGCATACACCTTAACGCTCACCAGGATGAAATCCTGCGTGGCATCGAAGATCAGGTAGTTGTTGTTGTTGTTCAGGTATTGACCGTTGGTGCCATCACGGTCGGTCTCACCGCCGAAGGCCGCGGGATCGCCGCTGCCGTTCATGTCCGAGCACCAGTAGGTAGTGCTGCTGTTCAGGAAAGGGGTGGTCCAGCTGTTTCCTGTGCCGACCGTGTTTCCACCAACTGCTGCATCGTACCACGACACGTTCCCGCCGGTGGCGTTCAGCGTGGCCGTGCCCGGGGCAGGCAGGAACACATCGTTGGCCGTGGGTGCTGCGGGGATGCTGAGCACGTTGACCGCAACAATACTGGAAGTAGAGGTGCCGCAAGAGGAAGGCACCGTGACGCTGTAGTTGCCCGAAGAGGTCACCACAATGCTTTGCGTCGTTTGACCATTGCTCCATGTGTACCCGCTCGCGCTGCTTGATGTGAGCGTCAGGCTTTCACCATCGCAGAATTCGGCGGTGCCGGACAACGAAACTTCAGGGGTCTCATCCGGGTTCTCGAGCACTACGTAACTGGTCCACGATGTGCAGCCGTTGCCATTGTCCACGGTCACGGAATAGATGCCGGCGGCGTTCACGGTGATGGTCTGAGCGGTGCTACCGGTGCTCCAGGTATAGCCGTTGCCGCTGCTTACGGTCAGGTCGATGGATTGTCCCGGGCAGACCACGGTCGGTCCGGTGATGCTCGCGAAGGGTGCCATGCATTCACCCTCCACAACGCTCACGTACTCATCGGCGTTGAGGCCGGTGAACACTTGGCGGCCGCCTGCAGGCCAGGTCACGACCAAGGAGTCGATCTGCGCGCTGCTGCCGAGCCCGAAGTTGGCCGCGAAACTGTTCACGATGCCATAGCTCTCGCCGGCACGCACCTCGCGGGTTTGAACGCCCCACGGACCGTACAGCCAAGTGCGCGCCCCCACGGCGCTGCGGTTGCTCACCGTACCGCGCAAACGCACGCCGAACCAATGGTTGGCGTTGCCATCGTTCATCCAGATGCGGTCGGCGAAATTCATGTCGGGGTCCACGTAGCCATCGCCGTAACCGGCGAACACGTCCACGAAACCGTCGTTGTTCAGGTCGCCCACGGCGTGTGTGTGCATGGTCTTCGAAGCCGGGAACTTGTTGTTCTCTTCCGTGAAGGTACCGTCGCCGTTCCCTTTGAAGTAGGCGTTGTCCCAGCCGGACATCATGATGTCCAAGAAACCATCGTTGTCGAAATCGCGCATGGTCACCTGGAAGAAGTTCGAGGGAACCTCGAGCCCGCTGCCCGCAGTGATCTCCGTGAAGTGGCCGGTGCCATCGTTTTCGTAGAGGTACATCTGGTCGCTGTAGTCAACGGTCACCACATCAAGATCGCCGTCGTTGTCAATGTCGCCGAAGTCGCTGGCCCAGTTCTGCCCATTGTTGAAGAGCCCGTAGGCAGTGGCTTGGTCGGTGTAGTTGCCGTTGCCGTCGTTCACGAAGAGGCGGTTCCAACGGCGCGGATCGTTCGGGTCGCTGATGAACTGACGGCACTTGGTGATGTAGAAGTCGATGTCGCCGTCGTTGTCGAAGTCGGTGAACGTGTTGCCGTAGTTCCCGCTCATATCGCTCACCGGGTTCGTGGTGAAATCAATGCCCGTGTAGTTGTCCAGGGTGCCGATGCCGTCGTTGTACCATTGGCGCGGCGCACCGTCGTCGTGGCAAGCGAAGGCATCGAGCCAGCCATCGTTGTTCATGTCGGCCATGTTGGCGCATTGCATGAAGATGCTGCCGTTGTTCAGGTCGGTAACAGTGCCCGTGACACCATCGATCTTCATGTGGTGCACACCGTCGTAGCTGCCGCCGCAGAACACGTCCAGTATACCATCATTGTCGGTATCGCCCAGTGCCCAGCCCCATTGCGATGCAGTGCTTACGGCGCCGTACTCCACGCGGTCGAACGAGCCATCTGCGCGCTGGAACTCAATGACCACATTCTTGCTTTCGTCAAGGATCAGGATATCATCCAGCCCATCTCCGTTGAAGTCGGCCACACCGGTGTTGCCCCCGGTGTGGGTGGGCGTGTTCAGCAGGGTGGATGTGTTGGTGAACGTCGCTTGCGCCTGAACGATGACGGGCAGGGCGACGAACACGGAGGGAAGGAGGTAGCGATTCAGCATCGGTTTGTTGCCTTAGGGTGCAGGTTCCCGCAAGAGCGGCCCGAATATAGACGGGTGCTCGATCAGCCCCGGGTGACTTCTCCACGATCGCCGTGGGATCCTGCCATGGAGCCTTGGCGGCCCTCCAAGACTTCCGTCTGCCGCCGGATGCTCTCCTTGTGGATGGCGTTCATCAGGTCTTCGATGAAGGTGCGCGACAACCCCAGGGGCCCCGCCAGACGGAGCTGCCGTTGCATGATGCGCTCCCAGCGCTCCGGTTGCACAATAGCCACGTTATGGTCGGCCTTCCACTCGCCGATCCGCTCGGCAATGTCCATCCGCGAGCCCAGCTTCTGCGCGATCTCCTCGTCCAGCTGGTCGATGAGGTCCCGCAGCTCCTGCAAGCGATCGCTGCTCTGACCAGGGTGTTGCTCCCGGACGATCAAGTCGGCCAGAAGTGCCCCTAGGCGTTGCGGGGTGAGCTGCTGCTGGGCGTCGCTCAGGGCGGTCGCAGGGTCGCTGTGGGCTTCGATCATCAACCCGCTGAAGTTGAGGTCCAGTGCCTGCTGCGCCAGCTGGGCAATGTGCTGTGTGGTACCGCTGATGTGGCTGGGATCGCACACCAGTTCCAGTTCGGGGAAGCGTGCCTTCAGCCGGATGGGGAACTCCCACATGGGGCTGTTGCGGTAGCTGGTGCGCTCGAACCAGTTGAAGCCCCGGTGCACGGCGGCCAACCGCGTGAGGCCCGCACGGCCCAGGCGTTCCAGCGCCCCTATCCAAAGATGCAGGTCGGGGTTGATGGGGTTCTTCACGAAAACCGGCACATCCCTACCGTTCAACGCATCCGCGATCTCCTGGACACTGAAAGGGTTGGGCGTGGTTCGTGCGCCGATCCAAAGCATGTCGATCCCAGCCTTGAGGCAGGCTTCCACATGCTCGGCCGTAGCTACCTCCACCATCAACTTCAGACCGGTGGTCTCTCTTGCTTCCACCAGCCAAGCCAATGCCTTCTCGCCGGCGCCTTCGAAATGCCCGGGTTGGGTGCGCGGCTTCCATACACCGGCGCGCAGCACTTTCACCTGTGGGGCGTGGTGTGCGATCCCCTGGGCAGTGTCCAGGACTTGCTCTCTGCTCTCCGCGCTGCACGGCCCGGCGATGAACAAAGGCCGCTGGAAACCCAGCCCCCATTGGTCGAACGGAAGAGTGTGCAACTGTTGACCGTTGGCCATCGGGACAAAAGTAGGCCGGGAGCCTTGGGCACGGACTCTTCCGCGGCCTGTAACTTCCTCCCCGGGCTGCCCGTCCCACGATCGACCCCCTTGTTGCACGATGACCGTTGAGGACTATAACCGCTGCGTGGACATGCACAGTGACGGGGTTTACCGCTTCGCCTTGAAGCACTTGCGCGATAAGGATACCGCCAAGGATGTGGTGCAGGAGAGCTTTGCCCGGCTCTGGACCAAGCTCGAGGAGGTGGATGCCTCCAAGGCCAAGAGCTACCTCTTCACCACAGCGCACCACACCTTGGTGGATACCGTGCGCAAAGGGCAGCGCAGCACTCGCATGGAAGAGCACCATGACGATCTACGCAGCACCCACCAGAGCAACCCCGACCTGAAGGCCATACTGGACACAGCACTGGCCACCCTGCCCGATGTGCAGCGCAGCGTTGTGCTACTGCGCGACCTGGAGGGTTATGCCTACGAAGAGATCGCGGAGATCACAGGCCTGAACTTGCCCCAGGTGAAGGTGTACATCTATCGGGGGCGCACCGCATTGAAGGAATACATCGGCAAACTCGAACTCGTGCTTTGATCTTGGACCGCACGACATACGAAGCTTGGTTGCTCGACCGCATGGAAGGCAACCTGACGCTCGAACAGGAGCGCCAACTGGAGGCGTTTCTTCTGGCCAATCCGGACCTTTCCACGGAAGATGGGGGCGTGGTCGACGATGCGTTCATCGGTGCCGACAAAGTCCCGTTCGAAGACAAGGATTCGTTGAGGCGTGAACTGCCACCGCAGCGCGCACCGAACGAACAGACCATCGGCGACTTCCTCATCGCCCTTCACGAGGGTGACCTGTCCAAGGAGCAGGAAGAAGCGGTGCGCTTGTTCATGGTTGCTCATCAACGGTTCGAGCGCGAGTCCAAGCTCACCGCTATTGCGCGCGCAACGGAGAAGGATGTTGTTTTCGAGGGCAAGGATTCGCTCATGCGCACGTTCCCGCCGCAAGGCTTGCCCGATGCCCACCGGCTGGACGATTTCCTGGTGGCGCGGTTGGAAGGCGACCTCAGCCTTCAACAGCGTGTGGCCTTGGACAAGTTGATCGCAAGCGATGTGAACGCCGCGAAGCAGTGGGCGTTGATGTCCCGGACGGTCGTGCAGCGCGAGGCTGTTGTATTCGAGGACAAGGACCGCTTGAAGAAGAAGGAAGTCCGCGTGATCCCGATCGGTGGTAGGTGGATGCGCTTGGCCGCTGCCGCCAGCATTGCGCTGGTGATGGGCTTGGGCTGGGTGATCTTCAAGCAAAGCGCAGGACCCGATCCTGTTGGCCCCGGGCTTGCGAACGACCAACCGACCTTGCCGAAGCAAGGGCCAGCGCCTATCGAGAAGAACGAAGGAGCGGCGGAGGTCGTTGATCCGGATCAAGAAGGGAAGGAGCCCGGTACATTGAAGAACGAGGAGCGTAAGCAGCAGGTCGCTCCGCGCAAAGCTGTTGCGCCCGATCGGAAGTTGGAGGGCCACGATCCCGCTCCCCAGCGCGTTGCGCCGGAACTACGAAGCGAACGCGACGAGCCCATGCTGGCCCAAACACAACGACCCGCCTTGGAACGCGACCCGCTCAGCGCGCAGCCTGTCGGGGTGGCCCCCACAACAGGCCCTGCACCAGCTCCTCTGGAAGAAGCATTGGCTGCAGCGCCGGAGCACCTGACCATCGGACAAGTGCTCACTGGCGCCGTGCGGCGCGAAGTGCTGGGCCAACCCGGCGTGGAGCAGCGCGCATTGGATGGTGGTGACGCGGTTGCCGCCATCGACAAGGGGTTGGGCGCCCTTAGTGGCGAACGCGCTGGCCTGGAGGCCCAGCGGACTGCGAAGCGCAGCAGGTTCCGGCTGCAACTTGGCGGGGTGGCCTTGAGCGCAAGTCGAGGACGGTAGTCCGCCCGGTTCCACTGTTCCAGTATCGGCGAGAAGTGCGACGGGCTACTTTTGAGCCCCGCCTTGTTTTGACCGATTCTAAATAGCGCGGGATTGAGCAATGCTGAAAATTCAAAACCTGTCCGCCCGAATAGAAGGGAAGGAAATCCTGAAAGGACTGAACTTGGAAGTGAAGGCTGGTGAAGTCCACGCCATCATGGGACCTAATGGTTCTGGAAAGAGCACCTTGGCGAACGTCCTCGCCGGCCGAGAAGAATATGAGGTGACCGAAGGAACGGTAACCTACCAAGGCGCCGACCTGCTCGAACTATCGCCCGAAGAGCGCGCCTGGAAAGGCATCTTCCTCGCCTTCCAATACCCGGTGGAGATCCCGGGCGTGAGCAACATGAACTTCCTGCGCACCGCCATGAACGAGACCCGCAAGGCCAACGGTCTCGCGGAACTCGGTGGCAAGGATTTCCTCACGCTGGTCCGCGAACGCGCCAAGCTGGTGGAAATGGACGCCGATCCCGCAAATGCGGGAGACAAGTCCCTGCTTCACCGCCACCTGAATGTGGGCTTCAGCGGCGGCGAGAAGAAGCGCAACGAGATCTTCCAGATGGCGATGCTCGAACCCAAGCTGGGCATCCTCGACGAGACCGACAGCGGCCTGGACATCGACGCGCTGCGCATCGTGGCCGGCGGCGTGAACAAGCTGCGCACGAAGAACAACGCCTTCATCGTGGTGACGCACTACCAGCGCTTGCTGGACTACATCATCCCTGACTTCGTACACGTGATGGCCGATGGCCGCATCATCAAGAGTGGCCCGAAGGAATTGGCGCTGGAACTGGAAGAGAAAGGCTACGACTGGGTGAAGGAACACGCGTGATCGATCAGATGATCAGAAAATCAGACGATCAGATGATGACCACAGCAACCGCCACGGATCCGAAAGCGGGCGTGCTGCCCTTGCTCGACGGCTCGGCTTGGCCCGGTGCCGCTGATGCCCTTGCGCAAGTACATGCGTTGCCCATCCCCACGATCAGGACCGAGGCGTGGAAATACACGCGTGTCGGCAAGCTGTTCAAGGATCCGTACACGGCAGCCAAAGGCGATGTCGCTGTCACGTTGCCCGCACGTCTGCCTTTCGGCACCACCCGCGTCGTCTTCGTCAACGGCTACTTCCGCGCCGACTTGAGCGATGACCTGAAGTCGGAGAAGGGCATCGTCATCGATAGCCTGAAGCACCACCTGTCGCACGGCCCGGTGAAAGCCCATTACGGACAGGTCGCGCCGATCGGCGATCGTCTGTTCACGGCGATGAACACTGCGGCCCCCACCGATGGCCTGATCATCCTCGCCACCAAGGGCGCGAAGACGAGCAAGCCGATCCATGTACTTCACATCACCACCGATGGCGGGCTGTTGATCCAGCCCCGCGACCTGTTCATGCTGCAAGAGGGCGCGATGGTGGAAGTCATTGAAGAGCATGTAACGCTCCTCGACCGCGCTCGGAGTGACAATTCAATGGAGCGATCTCCAACCGTTGTCACCCCGAGCAACGGCGAAGCGGTACTGCGCAAGTCGTGCAACGACGGAGCAGTCGAGGGGCTTGCAACGACTCTTGTCAATGCTGTACGCGAATCCTTCGTGGGCGAAGGCGCGAACCTCACGATCCACCTTCTTCTGAACGAAGCGAATGGTCCCGCGCACATCGGTCTGGATGCCGTGACGATCGGCTCGAAAGGCCGCTTCAGCATCGACACGACCACGCTGAACGGATCACTGGTGCGCAATGAAGTGAGTGTGGCCCTTGCCGGTCTTGAGGCACATGTGGAACTGAACGGCGTGTATGTACTCAACGGCACCACGCACTGCGACAACCACACCTACATCGGCCACGACGTGCCGGATTGCACGAGCGATGAGCTCTACAAGGGCATCATCGCAGGTAAAGGCACGGGCGTGTTCAACGGTAAGGTGTACGTGAAGCAGGACGCGCAGCGCACGCGCGCCTACCAGAGCAACGCGAACATCCTGCAAGGCGATGACGCGCGCGTCTTCACCAAACCCGAACTGGAGATCTATGCCGACGATGTCAAGTGCAGCCACGGTTGCACCATCGGCCGCCTGGACGAGAAGGGATTGTTCTACTTGCGTTCACGCGGCGTGAGCGAGGCCGAAGCGCGGCGTATGCTCTCCCATGCGTTCATGACCGATGTGCTGGACCGCATCACGAACGAAGACTGGCGGAAGCACCTCGCGGGTTTGATCGACGCGAAACTTGAGACACTCTGAGCTATCTCACACGGAGACACAGAGCCACGTAGAAGAACCAATGTCAACCACGCGACATACCGAGCTGCGTTCCTCCGTGTCTCCGTGCCTCCGTGTGCGCCGCATTCGATGAACACGCGTGTGACACCGGCCATAATAAAGGCGTTCGACGTCCAAGAGATCCGCGCGCAGTTCCCGATCCTGAAGGAGCTGGTGCACGGCAAACCGCTGGTGTACTTCGACAACGCCGCCACCAGCCAGAAGCCGCGTCGTGTGATCAAGGCCGAGAGCACCTACTACGCCACGATCAACGCCAACGTGCACCGTGGCGTTCACACGCTCAGCACGAAGGCCACCGAGGCGCAGGAGGCCGCGCGTGAGACCATCCGCAGGCATATCAAGGCGAAGCATGCGCACGAGGTCATCTTCACCAGCGGCACCACAGCAGGCATCAACCTCGCTGCGACCAGTCTTGGTCAGCTGCTGCTGAAGAAAGGTGACGAGGTGGTGATCAGCGGCATGGAGCACCACAGCAACATCGTGCCTTGGCAACTGGCCTGCGAGCGGCACGGCGCCACGCTGAAAGTGATCCCGATCACGGACAGCGGGGAGTGGGAATTGGAACCGCAAAGACGCAAAGACGAAAAGGGCAACGCTGATGGGTTATTCAATAAGCGGACACGGCTATTGGCGATCAGCCATGTGAGCAACACGCTCGGCACGATCAACCCGGTGAAGAAGTTGATCGCGCGGGCGAAGAAGCAGGGTATCATCACCGTGGTGGATGGCGCACAGGCCATTGCCCACCTCAACGTCGATGTTCAAGACCTCGGTTGCGACCTGTACGCCTTCAGTGGGCACAAGGCCTACGGTCCTACGGGCACCGGCGTGCTGTACGGCCGCGAGGAGCTGCTTACCGAGATGCCCCCCTGGCAGGGCGGCGGCGAGATGATCGACACGGTCACCTTCGAGAAGACCACCTACGCCAAGCTGCCTTTCAAGTTCGAGGCCGGCACGCCGCACATCGCGGGCATCATCGGGCTGGGCGAAGCCATCCGCTGGATGGAGGACTATGACAAGACCGCCATGGCCGCGCACGAGCACATGCTGCTGGAGCACGCCACCACCGAGCTGCTCACCATCGATGGCCTGCGCATCATCGGCACGCCGAAAGAGAAGGTGGGTGTGATCAGCTTCGTGATAGACGGCGTACACCACTACGACCTCGGCACCCTGCTCGACCAGCAAGGCATCGCTGTGCGCACGGGCCACCACTGCACGCAGCCACTGATGGACCGCTTCGGCGTGAGCGGGACTACGCGCGCGAGCTTCGCGTGCTTCAATACGGTGGAGGAGGTGGAGGTGATGGTGGCGGCGACCAAAAAGGCGGTGAAGATGTTGCGATGAGTTCCGTCATGACATTGGCCCAAACCCAACAAGAGCTCGTCTCCGAGTTCGCCATGTTCACGGACTGGCAGGACCGTTATGAGCACCTGATCGAGCTGGGCAAGGACCTGCCGTTGATCGCTCCGGAGCACAAGACCGATGACAACCTGGTGCGCGGCTGCCAATCGCGTGTGTGGCTCAACGCCGAACTGAAGAACGACCTCGTGCATTTCACCGCCGATAGCGATGCGATGATCACCAAGGGCATCGTGGCCTTGTTGGTGCGCGTATACAACGACCGCACGCCGCAGGAGATCCTCGGCGTTTCCACGGAGTTCATCGATCAGATCGGTCTGCGCGCGCACCTGAGCCCGAACCGGGCCAATGGATTGAGCGCGATGATCGATCAGATGAAACGCTACGCGCTGGCCTTCTCTTCTGCCTCACACAAGGAAGGATGAAGGCTCACACGGAGACACGGAGACACGGAGCGGTGCGGACATTCGCATCATTGGCATTTCTCCGTGTCTCCGTGCCTCCGTGTGCCACCGCTTTTCAATCCCCCAGTGTGCCATGACGCCCGAGGAGAAGAAACAACTGGAGGAGAGCATCATCAATGCCCTCAAGGCGATCTATGACCCGGAGATCCCCGTGGACATCTACGAGCTGGGGCTGATCTACGACGTAGTGATCCACGACGATGCCAGCGTGTACATCAAGATGACCCTGACCAGTCCAGCATGTCCCGTGGCGGGAACCTTGCCCGGCGAAGTGGAGCAGAAGGTGGCCAGTGTGCAGCGCGTGACAAGTGCCAAGGTGGAGATCACCTTCGAGCCGGCGTGGGACAGGACTATGATGAGCGAGGCGGCGCAGTTGGAATTGGGCTTCATGTGAGTGCGTTCACCACAGAGGCACAGAGGACACAAAGGAGATCAACCGCAACGGTGGGACCTCGCCTGAATGAAGGCGCCAGGATGCCTTAGTAGCTATTCGCGACCCAGTAACGGTGTCCTCCGAAATCATAGGCTAGCCCGATGATCGCTTGCGCCGGTAGCAAAGGGTAGGCCGTGCCCAGTCCGGGCTGGTTGTAATGGCAGGCCTTATCCAAACTCTCGCTGCGCCAATACCAGCCCACCTGCACGCCGAAACGCATTCGCACCACGCGAAAAACGCCAAAGTCCCAATAGGTGGAAGTCGCAACGCCGCTCACGAAGCCATGCGCAGCAACAGGAACCTTCGTGGGAGGTGCCCAGTCCAATTCCACGATGCGCGTTCCGCTCTCGTTGTACCAAGAGCCCACATAATGCAGCGCAACGTGCATTTGATTACAAGCACTTTTCAAGCAGAAGAGCCTCACCTTCAGCCCTGCTTTCACGAATCCGCCCCGTTGCCGATCCAGATCAACCTGATCGTCAACAAGGCAGCCTGACGAAAACACGCGGGAGGTGCAACCTCCCGACGCCGCGAATGCCAACCGCCCGAAGAGGCGCCGGTCAACCTGAAGTTCTGGGGAGCCGCTGGCCAAGAGGCCGAGGTTCAATCCAACCGACCAGCTAGGTTGCCGTTCTTGTGCGTATAGAGAAATGCCCGTCCATAGTGAGAGCGCAACACCGGCAAGTCGGATGATAGGACGCGAATTCATGAGTCGTGACCCGTTCTGAACGAAAGTAGCTGGTGTTGCTTCATGCTTTACCGTTCTTTGCTGACGCCATGTCCGACATCCTCAACAAGGTCGCTTCGAGCGGCATCATCACCCTCGACCTGGAGGAGATGTACCCGTCCGGTGAGCGCATGGTCTTCGACCTGAAACCGTTGCTATGGCAGGAAGTCGCGCTGAAGGAAGATGACCTGCGCGCCTTTTGCAAGACCCACGACTGGGCGCAGTACGCGGGCAAGTTCGTGAGCGTTCACTGCAGCGCCGACGCCATCATCCCCACCTGGGCCTTCATGCTTGTGGCTACGCAGCTGCAGCCGCATGCCGCGTTCGTTACGCAGGGCGATGCCGACCAACTGGAACGCGCCGTGTTCACGTGCTTCGTGCAGCAATTTGATGTCGGACCCTATCGCAATGCACGCATCGTGGTGAAGGGATGCAGCAAGCTCACTGTTCCGCTGAATGCATACGTGGAGTTGAGCACCAAGCTTCTGCCGGTGGTGAAGAGCCTGATGTTCGGTGAGCCCTGTAGCACTGTGCCTCTTTTCAAGGCGCCGAAAACGTAGCGGCTACTTTCGGGGCATGCGCCCTCTCCTTATGGCGGTCCTTTTGACCATGTCCGCAGCGCTTGCCGGGCAGCCCACGCAAGACAGTGTATTGGTCCCCAGCAGCGAGCACGGCTGGCACCTCTCGCCGCACGGCAACATCCGCGTGCTGGTGATCTATGCGGAGATGGTCTATGACAAAGACCCCTCGCGTGACCCGGCGCGGAACGCGAACATGGAGCATTGGCCCAGTGGCCAGCTTCCCAAGTGGAAGGATGACCTCTTCGATCCGCAGCCCCTGCCGGTCCCCAAGGCCATGGTCTCGCGCTACTACCACGATTGTTCGCTGGGCAACTACCAGGTGCTGGGCGACTACGTGGACGGATTGGCGATCGTGAAGGAGAGCGAGATGACCACTGACGATTACACGAGCGCGGCCATGCAGGCGACCAAGTGGGTGAATTCCATGGGCGGCTTCCGCACAGCGCATGGCCTGCCCATCGCAGACTTCGACCTGTGGAAGAACAACGGCAAAATGGGCATGCCGAAAGAGGCTGGACCCGATGTGCCGCTGTCGTTCGACCATGTGATGGTGATCTTCCGCAACCACCACAAGCTGAGCCACGGGCTGGGCAGTACCGATGCCGGCAGCAGCCCGCCCATCTTCGGCCATGGTAGCGATACACAGAGCCGCTTCGGCGCGCTCTACGGATTGCCGTTCGAGATCCTCAAGCACGAGTTCAACCACCTGCTGTTGGGCGGCAACAACTTCCACAGCGGTGGCGGCAATGCGCCCGGCTTCCAGAGCTACTTCATCTGCCTGCAAGGCGGTTGGAGCCTGATGGGGGCCGCCAACAGCAGCTTGCTCAGCGTGAGCGGCTGGGACCGCGACCGATTGGGATGGAAGGCTGCCGATGCGCCAGGGACCATCAGTGCGTTGAACACGCGCAACGAACACGTTCGCACCGACCTGGACCCGATGGCGGGGGACACGGGGCTGTTCGTACTGCGCGATTTCGTGACTTCCGGTGATGTTTTGCGCATCAAGGTGCCCTTCCTGGCCACCGATGAATTCCCGCAGTGGATCTGGCTGGAGAACCACCAAGGCTGGAAGAACAACGGCTCACCGACAGACCGCTTCCACTACGAGGACATCATGCCGTGCGTGGAGGATATCACACCCGGGCTTTTCGCGTACATGCAGGTGGACCGCGCGAACAAGACCGGCAAGGACATCTTCAACGGCGATGCCGACTACCTGCGTGCCATGCCCGCCAGCGGTGCGCACGACATCGAGCTGCGCGGCGATACGGTGCGGTACGAATGCCTTTGGCCCGGCAATGCACAGCCGTACGTCGTGGACAACCGCTGGGCCAATCCGCTCACCGGTCACCAGGACATGGAGTTCCCGGTGTTCGACCACAACCACGACGGCAAGTTGACGCGCACGGAAATGACCGACCCGCGCATAGAATTGCGCAACGGTCAGTACATCGACAAAGCCGTACTGTTCGGCCACGCGCGCCAGGCGTTCACCCCAACGGGCAACAACCGCATCGGCATGGGCACCAACCCGCCGAGCGCCAACATGCTCACGCTGGTGAGCAGCAACGGCAAGGACAAGCACAAGGGCGGCAAGCCGAACAACAGGGTCGTCCACCTCAATCCTATCAGCGTTGAAGTGAAAGAACAGCGCACCGATGGCAGCATGCTGGTGCATGTGCGCAACGACGATACATACTTGGCGAACGATGTGCGGTGGTGCGCTGACAGCATCGTGCTGCACAACGTTAGTGGATACGCGGGGCACGCGCTCTGGCTTGCGGATGGCAAACGCCTGCTGTTGGACAGAAGCCGAACACCCACGCGGTTGTTCCCCGCCGAGGAGTTCAAAGGCCGCACCTACTTCAGTGCGTCAACACGGCTGGTGATGGAGGAAGGCAGCAAAGCCTACATCGGGAATACTGCAACGCTTGAACTGGTGAACGGCAGCGAGCTGCACATCGCCAACGATTGCCTGCTCGACCTCCACAGCGCGGCGAAGCTCAAGGTCGATGGCTCATCGCGCATCGTGGTGCACGGCACCGGCCGCATCAACGGCACAACGAAACAGTTGAAGAAGCTGAGGAAGAAGAAGCGTATTCATGTGGCCATGTGACATGGGTCCATGTGCACATGCCGCACATGAGCACATGCATCAGTACGCCCTCACGTTCTTACCCTCCTTCCAGTTGATGAAAGCACGGTTCACGACGCGGCTGCCGCCCGGTGTCGGGTAGTTGCCCGTGAAATACCAATCGCCTGTATGCTGTGGGCATGCGGCGCGCAGGCCGTCGATGCCCTGGTAAACGATGCGCACTTCCGAGCCGAGGCCTTTGGGCGTGAGGAGTTCGGTGATCTTGGCACTGATCTGCTCGTCGGTGAACGGCGCGTAGATGTCCTTCACCGCATTATCGATCCATGGTGCAGGGCCCGATGGCCCGTACGGTGCACCGGGCACCGGGAGCGGTTTGGCCACATTGGCGCACGCCCGGTCGTACACATCCTCGATGATGTTGTCCTGCTTCGTCTCGCGCAACAAGGCGATGGTTGCTTGGAACGCGACGAGGTCGCCGAGCTTGGCCATGTCGATGCCGTAGCAGTCGGGGTAGCGGATCTGAGGGGCGCTGCTCACCACCACGATGCGCTTCGGCTCCAGCCTATCGAGCATGCGCAGGATGCTCTGCTTCAGTGTTGTGCCCCGCACGATGCTGTCATCGATCACCACCAGGTTGTCCACGCCTGGGCGCACGCTGCCATAGGTGATGTCGTACACGTGCGCCACAAGCTCGTCCCGTGCGTTGTCTGCAGTGATGAACGTACGCAGCTTGGCATCTTTGATGGCCACCTTCTCCAGCCTTGGGCGCATGGAGAGGATCTCCCGCAGTTTGCCCGGTGCGGGGTTCGGCCCGAGCCCGGTGATCAGCCGTTCCTTGGTCTTGTTCAGTTCATCCTCCACACCCTTCAGCATGCCATAGCACGCCACTTCGGCGGTGTTGGGGATGAAACTGAAGACGGTGTTCTGCAGGTCGTGGTCCACGGCCTCCATGATGGTGGGCACCACGTTGCGGCCCAGTGCAATGCGCTCGCGGTACACGTCGCGATCGCTGCCCCGGCTGAAATAGATGCGCTCGAAGCTGCACGCCCGTTTCTCCACCGGTTCGCGCACCTGCTCTTCGCTGAACGATCCGTTCTTGCGGACGATGAGCGCATGGCCCGGCCGAAGTTCCTGCACCTGGTCCGTCTTGACGCTGAAGGCGGTCTGGATGGCGGGACGTTCGCTTGCGGCGACCACGAATTCATCATCGGCGTACCAGAAGCACGGGCGTATGCCGGCAGGATCGCGCAGCACGAACGCATCGCCGTGGCCCAACAGGCCGGCGAACGCGTATCCACCATCGAAATCCTGCGCGCTCATGCGCAGGATGTTGGCCACGTCCATTTGCTCCGCGATGAGCGCGGTGATGTCACGGTCGCTGTGGCCTACTCCATGGTGGATCTGCCGCAGGCGGTCGTTCTCCACGTCCAGGTAGTGCCCGATCTTCTCCAGCACGGTCATGGTGTCGCTGTGCTCCTTGGGGTGCTGGCCGATGCTCACGAGCAGCGCGAAGAGCTCGTCCACGTTGGTCATGTTGAAGTTGCCCGCCAACACGAGGTTGCGAGTGATCCAATTGCTCAGGCGGCGGCGAGGGTGGCAGTTCTCCAAACTGTCGCCACCATAGGTCGCGTAACGCAGGTGCCCCAGCAGCACTTCGCCGAGGAAAGGCACCTCTTTCTTCAAGCGGTCGGCATCATTGGCGATCGCCGCATCTCGGTCGATGGCCTGTTGGATACCTTTTTGGATCCCACCGAAGATCTTCTGGATGGCTTGGCGGTCGGTGCTGCGCTGCCGGTCGATGAAATTGTCGCCGGGCGCCGGATCGAGCTTGATGGTGGCCACACCTGCGCCGTCCTGGCCACGGTTGTGCTGCTTCTCCATGAGGAGGAACAGCTTGTTGATGCCGGTGAAGGCCGTGCCGTACTTCTGGTGGTAGTAGTGGAGGGGTTTGCGGAGGCGGATGAAGGCCAGACCGCATTCGTGCTTGATGGCGTCGCTCACCGGATGGGCCCACGCCCGAAGTTCCGGAGGGAAGTTGGTTGAGCCATCCCTGATCCTACCGGCGTGGGCTGCGAAGGTAGCCTCTCCTTACTCCACGATCAGCGTCGCTGACAGCCCTGTGCCGGTCGCTTCGATCAAATACGTACCGCCCTGCACCCGCGCCAGGTCCAATCCGGTAACATGGCCGTCCGCCAGAGCAGAGGCCACCGCACGACCGGACACGTCGCGCAGGACCAGTTGGCAGGGCACCCGCACGTGGTCGGGCAAGGAGACGAAGACCCTTCCGGATGATGGATTGGGATGAAGGCCCATCCTGGATCCCGGGTCGTGGTGCACGGTAACGGCGTGGCTCAACGATTCACTGGCGTCGTTTTCCACGGCGCGCAGGCGGTAGATGTTGAGGCCAGGCCGCGGGTCGGGGTCCTTGGCGGTGTAGTGGAGGGTATTGCTGCTGTTACCGGCGGCATCAACCAGCAGCACTGGCACGAAGAGCTCGCCATCGGCACTGCGTTCCACGATGAAGTGATCGGTGTTGCGCTCGCTGGCGGTGGTCCACTCCAGCAGGTTGTAACTGCCCACGTTGCGCCCTGCGAAGTGTGCCAGTTCAATGGGCAGCGGCACCACCTGGCACTGCGCGGTGAAAGCCGTTGAGCAAGGCACGCAAGCAGGTGAGAAGAAGCGCCCTTCGCTGGCGGCCGTCCACTGCGTGTTGTTGCGCCCTGCCACCACAGTGGCCGAGGTGCCACCGTTGTTCTGCAGGCCCTGGACCGCGTTGCCGTTGTTCCACGTGGCGCACACCGGTTTACTGAGGATCAGCGACTCGATGCAATTAGTGCTTTCGTAGAGCACGATCTGGCTGGTGTACAACTGCGTGGTGCACGAGAACATCGGCACGTTGTTGTAGCTCACCACGAATCGCCGAAAGGGTGCCGTTCCCAGCGTCTGGTAGCGCACCGCCCCACCAACACCGGGGTTGATGTCCTGCCAGGGATCGAGCACGGCGTTGTGCGGTTGCGTTGGTGTGGCGTTGGGGATGGCCCCTGTTACCCAAGGCGAGAACAGGCCGGCATTGGCCAGGTTGAAGGTGATGTAGTTGTTCGACGCAATGACGCACTGGGTGTAGTTGGTGCCGTTGTAGCAGAACGTGAAACCGATGTTGACCACCGGGCTGTGCACATCGTCGGTGAGGGTGACCAATGTGCCCGCGTAGGGGTCGGCGGCGTAAGGCACCGCTGTTTGCGTGTAGCAGAGCGGAACGGGCGGTGGCGGGCAGGTGATGTTGAGCGTGTATGCGCCGGCGGCAGCGCCGAAGCCGTGCACGAGGATGTAGTACGTGGTGCCCAGCACCGAGGTCCACGTCACCTGCGATTGCAGGCCGCAGAAGTCATCGTTGCCGATGGTGCAGACCAGGGCCGCGCACGTGCCGGTGTACACACGGATCTTGGTGTCGTAGCCGCTGCCGCACAGCGAAGCGATGACAGGGTTCCCCGTGCCGGTGAACCGGTACCAGGCACCGCCACCGGTGCCATCCGTGGTGTTGCAGAAGGGTGCCACGTCCGCGGTGAAAGCCGTGGTGTTGCCGGCGTAGGAACCACCGCAGGCCACTACGGTGGCACCCGTGCAGAGGTCGCCCTGCCCCCTGGCCGCAAGGCTCCCGAGGAGGGCCAACGTGGCGACGCTATGGGCCAGCGTTTTCATTCATCGCTGGGCATTGGGTCCGGCGCCTGTAGCACGGTGCCGTCCGATACAAGCACGGGGCCCAAGAGCGTGTATCCGGCTGATGAAAGACGAGCGGCGATCTCCTGCCGCGTGATCGGTGATGACATCACCAAGGCGAAGACATCAGCCTCGTCGATGAAGTAGCAGAAGTGCGCATCGCCGTGCGCCATCAATGCCGCTTGCGCAGGTTTCGCGGCGACCGGGTCCTGCGTTCCGGACACCGTGAACTTGTACACGAGATCGCCTTCAGCTTCCTGGGCCACGCACGAATGTGCTCCCCACCAGGCCATGGCCAGCAGCAAGAGGGCAACAACCCGAACGAAAGGCATGGAAGGGAACATCGGAAGGGACCAGGGATACCGAAACTACCGGAACCGGTGGGCGGTATGCAAGCAGAATAGTTGTGCACCGCACAAGCAACCCAGGGGCCTCGATCACGACGGGCCAGGAACGGACAAGGCCCCGGTACCGGGGCCTTGTCCAACAATAGGGGCGGGATTCACTCCTTCACGAACCGGCGTTGCACCTCGTTCCCTTCAAGGAGCATCCGCACCACATAAACGCCTGGGGCAAGGTCTCGCACGTCCACCCGGTTCACTTTCAGGGCCATGTTCAGCACCGTGCGGCCGTTGATGTCCACCACGCTCACGGGGGCGTTCATCCAGTCGGCGTTGGTATTGATCACGAGTTCATCCGTGGTGGGTACAGGGGCTATGGATAGCGTGAGGGGCACCTTGCTCTCGCTCACATCGGTAATGGCGTCTTCCACGGCCGTGAAGGTGGTGTTGGCGGGAATGCTGTTCCAGGTGTTCACGATCCCGCTGGGCCAGTAGATGGTCAGTTCGTCCACTTGGGTGTCAGCGCCAAGTCCGAAGTGCGTGAGCAAGCTGCTCATGTACTTGAAGCCATCACCGCTCTTCACATCGCGGATCTGCGTGCCCAGTGGCGTGGTGATCTGCACACGTGCACCGATGCCATCGAGATTGCTGACGGTGCCGACCGTATGGACGCGGATGTAATTGTTCGTGCCGCCATCGTTGATGAACGATGTTGTGCCGACATGCACGTCCAGGTATCCGTCGTTGTTCAGGTCGCCAACCGCACCCGTGCTCGCCCCGGCAACGATCGGTGTGAAGGTCATGTCGCCGTTGTTGACCATCACGGTGCTGCTGGCGGTGAGCACATCGACCCAACCATCATTGTTGAAGTCGTGAGCCACGTGCTCGATACCGGTCCCTTGGAAAAGGTCCCAGCCGCTTCCTGCCGCCACATCCGTGAAGATGGTGCCGTCGTTGCGCATCACGCGGTGCCCACCACCGGTGAACGAGCTTGCGCCCACCACCACGTCCATGTCGCCGTCGTTGTCGTAGTCGGCCCATGCGCTGCTCCAGCTCTGGTGGTAGCCTGCGGCAAGGTCCAGCGAAGCGGCCACTTCGGTGAACACGCCGTTGCCATCGTTGCGGTGCAGTTGATCGATGGCCGCGGGGTTGTTGCCGCCGCGGCATTTGGCAATGAACAGGTCGATGTCGTGGTCGTTGTCGTAATCGATCCAGATGCTGCCGTAGTTGCCGCCGTTGGGCGTGTCGCCCAAGCCACCCTGCACGAAGTTGAAGCCCCCCTGACCGTCGCTGAGGAAGTAAACGTTGGGTTCCACGTCGTGGCACATGAACGCGTCCAGGTTGCCATCGTTGTTGATGTCAACCATGTTGCCGCGTTGGCTGAAGACATACTGCGGGCTGACCACTTCGGTGAAGCCGGTGCCGTTGGTGTTGGCCATCAGAATGGATACACCCGATCCGTTGCCGTACATCAGGTCAACCTGGCCATTATCGTCGAGATCGCCGGCAGCGATGCTCCATGTGGCGGTGTACACCACGCTGTCGGTTGCGATGTTGGTGATGGTGAAGCCACCACCTTGCTGCTGATAGTGCACTTGCACGTTGTTCACCTTGGTGGCCACGATGTCGTCGAGCTGGTCATCGTTCATGTCCACCACGGTGTACGCACTGCCCGTAACGGCAATGGTCTGCGAACTGAACTGCACCGGCGAGCTCACCGAGGGGAATTCGCTAAGGCTGAACACGAACCCTGAAGTGTCGAAACGGTCATCGAAGGCAATGATGTACGTGGTGCCCTGCGACACATTGAACTGGTCGATGGAGAGGTTGCCGGACCCGCTGTCATCATCGCCACCGATGCAGGTGAGATTGCCGCACACGCCCGTGTACACATGGAACCGGGTGTCAATGCCGGCGTTCTGGGTGAAGTCCGTGCTTACCGTCAGGTTGTAGTCCGCTGGCGCGGTGTAGGTATACCACTCCCCGTGCACCGCCCCTGTGCCACCGCTCGCGCAAACGGGTATGGGTATCTGCAGGCCATCGAAACCGGTAACGGTGTATGTGTTGCCCGCTGTCACGGGCAATGCCGTGAGGCAGGTGTTCTGCGCGCTCGCGGTCAGTGCTACGGACAAGGCAGAAAGAAGTAGCGTATTCCTCATGTTGGAGTGATGGTCTGGTGGTGGCGTCGAAGATGGATGATCCCGCTCACTTGCTGAAGGTGGCCGTGGCCGTTCCGGCCTCCGAAGAGACTTCCAGGATGTACATGCCGGCAGCGAAGCGCGACACGTCGATCACGGAACCCGCCAAGCGTTCGTTGGACAATTGCTTGCCTGTGGCATCAAGGATGCGGGCACGAGCGCCGGGCGCGCACACGGTGCCGCGCACTTGGAGTACGTCGGTTGCCGGGTTCGGCCATACGTTCAAGCGCAGTTCGCGGAGCGGCTCAACGATGCTCGTGAGCGGGTCCTCCACAATGGTGATGGTACCGTCCGCCGGTGGGTTGTCCACCACATTGATGATGCCACTGGGCCAGCGCACCACCACTTCGTCGATCTGGGTTTCCTGCCCCAGTCCGAAGTGGGTCATCAAACTGCTCATGTAAGCGAAGCCATCGCCGCTTTTCACGTCGCGCATCTGTGTGCCCGTCGAGGTGGTGCAGTACACACGCGCCCCGATGCCATTGCCATTGCTCACGGTGCCCACGGTGTTCACACGCAGCCAATGGTTGGGGCCGCCATTGTTCATGTGCGCACCGCCCCATCCCAGCACGTCCAGGTAACCATCGTTGTTGAGGTCGCCGATGGCGCCTTCGGTCACGTTCGTCACGTTCGGTCCGAACACCATGTTGCCGAGATTGACCATCACGGTGCTGTTGGCGCATAGGATGTCCAGAAGACCGTCGTTGTCGAAATCGTGCGTGGTGTGCTCGATGCCCGTTCCGGTGAAAACGTCGAAACCGCTCCCGGCAGTGACGTCGGTGAACACGGTGCCGTCGTTGCGCATCAGCATGTGGCCACCGTTGCTGAAGGAGCTCGCTCCGATCATCACGTCCATATCTCCGTCATTGTCGAAGTCGCCCCACGCACTGCTCCAGCTCTGTTGCGACCCGGCGAGGTTCTGGCTGTTGGCGATCTCCGTGAAGGTGCCGTTGCCGTTGTTCCTGTGCAGCATGTCGATAGGGTCGCAGCCGCACTTGGCTATGAAGAGGTCCACATCCCCATCGTTGTCATGGTCGGTCCATATCGACCCGTAATTGCCGCAGGACTGTCCGAGGCCGCCTTGGTTGAAGGTGAGGTTGCCCGACCCATCGTTCATGAAGCGCACGTTGGCATCCACATCATGGCACACGAAGGCGTCCAGATGACCATCGCTGTTGATGTCGACGAAGTTGGTGCGCTGGCAGAAGATGTAGTTGGGGAAACTGACCTCGGTGAACTGGGTGCCGTTGGCATTGGCCTTCATGAACGTGGCACCGTTGCCACCGCCGTACAGCAGGTCGTTCTGGCCGTTCTTGTCGATGTCGCCGGCGGCGATGCTCCAACTCGCAGGGTGGTCGGCCGATGTTGTTGGAATGGTTGTGGTGGTGAACGAACCACCGGCCTGCTGGTGCTTGATGACCACACTGTTCTGGTACGCGGAGACCACATCGTCCAACTGGTCGTTGTTCATGTCCACTACGCAGAAGGGGCTGGCTGCAGAGAAGGCCTGCGTACTGAAGGATACCGTTTGCGGCACCGGAGGGCCCTCGATGAGCTCGAACGTGAACCCCGTGCTGCTCCAAAGGTTGTCGAACGCGAAGATGTATGTGATGCCTTGCTGGGCGTTGAAGCTGGCCGCTGCCAGTTGGCTCCATCCATTGTAGTCCGATCCGATGATGCAGGTCAGGTTGCCGCACACGCCTTGGTAGATGTGCAACCGGGTGTCGTCACCGGCGTTCACCGCAAGGTCCGTATTGATGGTGACGTAGTGATCGGCCGTTGGTGTGTAGGTGTACCATTCGGCAGCGGTGGCACCGCTGCCGGTGTTCGCACAGAGGGGTATCGGGATCTGCGTTCCGTTCACCGCCGTGACGATGTGCGTGCCGGCGCCGACGGGAAGCGCCGTGAGGCAGGTGTTCTGCCCGATGGCCGCAGTAGCAAGTACCAGTGCACTAAGCGTGATCGTCGTTCTCATGGTCTTCATCGGGTTCAGTTGCAAGAGGGTGAAAGGGAGTTGATCCAATCGGCGAAGAGCTGTCGGGCTTCTTCGTGCACCACGGTACGGCCGAGCAGCGGCATGCGCAGGGTTTCGTCCGTGGAGCTGATGCGGTAGTAGAGCATGCTCGCGGCCGTGTCGCCACGTGCCACGATGTGGGTGAGCTGCGGCAGCACCTCCTGGTCTGGGATCACGCACTCGCCAAGGTTGATGGGGTCCGTCGTTTCCTGCCACGCGAAGCGCATGGGCCGGTAATCGCAGTGCTTTCCGTCGCTGTGGCAATGCGCGCAGTTCATGTCCACGTACGCACGCACGCGATCGTTCAGGTTGGCGTTCGGGTCCTTCCAGTCGGTGACGGCGCCAACATTGCCGGGCAGGTTGTCCTCCAGGTATCCGGCTTGGATCCACCGCTGCAACTGGTTCATGGTGCCATCGGCATATTGGAAGTTGCCGTTCAAGTTGCGTGGCTTGGGCCCGATCGGTTCGGGGATGTCGTTCTGCTTGTGGCAGACCAAGCACTCGGCATCGCTCGGTATCCTGTACACGACGTCGTGCGGTTGATCATCGTCGTCCAGCCATTGCAACGGTGCGAACGAACCGAACAGGTCGAGCACCGCTTCGGTCTGCGCCGCGTTCCACTTGTAGTTGGCGAACTCCCACTCGCCGTTGCGCTTGAAGAGCATGCGTGTCTCCAGCACGCGTTTCACGTCCGTAGGTTGCACGCGCTCGAACCAGAAGTTCTTGATCAGCACCGTTCCGTCCGGGAAGTCGAGCGGGACATCTTCGCTCACGTACTGTGCTTTGCTGCCGGGCGGCATCCAAACGAACCGGCTCTTGTGCGCATAGTCACTGAAGAGCGGGGTGATGGGGGAGTAGGGGAGGACGCTCGGGGCCGGTTGAAGGTCCTGCAGGTTGCCGGTGAAGAAACCGTAGGAGCTGAGACTATCGTAGGGCAGAGCTCCAAGGTCGATGTCCACGGAGCCGCCGGGACCGGAGGGCGCCAAGAGTTCATCCGGATCGTTCGTGCAAGCTGCTACCGCTCCGAGAACGGACAGAACGATGATCGCCTTCTTGTTCATGTGCAACGTCGCCAAGATAGGAGGACCACCTGCGCGCGCTGCCCACAATAGTGGCCATGCTTGAGATCCGGACCATGCGCGTCGCATGTCGTTGATCGGTGCATCGATCATTGCTTGATGTCGGATCACGACCGATGATGATCGGCGATCGATCTTGTTCCTTGCATCATGCCGATCGATCCACTGCACGATGATCGATCCGTGATCGGCTTGTGACGATATCAACAAACCATCGTTGGAACATTCTTGGTGATGATCACGTAACAAGTCCCCGACAACGATACGTTTGTCTCAAACCCTTTCACACAATGGCAAAGAAAGCAGCGAAGAAGGCCGCCCCTAAGAAGGCCGCCAAGAAAGCAGCCCCCAAGAAGAAGGCGGCCGCTAAGAAGAAGAAGTAAGGTACACCACCTTACGGCGAAGGGGTCCGACGAGTCGGGCCCCTTTCGCGTTTCCATACCTCCGGAAAACGGCTGCCACAGCGGCTTTTCGAAGGCTCTTCGTTTCCGTGAAGCCGCGTTTCTACTGCATGGCGATGCGCCACAACGCGATCAGCAGTGAGACGGCGCACACCACCATCATCAACATCGCAGCAATGCGATCACGCCCATTGTAACGCATCATCACCGAGCCATCGGCGATGGTCTTGCGCGACCGTGCGATGTACCACAAGAGGCTCATCAGCATCAAGCTGATGGTGAGCATCGGGATCAATGATCGGCTGTAGGCCAAGCTTGGAAGTGCGATCAAGATGATACTTCCGATCACGATGAGCGAAGTGCCTGCACGATCATGTTCGCTCATCCGAGCGATCGATCGCGCGTACAGGTCATCGATCACTCCTTCGCTGATGGGCAGGCCTCGCTCGGTGAGCAGGTGCTGTGCAAGGCGCACGTCCAATGCCGTCCATTCATGGGGCCTGGCCAACACCTCCATCAGCTCTTCATTGGTGAACGAATGCAACGGATGGTCAGTACCGACCGACGTCAGCATGGACCGCGCCTCGGCATCGAGCAGGGCGTGCGCCCTCGGAAAGTCGGAGCTATCGATGAGCACATGATGCTCCGTTGGTGCCTGTCCCAGGATCATCCCGCCCATCACGGCGGCGTTGGCCCGCATGGTGGACGGTATCCCGGCTTCGCGGAATTGGTCCATCAAGGCCAAGGCTTCCTCGTGCGAGGCGAAGCGTTGGAACGATGCGGCGGGCATACCGCTAATATGCCGGCATCGTGACAAGTCCCATCGGCCACTGGGACGGGCGGGTTTCAATCCCAGACCGGTCCTCCCTCGGTACCACCGAAGTCCTTCGGGTCGTCCTTTCCGCCGACACAGTCCAGTTCAACGCCCAGGTCACCGGGCGGTTTGTCGAAATCTCCACGGCTGATGGTGATGGTGCTATCGGCGTACACCTTGTTCATGAAGTAGCCATATATCGGGAGGGCCATATTGGCCCCTTGTCCTAGATCCGTGCGCGCGAACCGCACGCTGCGATCCTCTCCGCCTGTCCATACACCGGTCACGAGATCGGGGGTGATCCCGATGAACCAGCCATCGCTGTTGTTCTGCGTGGTGCCGGTCTTGCCCGCTGTGGGGTACTTGATATTGCCGTACTTGGCGCGGTTGCCCCAGCCCATCCGCAGCCGCATGCCCGAGCCGCGGTCCACAACGCCCTTCAGCATGTCGAGCATGATGTACGACGTGCGGGCATCCAACGCTTCATTCGTCTTGGGCGTTACGTCGTAGATCGCGTTACCGTTCTTGTCGGCGATCCGGGTGAACGTGATGGGTTCGATGTGCACTCCTTCGTTGGCGAAGGCCGCGAACGAGCTCGTCATCTCTTCCAGGGTCACATCGGCAACGCCCAGGCAGAGGCTCGGCACGGGATCGAGCTTGCTGTGAACGCCCATGTGGTTGGCGAGCACGGTCACCGGTTCAGGGCCGTACTGTTTCATCAGCCAGGCGGTGGCCGTGTTGATGGACTGTGCCAGCGCGTACTTCAGCGTGATCATACCGCCGTACTTGGCGTCGCTGTTTTCCGGGCACCAGTCGGGCTGGCCGGGTGGCATGTCGAAGCACACTTTCTGGTTGGGCAACTGGAAGCACGGGTCAAGGCCTTCGCGCATGGCGGTGGCGTAAACGAACGGTTTGAAGGTTGATCCGACCTGGCGCTTGGCCTGGCGCACGTGGTCGTATTGGAAGTGCTTGAAGTCAGGCCCGCCCACCCATGCCTTCACGAAACCGGTACGCGGATCGAGGCTCAACAGCCCGCTCTGCAAGTGGCTCTTGTACCAGCGGATGCTGTCGTTGGGGCTCATGGTGGTGTCGATCTCACCACGCCAGCTGAACACGCGCATCTTGGTGGGTGTCTCGAAGATCTTCGGGATGCTGCTCTCTTCAACGACGGGCCACCATGTATCGCAACCGCCTTTCTCCGGATCGCAATGGAAATGGGTGGCGCCGTCTTTTTCGGCTTCCACGATGTATGCAGCCGGGCGATCGCAGTTCCCGCAGCGCTTCCCGACGAGCGTCCGGTAGCGATCGCTGCGTTTCATGGCCGTCGCCATGATGGCATCGATCTCCTCCTGGCTCACCCGGAAGTCGAACGGCCGGTTCTTCTTCTTGCCGATGTCCTTGAAGAATTGTGCCTGCAGTTCTTTGCCCAAATGCTCGCGCATGCCCCATTCCGCATACCGCTGCATGCGGCTGTCGAGGGTGGTGTACACGGTCAGTCCGTCCGTGTAGATGTCGTACTTGCTGCCGTCGCTCTTGTGGAGTTTGTATTCGCCGGTCTCCGGGTCCTTCTCGTTGAAGAGCGTTTGCAGTTGAGCGCGCATGATCTCACGGAAGTATGGCGCCGGACCCTCGGTATGGTCGATGCGTTGGAAGCTGAGCCCAAGAGGGAGCGCCCGCAACGAGTCGTATTGCTGATCGGTGAGGAAGCCGTTCTTCACCATCTGCGCCAGTACCACCATGCGCCGGTGCTCCACGGTGTCGGGCCTGCGCACCGGGTTGAACAGAGCGGGGTTCTTCAGCATGCCCACCAGCACGGCGGCCTCTTCGATCTTCAAACTGTCCGGCGTGGTATTGAAGTAAACCCGGGCTGCACTGTTGATGCCGACGGCCTGGTTGATCCAGTCGAAGCGGTTCAAGTACAGTGCGATGATCTCCTCCTTGGTGTACCGGCGCTCGAGCTGCGCGCTGATGATCCACTCCTGGAACTTCTGGAAAACGCGCTTCACCTTGCTTTCGCTCCTCTCTTTGGTGAAGAGCAGTTTGGCCAATTGCTGTGTTATGGTGCTGGCACCGCCCTTTCGGCCCATGTAAACGGCAGCGCGCGCGGTGCCACGCAGGTCGATGCCGCTGTGTTCGTAGAAGCGTTCGTCCTCCGTGGCTACCAGGGCGTGCACCACATGCGGACTGATGCGGCCGTACTTTACCGGGATGCGGTTCTCCTTGTAGTACTGGCCCATGACGCTTCCGTCGCTGAACAGCACGGCAGTGGCCAGGTCGCTGCGCGGGTTGTCGAGGTCGTCCGTGCCGGGCAGGTTGCTGAAGGCCGCGGCCGTTAGCATGAGCACCAGGAAGATGACCGGCGATAGCACCGCCAGCCACCACAGGAGCAGCCACTTCCTCTTCTTCGGGGGGGTGTTGCTCATTGCCCGAGTTCTTTGTGCTGTTCGATGCTCACGCCCACATCAATGACGCCTTGCAGCGGATCCACTCGCATGGCCTGCTCCAGCACCACACCATAACGGCCGGACTGTGGGAACCTATTGTTGTACTTGTAGAGCACATGCGCTTCGGCTCCTTCGCTGCGGATGAAACCGAGGCCCTTTCCCAGCCAGCGGCCGGTGGCATCGGCGAGCGGTATTTCCACCGTGTCGAGCACCGCATGACCATTGGGCCGCTTCAGCGTTACGAAGAGAATGAGATTGCTGTATGGATAGTCGCCCGTGTGGCGGATGTCGATGTACGTATCGTACTGGCCCACGGTGTCGTTCACGTCGAAGTTGAACTCCGGCTGCCAGGCTTCTTGCCAAGCACCATCGGGCACGGGCCGCGTTTCGCTGTGCAACAGTCCATCGGTGCAGCCCGCGAGCAACAGAAGACCAACGCCGCCGATGATCGTTGGTCGCATCAAGCGCCTTGCGTGGGTGGGGGTGATGCCGGTCTGTCGCCGCCTTGTGGTCGATCTCCACGCCGCCGGTTGCGGTTCCGGTTCCGGCCACCTTCGCGCCGTTCGCCCTCGGGCCGTTGTCCTTGGGCCTGCTGGCCAGGCTGACCTTCACCGCGCGGCGTTTGGGGGCGGCCTTCCTTCGGTCCCCGTTGCGGTGGGCGTTGCCCCTGCACTTGCTGTTGTCCCTGTCCCTGTTTAGGCCCCTTTCCTTTCTTCTTCCTGCGCCCTTCCTTCATCCGCTTGTCGAACCTCGTCAGGTCGTCCTGGCCCACCACGTTCTCGTAGTCATGGGTCTTTTCCTCCTTCTTCTTCGGTGCCTCGTCCACCTGTTCCAAGGGCACGAAGGGTTCGATGCCTTGTTTGTTCTGGTCGAGGATCTCGCGCACCTTTTCCACTTTCAAGCCGACCATGGCCGGCGTTGTACCCGGGCTCTTGATCAGGTACCACATCTTGCCTTGGAAGATGTCGGTCTTCATGTGGTAGCCGGTGCCTTGCTGTGTTTTCAGCTTGGCGTTCTGGCTGGGGTAGCTTTTCACGGCCTCCAGGTACATGTCAAGTTCATAGTTGAGGCAGCACTTCAATTTGCCGCACTGCCCCGCAAGCTTCGCCTGGTTCAATGCAAGCTGCTGATAGCGCGCGGCGCTGGTGGTAACGCTGCGGAAGTCGGTGAGCCACGTGCTGCAGCACAGTTCACGGCCACAGCTGCCGATGCCACCAATGCGCCCCGCCTCCTGGCGCGTCCCGATCTGTTTCAGTTCGATGCGCACGCCGAACTTGTGGCCCATGGTGCGCAACAGGTCGCGGAAGTCCACGCGGTCCTCACTGGTGTAATAGATGGTGGCTTTTTGGCCGTCGCCTTGGTACTCCACGTCGGTCACTTTCATGTCCAAGCGCGCCTCCTGGGTCAGGTGTCGGCTGGCGAACATGGTCTCCTCCTCGCGGCTGCGGGCAGCGTGCCACCGGTCAACATCCTCCTGCGTGCTTTTGCGCAGGACTTTTTTCAGTTGGAAGGTGTCGGCCTCCACGCCCTTGCGCCTCATTTGCATGCGCACCAGTTCGCCGGTCAAGCTCACCATGCCAACGTCGTGGCCGGGGCTGGCCTCCACGGTGACGAGGTCGCCGGGCTGGGTGCCCATGCCCGGCGGAACGCGGAAGTAACCTTTGCGTGTGTTCTTGAAACGCACTTCCACGGCGTCGAACACTTGTTGCCCGGCTGCCAAGGGAACCCCGGCCAGCCAATCGAACACGTCCAGCTTGTTGCAACCACTGTTGCTGCAATAGCCGTTGCTCTTGCACCCGGCCGGTTTACCGTCCTTCCCGTTGCTGCAGCTCTCGCATCCCATGGCTCTCTTCCTTCCTTTCTATGGTGGCGGGCGAAGATAGCCGGGGGTGGGGGCGAAGGGGCGTTCCTTGCCGTTGCCACGAACCATCGCATGTGTATCAAGGGCCACGAGCCGCGTTCGGTGTGCAGCGGGTGCAGACCTTTGCCGGGCGATCGACGCTCATCCTTGCAGGTCGCGGATCATCATGCACTTCATCTCCCCCGAACTCGAAGCCTACTGTGAACAGTACTCCTCCGCTGAACCGCCGCACCTGAAGGAGCTGGCCGGAGAGACCCGAGCCAAAGTGCGCATGCCTGTCATGCTCAGTGGTCACCTGCAAGGGCGCTTCCTGAGTCTATTGAGCAGCTTGGTGCAACCGAAGAAGGTATTGGATATCGGCACGTACACCAGTTACAGCGCGATGTGCTTCGCCGAGGCCCTGCGGCCCGGCGGCATGGTGCACACCATCGACCACAACGGTCAACTGGCTCCCATGGTGCAACGCTATATCCGCATGGCCGGCATGCAGGATCGCATCACGGCCTACACCGGTGAAGCCCTCGATATCATCCCCACCATCGAAGGCACCTTCGACCTTGTCTTCATCGACGCCGACAAGCACAACTACTGCAGCTACTTCGACCTGTTGGTGGACCGTGTACGCCCCGGCGGGCTGATCATTGCGGACAACGTGCTTTGGGACGGCAAGGTGCTGGACGATGAGAGCACATGGACGCCCGAGACGGCAGGCCTTGTGGCCTACGCCCGTAAAGTGAGGAGCGATGCAAGGGTTTCGCCGGTGATGGTGCCCCTTCGGGACGGCCTGCTCGTCGCCATGCGCAAATGAGGCTTCTATCTTGCCCACGTGATCGACCTGCGCAGCGATACCGTTACCAAACCCACAGCCGCCATGCGGGCGGCCATGGCGCAGGCCGAAGTGGGCGACGATGTTTTCGGTGAAGACCCCACGGTGATCGCTTTGGAGGAGCGCACGGCCGCGCTCTTCGGCATGGAGGCCGGCCTGTTCTGCAGCAGTGGCACCCAGACCAACCAGATCGCGATCAACGCGCACACCCGTCCCGGCGATGAGGTGATCTGCGATGAAGGCGCGCACATCTACCGGTACGAAGGCGGTGGCACGATGGCCAACAGCGGCTGCAGCGTGCGCTTCGTTCCCACTGACCGCGGGCGCTTCACGGCGGAGGATGTGGCCACCGCCATCGGCAACGCGGCCGATGTGCACCAGGCGCGCACCCGATTGGTGAGCATCGAGAACACCGCCAACCGTGGTGGGGGTGCCGTATGGGACCTCCGCGAGGCACAGCGCATCAGGCGATCGTGCGATGAGCGCGGCCTTGCGCTGCACATGGACGGTGCGCGCATTTTCAATGCCTTGGCGGTTACCGGAGGATCGGCGGCTGATTGGGGCGCCACCTGCCATAGCATCAGTATCTGCATGAGCAAGAGCTTGGGCGCACCCGTTGGCTCGGTGCTGGTCGGGTCCAAGGACTTCATCGGCGAAGCGCGACGCGTGCGCAAGCGGTTCGGTGGTGGCATGCGCCAGGCAGGCATCATTGCAGCCGGTGCATTGCATGCCTTGATGAACCATGTGGATCGCCTTCCGGAGGATCATCTGAGGGCCAAAAGGCTGGAAGCAACGCTCTTGCACATGCCCTATGTACATCATTTGATGCCCGTGGAAACGAACATTGTCGTCTTCACCTTGCAACGCGGGCACGATGTGCAGCATGTGCTGGGGCATCTGCGCGAACGCAGTGTGCTGGCCGTTCAGTTCGGACCCGGCATGGTGCGCATGGTCACCCACCTCGACGTTGATGACAACGCGATCGCGCGGACCATCAATGCGCTGGAGTCACTGGCCGAACGTTCAACACGGCGATGAGCAAGGAACCGATCATCGGTCACATCCCGGGCCCGAGGGAAGACCGGGGCTTCTGGCTCGACCTGTCGCTCGCGATCGTCGTTGCGGCAGGCTGGGCGCTGCTCTACTACCAATATGTCCATCTGCGCGACGACCGCCGGGAGCGCACCCTGATGCATGCACAAGCGCGATTGGACCGCTTGGAAGGCGCCATGGATGCCCATTACGGCAAGGTGCTCGATGACCTGCGCGAGTACGGAACGTGGTTTAGCGCTGCCGATACCGGTTCGTTCACCACGCAGCGCCTGCTGCGTCCGCTGGTGCCCTACCTGCGCAGGAACAACACCGTGCGTGCAGTGCGCCTCGCCAACGATGCTGGTGACCATTTCGCCATCACGAACCTGGATACGGCTTTGCTTGTCACCGAGATGCGCGGCCACGATAGCACCTTCCTGCAATGGGCATTGAAAGGAAGCGCACCGCCGGACACCTTGCGCCGATGGGATGCCGACTGGAACGATGTGCGTTCGCTGCCTTGGTTCGGCAACGCGGTGAACGACGCATCCAACGAGGTCAGCTGGACGCAGCCCTACCCGTTGCCCGGTGCCGGCTCGTTGGGCTTTACGGCAAGTCTTGCCCTGCGCGGAGGGCGCAATGGCGTGAGCGTACTGGCCATGGACATTGCGTTCCATGACCCGCGCCAACAACTCATGCCCAAAGAGGACATCAGCGGGCCTTGGCTGTTCGTGCTGGGTGCAGATGGACACCGTCTGGCTCCTGTGCAGGGTGCTCCACAAGTAGAGGCGGCCTTGTTGGAGTGGGAGGCCAAGCGTCGTCCGCCCCAGCTCTGGTCCACGGCGGGCAACGAGCCCATCTTGGCTTGCATCCGCCCCTATGTTCTGGGTAATTCCGAATTGCAGGTGGGCGTTGCTGCTCCTTTGGAGCCTTACGGTGAGAACACCCGGGAAGCGCGCTACCTCCTTATCGCCGAGGCCGGGTTCATGGCCTTCCTCTCGGCGTTGATGGTCGCTGCCTATTCACGTCGTCGTAGAGAAAGCACGGAGCACCGCCAGCAACAAGAACGCAGCAGAAGCCAACGCCAACGACTGGCCAAGGCCATTGGCGAACGAGAGGTGCTGAACCGCGAGGTTCACCACAGGGTGAAGAACAACCTGCAAGTGGTAACGAGCCTGTTGAACCTGCAACTGCGGAAACTGGAGGATGGGCCCGTGAAGGATGAGTTCCTGCGTGGTGTCCGCCGGATCGACAACATGGCCATTGTGCACCACAAGCTTTACGGCTTGCAGGACCTGCGCGGCATCGACCTCAACAGCTTCTTCGCCGGTCTGGTGGACCACATTGCGGCAACCACCGATACCAGTGGAACCACAGTAAGTTGTGCCATCGACACCAATGGCATAAAGGCGGACGCCGACACCGCCATCGAACTGGGCGTGATCCTGAACGAATTGGTCGGCAACTGCTATCAGCACGCGTTCCCCTTCGCGACAGGCGGGCACATCGAAGTGCAGGTGCGCCAAGTGGATGGCGACTTGTACCGTCTGGTGGTAAAGGACAACGGCCAGGGCTGGGAGGCAAGACCACAAGAAGGCACCGGCAAGCTCGGTCTGGAAGTGGTGGACGCCCTGGCCTTCCAGCTCGATGGCAATCTGAAAGTGAGCAGTTCGGGCGGTACCACCTTCGATGTGCTGTTCCGGATGATCAAGCCGGTGAAGCACTGAGCTTCATTGCAACCATTCGATCTCCACCCGCCGTTCGTCGGGGTTGCGACCATCGCTGCGGCTATCGCCGTAGTAGTTCACCAGTAACCGCTCGGCACTAACGCCCCGTGCAATGAGGTAGTTGCGCACGGCTTTGGCGCGTCGCTCGCTCAGGTCCAGGTTCACCGCCGCGTTGCCGGTGCGATCGGTGTAGCCGGTAATGAGCACACGGTCCTGCGGTGAGCGGGCCAGTTGCTCGAACACTTCGTTCAGGATCACGCGATAGTCGGCATCGATCTCGGAACTTGCTTGTGCGAAGCGTACGGTGATGTTGCGCCCGGTGAGCGTGCTCAGGTTGGCCAGCGGATTATCGGATGCCCTCTTGTCGTCCTTCAGTTCGCGCACTTCCATTCGCAGGTCCTGGATCTGGCCCTCAACATCGTCCAGCCGGTCGCGCACGGCCCACAACTCTTTGCTCTGGTCCATGCGATCAATGCGCTGGTTGATGGCGTCGAGCTCGGCCTTCAACCACCGATCCCGCTTGCGCAACTTGGGCGCATCATCGGTGGGGGTCGTGGTACGGTTGGCGGCGTTGGTGCGCATGGCTTCCACAGTGCGCTGCTCAAGCACGGCATCGGGCAAGCCGAGCATGTCGGTGCTGGCGCTGAGGTCGAGCGCACAGAGGAACTCCTGGTTGTCGAACACTGCCCCGCAAACCGTGGGCATGCTGGGCGGCAGGTCGGGGAGCTCGGCCTTCTCGCCCCACACCACAACGTCGGTCATTGATCCGAGGTCTGCGCGCAGAAGACGCTCAAGCTCTTTGCGTTGTTCGCGCACGTAGTAATAAATGGCCAAGTACTTGTCCTGTTCCTTGCCGCCTTCGATGCCGGTACGCGCGTTCGCCCAATCGATCTTCACCAGGCGCGCCAACTGGTCCTGCGCTTCCATGGAGAATCCTTCGAACGCTCCTGCATCGTCGAAGGGCATGGCAGCAGCGCGAACGATCGTGTTCATGTCGGTGATCAGTGCCGCGGCATCCTTGTCGGCCGATACTCCCTGCTTTCCGAAGTGTACGCGATGGTCCAGGTAGGCACCGAGCGCCTCGATCACTACGGCTTGGAAGCGCGCTTCCAAGCTGCCGTCCGGCTCCGTGGTGGGCAGCAGGTCGAAGTCGGTCCCTTCATCACTGAAGCGCCATGTGGCTTGGAAGTAGGGACCGTCCATGGTGCCTTGGTGCTCGACACCACGAACGCGCACTGTGGTGGCATCGCTCTCGCCAACGAGTTCCAACTGCGCATTTGCCGTGCACGCGAAGGCGAGCAGGAAGAGGAGCGGGAAGGTGCGATGCACGGCGCAGCGATGAATGCACGAACTTACCGGGACGGGCAGCGGCGCGTTGGACGAACGGTCGGCACGATGCTCACCGCGTTATCAACACGCGTGCACGACCCGCATGCGGGGTGCTCGTTCCCACCGGGCCGACCAGTCGAGAGCGTCGCCCACGCAGCCGAACGAGCGGAAGGGGAACGGCGGCTCCAAGTAGTGCGCGAAAAGCTCGGCGGTATCAAGATCGCGGCGGTCGTTGCCCACGAAGGCCACCGGGCGGCCATTCCCCATGGTACACCGCGAGAGCAGCACGCGGGCATCGGCAGTGAAGCGAACGTGTTCTTCGCATTCCACCACCACGGGCTGCACACCGTGCTCATCGAGCGAACCCAGCATGCGCACCAGCTCCTTCACTTCGGGAGTGCCGATGCGCATGAACCTGCAAAGCACCACGCGCAGCACGCCATCCTCGCGCCATAGCTCGAACGGCACCGGAGAAACGTCATGAAGGCCGCGCACCATGGGCCGAAGGTGCCGTGGTGCCCGAGCTGAAGGTGCCGAACGCCGGAACAAGTGCGAACAGGCTTCGGGGGATAACCCCGGTCCGAGCGCTATTCAACACGCTCCTTGCCCGAGCGCGTTTGTAACGCGCTCGCACGGCTAGCGCGTCCGTGGCGCTCACTTCACCACTTCATCCACCACACGTCCCGTGCACGCATCCGTAAGGCTCATGCCCACAATGGCACTGATGGTGGGCACGATGTCCGTGATGTGCGTGCGGCGCAGCACTTCTGTATGTTGCACGCCTGCACCATAGAACAGAATGGGCACATGCGTGTCGTAGGTCCACGGGCTCCCGTGCGTGGTGCCGTGGCCATTGCTCCATTCTTCCAATTCGAAGTGGCCCGGCCGCATGACGAAGAGGACATCGCCTGAGCGCTGCGGCATGAAGCCGTTGCGGACCCAGGTGGTCAGGTCGTCGCCGTCAGGAGCTGCCGTTCGTAGGTCAGAGGAGGTCCACGCACGATAGACGCCCGGGTCTTTCATCAGCTGACCGACCATCATTCGGTCCTGTTGGATGTAAGCCCCGGTCAGTGTGTGCTGAAGGGGGATGGCGCGCTTGACCACGAAGACCTGACCTTCCCATACGGCCAAGGAATCTTCGTTCGAGCGGTACCAGTAGTTGAGGCTATCGGCCAATTGCGTTTGATCCACATACCCAGCACTACCCCTCAGGTCCTTCAAGTACTGCGGCACGTCCACCGCGCCATGGTCGGCGGTGAGGAACACGGTGTACTGCCCTGCACCCACTGACTTGTCCAGCTCATCAAGCAGCCGCTTCAGTTCGCGGTCCAGCCGGATGTACATGTCTTCCACTTCCACCGCACGCGGCCCCATGCGGTGGCCCAGGATGTCGGTGCTGCTGTAACTGATGGCTAGCAGATCGGTGATGGCATCGGCGCCCATCTGCTCACCCTTGAGCGCAGCCAGGGCCATGTCCGTGGTGATGGTGTTGCCCCATGGCGTGTAGCTGATGAGGTCGAGGCCCGCGCCGGCTTTGCGCAATGAATCAAGGTTCAGCGGTAATGAAGGACGAACGCCACGGTAAAGCGGTATCTCGTACGGGTTGTCGTCGGGCAGCACTTGATGGTAGCGTTCCACCGGCAGTGCGAGCGACCATGTCTGCGCGAGGTATTGCTCGGCGGGTTTCTTCCCGTTGAAGTCGATGACCCATTGCGGTAACTGCTTCATGTACCACGTGCTGGTGATGAAACTGCCTTCGGTTCCGTACATCCAATAGGCAGCATCGCCCGTGCGACCGATGGGCAGTATGCTGCTGCGGTCCTTCAGTGCCACGCCGATGGTCTTGCTGCGGCGTTCGGTGCGGCGTTCGAGCTCGTCGGCCAAGGTTGTGCTGAGCAATTGAACGGGACTGCGGTGCGCGTTGCCGGGTGCGGTGCCCACGGCGTTGGCATCCATGTCCATGGTGCAGTAGATCGTCTTGCGCGTGGTGCGGTCATACCGGTCGTTGGCCACAATGCCGTGGTGGCTCGGCGTGGTGCCGGTGTAGATGCTGGCATGGCCCGGACCTGTTACGGTGGGCATGTAGTTGTAGTGCGCATCCCTCAGGAACGCACCGTCGCCGATCAAGCGCTTGAAGCCGCCATCACCGAAGTTGTCCCAGTAGCGGTAGATGTAGTCGGTGCGCATCTGGTCCACCACGATGCCCACCACCAGCTTGGGCGGGTGTTGCCAGGAGGGTTGTTGCGCGGGGAGGGTGAAGGAGAGAAAGAAGGAAAAGGTGGCAAGGAAGGATGCGCTTTTCATGATGCCTTGGCGATGAGGTGGAGAATGAGCATGCAGGCGGATACCGAGACGATGACATTGAGCCAAGCCACGAACGCAAGGCCTTCGCGCATGAGCTGGATCGTTTCCAAACTGAACGCACTGAACGTGCTGAAGCCACCGCAGAACCCAACCGCCAATAAGGCCCACCACATCTCTTTGCCTTCAGCGTTCACCTGCCAACGCCACACCAACAAACCGATGATGAGCGTGGCCAACACGTTGCTCAACAGTGTAGCCCATGGGAAAGCGGCACCAGCGAACCAACGCCCAACGAGCAACGACATCGCATAGCGCGCCAGACTTCCCGCGCCGCCGCCGATGAAGATGGCCAACCAGTTGTTCATTCCGCGTAGCGCCCGTGCGCCCAGCGAAAGATGCGGAAGAAGACGAAGCCGATGAGTGAGCCGTACAGTGCACCCACCAACACGTCGCCGGGATAGTGCGCGCCGAGGTAGATGCGACTGTAGCTCACGTAAGCTGCCCAAATGAGCAGGACAGGTGTTGCCCAGCGCGGAACACGCTGAAGGACACCCGCTACGAACACGGCGATGGCAAAGTGGTTGGTGGCGTGGCTGCTGATGAACCCGAAGCGACCGCCGCATTCTGTGCCGGCCATATGAATGAGCCCTGACAAGTCGGCTGCATGACAAGGACGCAAGCGTTGTACGGTGTTCTTGAACAGCACCACACTGCCGGTGTCGGCGGCCAGTATCATCAGTGCTATGCAAACCGTACCGATGCCGAGCCCATTCCAGCCCCAGCGACGTTGAAGGAGGAACAGGAAGAAGGCGTACAGCGGGAACCATACCAGCATGTTGCTCCCCGCGCGCATCAACGGGTCGAGCCATGGATAGGCGCCGCCGTTCAGTGCGAGGAAAAGATCACGATCGAGCCGTGAAAGGGTTTCCAGCATATGCCCTCTTGTCCGTTCCTCTTGCGTTGCGTAGCCGTTGCGTCGTCGCGCCCTTGCGGTCCAATTGCATTCACCCTTGCAGTTGGTCCCAGAGCCTGTCCTTCAGGTCGTCGATGCCTTTGCCGGTAACACTGCTGATGAACACCGTTTCGACCTTGGGCAACTGCTTGCGCACTTCCTTCCGCAATGCGGTCGTCAGTTCTTCGTCGAGCATGTCGCACTTGGTGATGGCCAGCAGCCGGTCTTTGTGCAACAGTTCGGGACTGTATTCCTTCAGTTCGTTCAGCAGGACATTGTAGTCCTTCTTGATGTCCTTCGTATCGGCAGGCACCATGAAGAGCAACGCGCTGTTGCGTTCGATGTGGCGGAGGAAACGCAGGCCAAGCCCCTTGCCCTCGCTGGCACCTTCAATGATGCCGGGTATATCGGCCATGACGAAGCTCTTGCCATTGCGCGCGGCGACGATGCCGAGGTTGGGCACCAACGTGGTGAAGGCGTAGTCGGCGATCTTGGGCTTGGCCGCACTGACCACACTGAGCAAGGTGCTCTTGCCTGCGTTGGGGAAACCGACAAGTCCCACATCGGCGAGCACCTTCAACTCCAGCGCCATCCATTTCTCCTGGCCTGGTTCACCGGGTTGGGCAAAGCGCGGTGCTTGTCGTGTGGCTGTCTTGAAATGCTGATTGCCTTGACCGCCACGCCCGCCGGGCAACAGGATATGCTCCTGTCCGTGCTCGGTCACTTCACAGACGATCTCGTTCGTGTCGGCATCCTTTGCCACGGTGCCCAGCGGGACTTCAATGATGGTGTCCTTCCCTTGGCGGCCGCTGGCTTGGTTGCTCATGCCGCCTTGGCCGTCCTCCGCGATCGCGTGCTTCGTGTAGCGCAGGTGCAGCAATGTCCACAATTGGTTGTTGCCGCGCATGATCACGTGGCCACCGCGACCGCCGTCACCACCATCGGGCCCACCCTTGGGCATGTACTTCTCGCGGCGCATGTGCTTGCTGCCCGCTCCGCCCTTTCCGCTGCGGCACATCACCCGGATGTGGTCTATGAAGTTGGCTTCGCCGCTCATTCCATGTGCTCATGTGTCCATGTGGTCATGTGCTCATGGTCGCATGGCAACATGGTCACATGTTCGTATCAGCCGATCGCTTTCACTAGGCGTTGAGTGATCTCTTCCACAGACCCAAGTCCGTCAATGCCTTTGAATTTGCCTTGCGCGGTGTAGTAGTCCTTCAGGGGTGCGGTCTTGCTTTCGTACTCGCGGATCCGGTTGCGGATCACGCTCTCGTCCTTGTCGTCCGCGCGGCCACTGGTGGCACCGCGACCGATCAACCGCTTCACGAGTTCTGCCTCGGGCACTTCCAAGGCGAGCATCATCGTGATGGGATTGCCGTTGGGTTCAAGCAGCGCATCCAGCGCTTCCGCCTGCGCTTTGGTGCGCGGGAAGCCGTCGAAGATGAAGCCCTTGGCGTCGCCGTTCGCGTCGATCTTGTTGCGGATCATGCCGATGACGATGTCGTCGCTCACCAGTTCACCCTGGCTCATGATGCCCTGCGCGCGCAGTCCCAGCTCTGTTTCAGCCGCGATCTCGGCGCGCAAGAGATCGCCCGTGCTGAGATGAACCAAGCCGTATCGCTCGATCAGGAAGGTGCTCTGCGTTCCCTTCCCCGCGCCGGGCGGACCGAAAAGGACGATGTTCAGTTTCTTGCTCATCACGGTTCCGTTATGCGATGAATGCCGCGCAGGTTGCGGCCAAGTCCATCGTGGTCGAGGCCACTGCCCACCACGAACGCGTTGGGTATCCGCAGGGCCACGTGCTCAATGGCGATGTTCTTCTTGTAGGCGTCCGGCTTGAAGAGCAGGGCCGCAACGCTGATGCTGGCCGGATGGTGCTCGCTCAGCGACCGCATGATGTGCTCCACCGTGCCGCCGGTATCGACGATGTCCTCAAGAACGACAACGTGGCGGCCTTCCACCCGTTCGGTGAGGCCGATCAGTTGCGTCACCGTTCCGCTGCTGCTGGTGCCATGGTAGCTGGCCACTTTCACGAAGCTGATCTCGCACTCGATGTCGAGGCGCTTCATCAGTTCAGCAGCGAAGAAGAAAGCCCCGTTGAGCACGCCCAAAAAGAGCGGGCGCTTGTCCTTGTACTTCGCGGCGATCTCAACCGCCAGCTTGTCCACGGCGGCGTTCACCTCGGCCTCGCTGATGAAGGGCTCGAAGAACTTATCGTGCAGTTGAACGCGGGCCATGCTCTTTTGGAGCGGCCGAAAGTAGTTACCGTGGCGGGAGGGCGAGACCAACCGCAACGGCGCAACGAACGCAACGGTTCCGTCACGTTCAGTCGTGGCGAGCTTGGCGCTGCGTTCGTTGCGCCGTTGCGGGGGAAACTCAACCAAGGTCCACCTTCACCACATCGCCCTCCAGGCGTGCAGGGTAGGTCTTCAGCGGCGTGCTCGCCGGACCGGTCACAACCGTGCCGCTCATGCTGAAGCGGCTACCGTGCCAGCTGCACTTCAGATCGGTGCCGTCCACGTTCACCGGGCCACCCTTGTGTGTACAGCGCTTCACCAGCGCTTTGTAGCTACCATCGGGCTGTTTGGCAATGATCAGATCGTCGCCAACGGCTTTGCTCTTGATCACTGTGAACGCGGCACCGCCGAACTGGGTGAGCGGGATATCGATGGTGCGACTACCCGCCGCTGGTTCGTACGAAACGCTTTTGCTTCCTCCGCAGCTTTCAAGTGAAGCGATAGCGGGCACAGCGGCCAAAGCAGCACAAGCGCGGCAACTGTCGAGGATGAATTTGCGGCGGTCCATGGTCAGAGGTTGTTGGGTTGATCGTTGCCAAGCTAAGGAACGCGGTGGATTAGAGTTTGACCCAGCGGGCTCTTGCGCGAAAGCCCTCGCCGAGCGCTTCCACGGTATAGAGCCCCGGAGGTTGGTCGCTCATGTCAATGGTTGTTGGTCCGAAGGTCTGGTCAATGCGGACGACGGCACCACGGGCATCGCGCACAGTAAGTTGTACTTCTTGGTTGTTGAGCAGTGCGATGCGCACAACACCATGGCTTGGATTCGGATGGATGCTCAACATTCCAAACGAGCCCTCTTCAACACCTTCTTCCCAAGCAAGGCCCCACCAATCACCCCTCCTGGTCAGTGTGCTGTCTATGCCAGTGCCGAAGAACTCCAGCAGGTAGCCACCACCAGCAAGCTGCCCTGCTCCACTGACCGCGACGAGACCTTTGCGCGTCCAAGGAAATGGATCACTGGGGCTCCATGCGTTCCCATTGAAGTGGAACCCGAAATTGCGGAAGACGCCGCCATTGGTAACGCCGAACATGTACTGCAAGCCCCCGGACAAGCCCCCCCAGAATGCCGCTCCACCGTACCTCGCTTCCGGCAGGTCCTGTATCGGCGACCAAGCATCAAGCCCGGGGTCGTATTGCCAACAATCCGCCAAGGGTGTCCAAAGACTGTCCGCTCCACCTAGGACATAACCGTATTCTGTCCCGAAAAGAACCCCAGCACCTGCTGCTCTGTGCCGCGGTATACCAGGCAGGGTAGCCTTCTGTGTCCATTGGTCAAGGGCCGCATCATAGTGCCATAGCTCATTGGTCGTTGTTCCATCGTCCCTGATGCCGCACGCTATGTAGCCTGCAAGGGGGGAGGTGCATGCATAACGCCCGGATCCAGGCAACGATGCACGTTGCTCCCATGTGTTGAGGCTTGGTATGAACGCCCAAAGTTCATTCACTGCTCCGGCAGTATCCAAACCACCGAACACGTAGCCCGTGTCGCCCAAGCTGAATCCAGTTGCGTATTGCCTCGGTGACGCGGGCAGCGCAGCTATGGGCTGCCATTGTTCAGTATTGTACGAGTAGGAGTACCAATCACTCTCAAGCACCCAGCCAACACCGAGGCCTGAACCCACATACGCGACCTGACCGACGACAAACGCCGCCGCATCGTCTCTTGTCGTCCCGGGAAAATCGGCAAGCTGCTGCCATGGCTGGGCAAAGCCGTGCGTGCCCATCAATGCCAGCGGAACCACCAATGCACGCATGCCCCGAAACTAAGCGCCTCTACTTCCGTTCAGCACCGAGCTGTTGACCGTTCGTGCCATCGTGCCCGGCCGGGCGGACGCTACGGTGGTTGCTTGCGTCACTTTTTCCGAATGCAGCCCTGTTCCATTTGCGGCAATGCCGACGGCAACCGTGTGCACGAAGCGACCGAGCGCATGCTGGGCTTCGGTGGGCGTTTCCACTACTTGGAGTGCGGCGCTTGCGGATGCCTTCAACTGCTCGATCCGCCTTCGGACCTCGGGCGCTATTACCCCAAGGACTATTACAGCTTCAACCCGGGTCACTCCACCGGGCCAGTATCGGCAATAAAGGATGCGGTGGCCCGGCGCGCGATCAACTATCGCATGACCGGTCGTGGGCTGCTCGGTCGTTGGGTTGTTGGGCGCACTGGTGCGTTCGCTTGGATGCGGAGCGATGCCTGGCGCTGGAATGCGCGGATCTTGGACATCGGCTGCGGCAATGGTTCCTTGCTGCGCGACCTTCACCGGTATGGCTTCCGCCATTTGACCGGGGCCGATCCCTTCATCGCTGCGGACATCGCATTCGCTCCGGGATGCATCATTCGCAGAACCGATGTGCAGGGCATCACAGGTCCTTTCGACCTCGTGATGTTGAACCATGCGTTCGAACACATGCCCGATCCATTGGCCACACTGAAGCGGATAAGGGAGTTGCTTGCGCCGGGTGGCCATGCTATGATCCGGATACCGGTGGCCGGCTCATGGGCATGGGAGCATTATGGCACCAATTGGGTGCAACTGGATGCTCCACGCCACTTCTTTCTACATACCGACCGCAGCATGAGAAGGCTGGTCGAGGCAGCCGATCTGGCGTGGGTAGCCGCAATCAACGACTCGTCGGAGTTCCAGTTCACCGGGAGCGAGACCTACCTGAAGGGATTACGGCTGGGTGACGGGAGGCTCCGGTTCACGGAACGCGAACTACGACGCTTCAAACAACGCGCAGCTGTGCTGAACAAAGAAGGCCGGGGTGATACGAGCACCTATTATCTGTGTCGTCCGATGAACGGGTGACCGATCGGTCCGACACCGGTCCAACGCAGTATGTCGATACGGATCGGACTTCCGTCGGGCCACGCTGAAGGGCTGACTGCCGTCTACCCTCGCCCGCCAGCGGTCTCTCTATCTTGGCGCCCCTTTTCAACAAGCTGTTGATAACGTCGCTAACCCAATGATGCCGGGCTGTCCGTCCTTCCTGCGAACCGCCTTTGCCGCTGTTGGGGCGGTTGTTCTGGTGGCGCAGGCCGACGCCCAGACCTTTTTGATCAGTGATGGGCCATCGATCAGCTCGTGCTCAGGGAACCTCTATGACAGTGGTGGAAGCGGTGGTGATTACTCGAACAACGAGGACTACACCACCACTCTTTGTCCCAGCGGTGGACCGAACAGCGGGTTGCCCAGTTCCGTAACGTTCATCTCCTGGAACGTACAACTGTTGGGCATCTTCGACCAGTTGGTCATCCATGACGGGGCCACCACCGGCGCCCCGGTCTTGGCTACCGGCAACGGGCTTGTTTCTCTCACCGGACAAACCATTACAGCCACGAACCCCGGCGGCTGTCTCACCTTCCACTGGACCAGTGATGGATTGTTCGCCGCCGCAGGCTGGAACGCCTCCATCAACACCGCACCGGAGGCGGGCTCGAATGGCTCGACCACGGTTTGCAGCTCAAGTGCGAGCTTCAGCCTTTTCAATCTTCTTGGAGGCACCCCGGATGCGGGTGGATCCTGGACTGCTCCCGGAGGCGGCGCACACAGCGGAACCTACAACCCCGCTTTGGACGGACCCGGTGTGTTCACCTACACCGTGGACGGAGGGACGGCATGTGCCGATGCCAGCGCCACGGTAACGGTGGGGGAGAACCAAGCGGTGAGCGCGGGAACGAACGGCTCGGTGAGCGTGTGCAGCAACGAACTGCCTTTCGCATTGTTCGGGCTGCTGGGAGGTAGCCCGAACAACACGGGCACCTGGACCGGTCCGGGCGGGGGAGCGGTCAGCGGCACTTACACTCCTGGCACGAGCACCCCGGGTGTTTATACGTACACGGTCGTAGGCTTGCCGCCATGCCCCAATGCCACGGCAACGGTAACCGTTTCGGAAACGGCCGCTCCGAATGCAGGAACCAACGCGAGCATTACGGTTTGCAGCAACGGTGCCGCCTTCAATATGCGCTTGCAACTCGGCGGCAATCCCCAGACCGGCGGCACATGGACGCGTCCGAACGGAACGGCGCATGTGGGACAGAATTTCAATCCAGCTTCGGACCCGGCTGGTGCGTGGACATACACGGTCACAGGTTCAGGGCCCTGTGCCAATGCCACCGCAACGCTGACGATCACTGTTCGCCAAGCACCGAGCGCGGGCACCAACGGTACTGTGACGGTTTGCAGCACGGATGCCCAGTTCGCATTGATCGATGAACTGGGCGGTACTCCTGACGTCAATGGAACATGGACCGCCCCGGGCGGCACTGCGTTCGGCGGCACGTTCAACCCCGGGGTGCACGTGGGTGGTGCATACACCTACACGGTGCCAGGCCAAGCACCATGTGCGGCTGCGGTGAGCACGGTGACCGTTACCGTGAACCAAGCTCCGAACGCGGGCGGCAACGTGAGCATCAGTAAGTGCAGCAACGACGCGACCTTCAGTTTGTTCAATACGCTTTCAGGCAGTCCGCAGGCAGGTGGATCATGGAGCGGGCCAAGCGCCACCACTGGCAATTTCAATCCGGCCACGATGCTGCCCGGCGTGTATACGTACACGGTCAACGGAACCGCCCCGTGTGCTCCCGCCAGTGCCTCGGTGACCGTTAGCGTAAGCACCGCCCCCGACGCTGGGGGCAATGCAACCGTGAACGTGTGCAGCAACGGCGCAGCCTTCAGCCTGTTCGACGCACTCACCGGAGACCCTGACAACAACGGTACATGGACCGGACCCGGTGCTGTACCGCATGGCAGCACGTTCGACCCGTCCATTGATGCGGCCGGTCTGTACACGTACACCGTACCTGGCGTGGCCCCGTGCGCCAATGACCAAGCGACAGTGACCGTGAACGTGACTGCCACGCCGAATGCAGGCGCGAGCGCAACTCTCACGGTTTGCAGCGATGATGGCGTAACGCCGTTGCTGCCACTGCTGGGGCCCAATGCACAAACAGGAGGTAGTTGGGTTCGGCCCAACGGCACCAACCACCCTTCGGGCAGCTACGACCCCGCGAACGTTAACCACCCGGCCGGTGTTTACACGTACACCGTGGAGGGCACGGGGCCTTGCGCCGACGCGCAAGCCACTGTGACGGTGACCGAGAACCAGGCACCTCGTGCCGGTACGGACGGCACCATTACCGTTTGCAGCACCGGGTCTTCGTTCAGTTTGTTGAGCGTGCTTGGCAACGGCCCGAACGGGAACGGAACATGGACCGCCCCCGGTGGTGGTGCGAGCAACGGCACCTTCGTTCCTGGGACCAGCACCGCAGGCCAATACCGTTACGTGGTGATTGGGCTTGCGCCGTGCGACAATGACACGGCCTTCGCGACGGTGAACGTGGTGCAACCGCCCAACCCCGGAACGAACGGTGCAGTGACCGTGTGCAGCAATGCCGCAGCTTTCCCGCTGATCGCTCACTTGGGCGGTGGCCCACAACCAGGAGGAGCATGGCGGAACCCGAACAACCAGATCGTTGCGAGCGGCAACTACACGCCGGGCACGAGCGTTCCGGGCATTTATACATACACCGTGACCGGGACCGCGCCGTGCGCCAACGATTTCGCCACGGTGACGGTGACACAGGTGCAAGCGCCCAACGCAGGGAGCAACGATTCGCGCACGGTGTGCAGCAACATGCCACCGGTGAACCTCTTCCAGGAACTGAACGGCAACCCGCAACCTGGTGGCACGTGGAGCGGACCGGGAGGTGCGCACAACGGCACGTTCGTACCGGGCACCGATCCGGCGGGCGCCTACGTGTACACGGTTGCCGGCACGGCGCCGTGCACCAGCGCAACCGCCACGGTGACGATGAACGTACAGACGGCGCCGAATGCCGGCGGTGACGGTGATATCACGGTGTGTGAGGACGTCACCTTCGTGGATCTCTTTACCGCTATTGTTGGTGCATACGACGCCGGGGGAACTTGGGTAGATCTCGACAACACCAACCAGCTTTCGGGCAGTGTGCTCAACACCGGAGCGCTGAGCCCGGGCAACTACGATTTCCGTTACGAGGTGGCGGGAGCGGGCATGTGCCCTGATGATCATGCGGACATTGAGGTGACCGTGGTCCAACAGTTGAACGCGGGCAATGACGGGGTGGATAACGCTTGTAGTACAGAGGCGGCGGTCGATCTCTTCGATGCATTGAGCGGCGTGGCACAACCAGGTGGAACGTGGACCCAATTGAGCGGTACTCCAGCGCTCAATGGTGGCTTCTTCAACGCGTCGATCAACGGGGCAGGAACGTTCCAATTCCGGTACAAGTTGGTGGGGTCCGCTACCTGCCCGGCCGACAGCAGCACCGTAACAGTGAACGTCACGTTGGGGCCAAACGCCGGAACGAACGGCGCTTTGAGCATTTGTAGCAACAGTGCACCGCAATCGCTCTTCAACCTCCTTGGCAATTCGCCGGGTGCCGGTGGGGCGTGGAACGGCCCGGGGGGCAACATGAACGGCATCTACGACCCGGCCGTCAATGTCTCAGGCACCTACACCTACACCCTGCAAGGCTCACCGCCATGCCAGGCCGACCAGGCTACCGTACTTGTATCGGAGACGGCCGCTCCGAACGCCGGGCAGAGCAATGCCATCACCATCTGCAGCAATGCCGCGCCCTTCAGCATGCGCGATTCGCTCAACGGGTCTCCCGCCACGAACGGCACGTGGGTGGGGCCGGGCGGGTCGTCCGTCGGCAACACGTTCGTTCCAGGGGTGAGCGCACAGGGAGCCTATACCTACACCGTTCCCGGTACTGCGCCATGCGGCAACGTCTCCACGACCCTAACCATCACCATCAGCAATGCACCCTTCGCCGGGAACGATGCCAGCTACACCACGTGCAGCAGCGCATCGCCCTTCGTAATGGTGAGCCTGCTCGGCGGCAACGCGCAGCTCGGCGGAACATGGACAGCACCGGGCGGTGGTGCTTTCAGCGGGATCTATGACCCTTCGATCCACGATCCCGGCGTTTACACATACACCGTTCCGGGCCTGGCCCCGTGCGGTAGCGATCAGAGTACCCTGGAGATCTTCGAGAACGAGGCATCCGATGCCGGTGGCTCCAACGCTGTAACCGTGTGCAGCAATGGTGGTAGTGTGAACCTGTTCGACTCACTGGGAGGAACACCGGATGCGAACGGCACATGGACCGCACCGGGAGGCGGCGCCTTCAGTGGGACTTTCGTGCCGAGCCAGAACCCTGCTGGCACCTACACCTACACGGTGCCGGGCCAAACGCCGTGCTCGGCGGATGTGAGCACCATCGACGTGGAATTGAACACAGCGCCGAACGCGGGCATCGGCAGCAGCACGGTCATTTGCAGCGACCAGCAGTCGTTCCTGCTCACCGATCTTATTACAGGCGAACAACCAGGGGGCACGTGGACCGCGCCCGGCGGAGGCAACTTCAACGGGTTGTTCATCCCGGGCTCAAGCACCCCGGGCACTTATACCTACACGTTGACCGGCGCGCAACCTTGTGCAGCGGCGACCAGTACCGTGACGGTGAACGTGAACCCTGCTCCGAACGCAGGACAGGACGGCACGCTCACGGTGTGCAGTACCAGTGGTTCGGTGAACCTGCTCACCGTGTTGACCGGTGAACAGGGAGGGGGGACATGGACACGCCCCGGCGGGACCCCGCACAGCGGCATCCTTCTGCCGGGCAGCAATCCCAGTGGGGTCTATACCTATACTGTACCTGGGCTGGCCCCGTGCACCGCGGATGTGAGCATCGTCACTGTTACGATCAACCCGGCCCCCAACGCCGGTATCAACAACGACACCACCATCTGCGACAACGGCGCCCCGTTCGTGCTGTTCGGTCTCTTGAACGGAACCCCGACCAGTGGCGGCACCTGGACCGACCCGAGCAGCGACGTGAACCCCGGCATCTACATCCCCGGGCCGAACGCTGAGCCCGGAGTGTACATGTACACGGTGACTGGTCTTGCGCCTTGTGCTGCCGCACAGGCTACGGTTACCATCATCCAGTACGCCGCTCCGGATGCGGGCACCGACAACACGATCACCATCTGCAGCGACGAACCGGCTTTCCAGATGACCGACGAGCTCATTGGCGATCCGGACAACGGTGGGGCATGGACCGCACCAGGTGGTGGTGGTGCCAGCGGGACTTACCAGCCGGGCGTATCACCGGCCGGTGCGTACACGTACTTCATCGACGGCTCCACCCCGTGCCCGGATGATCAAAGCACGCTGACGATCATTGAGAACACCGCGCCCAATGCCGGCATCAGCAGCGCGGTGCTCGTGTGCAGCAATGAACCGGCTTTCCTGCTCATCGATCGGTTGGCCGGAACACCGATGCAGGGCGGCACTTGGTCGGGCGGTACTAACGGCCTGTTCATTCCAGGGACCACACCTGCCGGAACATACACCTACACGGTGAACGGTGTCTTCCCTTGCGGTACGGCCCAGGCTAGCGTGCAGGTGACCGAGATACCTGCCGCCAACGCTGGTGCCGACGGGGCGCTGACCGCCTGTGTGGATGATCCGAGCATCGACCTCTTCAGCGGCCTCGGCGGAACGCCACAGCTGGGAGGCGCCTGGACCGATGACGACAATACCGGGCAATTGAACAATGGGGTCTTCGATGCTTCAGGAATAGCGCCTGGCAATTATCAGTTCACCTACACCGTGGCCGGTGCAGGGCCTTGTGCGGATGATGTTTCGGTAGTGACCGTTGAGATCGTGAACGCCCTGAACGCTGGGAACAACAGCACAGCCGATGTGTGTGACAGCGAAACGAACGTGAACCTGATAGCTCTGCTGAACGGCAATCCGCAAGCAGGCGGCGTATGGCTGGACCTGGACAACACCGGTGCGCTCATCAACGGAGTGTTCAACGCCGTGCAGGCCGGACAAGGCACATATGCCTTCCGCTACCGGTTGGGTCTCGGCTCGTTGTGCGCGGCCGATAGTGCTGACTTGACCGTTACGGTGGTGGATGGGCCCAACGCAGGCAACGATGATGCTGTTCAATTGTGCGGCAGCGGTGGTTCATACAACCTCAACCAAGGTCTGGGCCCCGGTGCTGATGGCAACGGCCAGTGGTACACACCATCGCTGGTCCCGCATGCTCCTTCATTGGATCCTGCCGTGGACCCTGCCGGAGAGTGGATCTATGTGGTTCCTGCCGTAGGTGGTTGTGTTGCGGACACGTCCACCACCACCGTGGGCATCAGTACCGCGCCCAATGCAGGTGCTCCGGGCAGCATTACCGTTTGCGATGATGCCGCTCCCTTCGCGTTGACCACGGTGCTTGTCGGCGAGGATGCTGGTGGCTCTTGGCTGGGCCCGGGCAGCGTGCCGCACAGCGGCGTGTACAACCCTGCGATCGATGCCCCGGGCATCTATGTGTACACCGTGACCGGTCAGGTTCCGTGCGCACCAGCCGTGAGCACCGTTACGGTGACGGAGAACCAAGCTCCCAATTCAGGAAGCAACGGTTCAACGAACACATGCACGAACGCTGCGCCGTTCTCATTGGTCACCGTCCTCACCGGTAACCCGAACAGCGGTGGCCAATGGTTCGGTCCGGACGGCTTATCGCATTCGGCCACCTTCGATCCAGCGGTGGACACCACAGGCACTTACACCTATGTCACGATCGGTTCGGCGCCGTGCGTCAATGACACGGCAACCGTGTTCGTGCAGAACACCAGCGCACCCGATGCCGGCGATGACGCAACCGTGGACGCCTGTCAGAGCGAGATCTGCGTGGACCTGCTGGACGCGCTCCTCGGAACCCCTGATGCGACCGGCGTTTGGGAAGACCTCAGCGCGACCGGTGCGATTAGCGGCAACTGCTTCAATGCAACCCAAGTGGCGCTCGGACAGTACGTGTTCCGTTACGTGGTGCCATCTGCCGGGATCTGCGCCCCGGACACGAACTACGTCTTCGTGAACGTCGTCATCGGCGCCAATCCCGGGGTCGGTGACACGCTCACCGTGTGTGGCGGGCTTACAGCCTTCGACCTGTTCCCGACGCTCACCGGCGATCCCGATGCCGGCGGTGTTTGGGCCGATGTCTTCGGTACGGGGACGCTGACCGGCAGCCAGGTGAACGTGAGCGAACTGCCCCCTGGCGGGCCTTATCCCTTCTCCTACACGGTGACCAGTACAGCGTGCGGTGATGTTTCCACGTTGGTGCACATTTCCCCGACCTCCGGTTTCCCTGATCCCGGCGGTGATAGCAGCATCGTGGTGTGCACGACGGGCGCCGTGTTCGCGATGGCCGATCTCCTCGCCGGCTCACCGATGAACGGTGGGGTTTGGACAGCACCCGGTGGTGGCAACAGCAATGGCAACTTCAACCCCGCGGTGGACCCGGCCGGTGACTATACCTACACCATCGCAGGCACTGCGCCTTGCGCGGACAGCAGCGCAACGCTCACCATCGTGGTGAACCAACTGCCCGACGCTGGCACCAACGGCCAGTTGCTCACATGCGATAGCGCGACAGCTTTGATCCTCTTCGCTGGGCTCAACGGCACGCCGCAGATCGGCGGAACGTGGAATGACGTGGACAACACCGGCGGCTTGAGCGGAGGAACCTTCGATGCAACAGGGGTTGTGCCCGGCGAATACGATTTCCTCTACACGGTCGATGTGGAAGCCTGCGGTAGCGATAACGCCACTGTGAAGGTCACCGTTGTCGATGGCGTTGAGGTGATCAGTGTAGTGACGGAGTGCAACGAGGAGGAACGGACGTACACGGTCAGCTTCACCATCACCAACGGTGATCCGGCCAGCTACGTGGTCGAGGGCGTGGAAGGAACCATAAGTGCAGGTCCGCCATACGTTTTCACCAGTGCGCCTATCATCAACAGTGCGGATTACGCCATCACGGTCGATGACCAGTTCGGTTGCGGCGCGAAGTCCATCAGTGGTGGCTCACCGTGCGAATACCAAGACGATGTTTTCGTACCGGAGTCGTTCTCGCCCAATGGCGACGACATCAATGAACAGTTCACCATACCGGGCATTGAAGGATTCCCGCGCAACACCATCGTCATCTTCAACCGGTGGGGCAACGAAGTGTACCAGGCCACCGGCTACGACAATGACAACATTGTTTGGGACGGCACCAGCAACAGCGCCGCGATACCGGGCGACTTGCCGGCAGGCACCTACTACTACATCCTTGAACTCACACCCGGTGCGGAAGCGCTGCGGGGTTTTGTCTACTTGAACCGATGAGGATGCGCGCAACCCCGACAGTGCCACGTTCGAAGGCGTTCGTGTGCGGTATGTTGCTCGCTGCGGGCTGTGCGTTGAACACGGCATCCGCCCAACAGGACCCGCTCTTCAGCCAGTACATGTTCAACACGTTGGCGTTCAACCCGGGCTACGCGGGCAGTGGCGATGTGCTGACGGCGATGGTGCTCTCGCGCCATCAATGGACCGGGTTCAACGGTGCCCCGAGCACGCAGACACTCGCGGTGCATGCTCCGCTGGGGAAGCAGAGCCTGGCCATCGGTTTCAGTGTCATCAACGACAAGGCCGGACCGGTTTCACAAACCGGTGCGTACATCGATCTGGCCTACCGCATCCGTACCGGAGCTAAGTCGCGGTTGGCGTTCGGCCTGAAGGGTGGCGGGAACCTGTTCCAAGCCGAGCTCGCCGGGCTCAGCACCGTGGAGAACGACCCCAGCAACCAGAACCTTGGTGGTCAGTTCCTGCCCAACTTCGGGTTCGGCATCTACTGGCACACGCCGCGCGCATATGTAGGCCTGAGCGCGCCCAAGCTGTTAACCAATGAACTGAACACTACCGCCGCACAAGTGGTGACCACCGCGAGCGAAGCACGCCACTATTTCGTGGTGGCCGGTGCCGTGCTCGACCTCGGCACGGAGCTGAAGTTCAAGCCGAGCATCATGGCACGCGCCGTGGAAGGTGCTCCTCTTTCGTTCGATGTGAACGCCAACTTCCTGCTGCGCGAGCGCGTGTGGTTCGGTGCCATGTACCGCCTAGGCGACTCGTTCGGGCTCATGGCCCAATACCTGCTCACGCAGCAACTGCGCATGGGCTATGCCTTCGACCTCACAACCTCCGCCCTGGGCGCCTACAACAGTGGTACGCACGAGCTGATGATCAGCTACGATTTCCGCTACGCCAAAGGCCGCACCATCACCCCACGTTACTTCTGAGATGATGGTGAAGCGCGCCACCCGCAAGTTCCTCGCACCCGTTGCGGTGCTGTTGGTCATGCAGCATGCGGCAGCTGCCCAAGGAAGCGCGGATGCACGGATCCGCATCGGCGACAAGTTCTTCAAGGAGATGGCCTTCGCTGAAGCCATCGAGCACTACGGGATCGCCGCTGACAAAGGCGCTGTGAACGAGCATGTGACCAAGCGCCTGGCCGAGTGCTATATGAAGCTGGGCAACACGGAAGAGGCCGAGAAGTGGTACGCGATCACCGTGAAGTTCCTGAACCGCGAGCCGCAGGACCTGTACAACTATGCCCAAGCGCTGAAAGGCAACGGCAAGTACAAGGAGGCCGAGGAGTGGATGGACCGCTACTTGGCGATGACCATGCGCGAGGGGGCCCCGCGGCGCAGCAACATCCAGGACTTTGCCCGGAAGTTCATGCTCGATGCCGACCGCTGGGAGGTGAAGCCCGTGAGCACCAACACCGCTTACAGTGACTTCGGCACGACCTGGCTCGATGACGACCGCGTGATCTTCGCAAGTGCCCGCGACAAGCGTGTGGGGCTGCAGCGCTCCGCTGCTTGGAACGCGCAGCCCTTCCTCGACCTGTACATGGCCACCCGCACGGAAGCGGGCGACCTCCTGAGCGTGAACGCGGTGGAAGGTTCGGTGAACAGCAAACTGCACGATGGCCCCGCCGTGGTGAGCAAGGATGTGAGCACGATGTGGTTCACCCGCAACAACCTCTTCAAGGGCAAGAGCGCCAAGAGCGCCAACGGCATAAGTCGATTGGCCATTTACAAGGCACAATGGCGCAACGGTGAGTGGGCCACCACCGAACAATTCCTCTACAACAACCCGGAATGTTCCGTTGGCCACCCGGCGCTTTCGCCGGACGGCAAGCGGATCTACTTCGTGAGCGATATGCCGGGCGGGAACGGTGGCACCGACATATACATGTGCCGCGACATGGGAGGTACCTGGGGTGAGCCCGAGAACCTGGGACCGGGGATCAACACACCCTACAATGAGGCCTTCCCGTTCATTGGCAAGGATGGCGTGCTTTGGTTCAGCAGTAATGGCCACCCCGGCTTGGGCGGCTTGGACGTTTTCCAAGCCAAACCGGGAAGCGATGGCCGGTTCAATGTCGCCGTGAACGTCGGGGCCCCGGTCAATGGCCCCAAGGACGACTTCTCCTTCATCATTGATGGCAGTAGTACGCGCGGCTTTTTCAGCAGCAACCGGCCCGGCGGTGCAGGCGACGACGACATCTACTCCTTCGTCCTGAAGCGCCCACTGGAGGATCGTTACCTGTGCACGGGCGTGGTGTTCGACGATGAGAACGAATCACCCGTGATCGATGTGGAAGTGCTGTTGCACGACAAGGACGGCAACGTGCTGGAGAGCACCACCACCGACGCAAGCGGCAAGTATTCCTTCACGGTGCAGAAGGACAAGGAGTACATCCTGAAGGCCCGTATGAAGGGCCGTTACGATGGCGAGGCGCATTTGAGCACCGAGCGCATCGACGAACAGCAGATCGTGGCGCGGGACATCCACATGGTGCCCGAGGGCGGCATCTGGTTGCGCGGTGTGGCCCGCTATGCCGACAAGCTCGGGTTCGTGCAGGGCATGAGCGTGAGCCTGGTGAACATCGAAACCTTGCAGACCGAAACAGATCTCACAGGCGACGGCGGCGAGTTCGACTTCCGTCTTACACCGAACGAAGAGTACGAAGTGCTGATCGAGAAGCAAGGCTTCTGGCGCATGAGCGTGCCCGTGAGCACCAAGAGCGTGAAGCAGGGCATCATTGACCTGAACGAAGCGCATGCGCTGGAGTTCGAGCCGATCGCAGCGGGGGTGCCCATTGTGCTGAAGCACCAGCGATGGGCGCAAGGCACTGCCACGCTCGACCCACGCGCCAAAGCGGAATTGGAGCAATTGGCCGATCGGCTGAACGTGAACCCGGCCCTGATCGTGGAGGTGGGCGTGCATAGCGATGCGCGCGGTGATGCGGCCGCCGAACTGAAGTTGACGCAGAGACGCGCCGACGTCATCCTGGAGTTCCTCCGCAGCAAGGGCGTTCAGCGGGAACGCATCGTCGCAAAGGGCTATGGGATCACCCGCCTTGTGAACCACTGTGTGGCAGGGGTGCAATGCTCGGAGGAAGAGCATGCAGTGAACCGCCGCGTGGAATACGTGGTGACCGGGACGCTACAGTGAGCGCGCTCCGTCCAACTGCCTTCAATCCAACTTCAGCACCGCCAGGAACGCCTGCTGCGGGATCTCGACCGATCCCACCGAGCGCATGCGCTTCTTGCCCTCCTTCTGCTTCTCCAGGAGCTTGCGCTTGCGGCTGATGTCGCCGCCGTAGCACTTGGCGGTAACGTCCTTGCGCAGGGCCTTCACCGTTTCGCGCGCCACGATCTTGGCGCCGATGGCCGCTTGGATGGGGATATCGAACTGTTGGCGCGGGAGCAGTTCCTTCAACTTGGCGCACATCTTCTTGCCGAGTTCATGCGCATGGTCGCGGTGGATGAGCGCGCTCAGGGCGTCCACTTGTTCGCCGTTCAGCAGGATGTCGAGCTTGATGAGGTCGCTTTCCTTGAACCCGATCGGGTGGTAGTCGAACGAAGCATACCCACGGCTGATGCTCTTCAACTTGTCGAAGAAGTCGAACACCACTTCGCCCAGCGGCAGCTCGAAGGTCAGTTCCACGCGGTCGGTGGTGAGGTAGTTCTGCCCGATCAACATCCCGCGCTTGTCGATGCACAAATTCATGATCGGGCCGGTGTATTCGGCCTTGGTGATGACCTGGGCTTTGATGTACGGCTCCTCGATCTTCTCGATGTGCATCACCTCGGGCAGCTCGCTCGGGTTGTGCACGTCCAGCACGTCGCCGTTGGTCTTGGTAACGGTGTAGCCCACGTTGGGGACGGTGGTGATCACCGTCATACTGAACTCACGCTCAAGCCGCTCCTGGATGATCTCCATGTGCAGGAGGCCGAGGAAGCCGCAACGGAAACCGAAACCCAGTGCGGCGCTGCTCTCTGGTGTCCAGGTCAAGCTGGCATCATTGAGCTTCAGCTTCTCCATGGCATCGCGCAGCTCCTCGTAGTCGTCGGTGTCCACGGGGAAGATGCCGGCCCACACCATGGGCTTCACGTCCTCGAAACCTTTGATCGCCTCCAAGCAGGGACGCTCCTGGTGCGTGATGGTATCGCCCACCTTCACCTCGCTCGCTGTCTTGATGCCGCTGATGATGTAGCCCACATCGCCCGCCAGCACTTCGTCGCGTGCGCGCAGGTCCATCTTCAGGATGCCCACCTCGTCCGCCGCGTAGGAGACACCGGTGTTGAAGAACTTCACCTTGTCGCCCTTGCGGATGGTTCCGTTCATCACGCGGAAGTAGGCGATGATGCCGCGGAAGGAATTGAAGACACTGTCGAAGATGAGCGCTTGCAGCGGCGCCTTGGCATCACCCTTCGGCGACGGAACACGCTCCACCACGGCTTCCAGCACTTTGTCCACGCCGAAACCGGTCTTGCCGCTAGCGGGAAGGATGTCCTCGTGCTTGCAGCCGATGAGGTCCACGATCTGGTCCTTCACTTCTTCGGGGTTGGCCGAAGGCAGGTCCATCTTGTTCAGCACGGGGATGATCGTGAGGTCGTGCTCCAGCGCGAGGTAGAGGTTGCTGATGGTCTGCGCTTGTATGCCCTGGGTGGCATCCACGATGAGCAACGCACCCTCGCAGGCGGCGATGCTGCGGCTCACCTCGTAGCTGAAGTCAACGTGGCCGGGCGTATCAATGAGGTTGAGGACGTACTTCTTCCCGTTCAGGGAATAGTCCATCTGGATGGCCTTGCTCTTGATGGTGATGCCCCGCTCACGCTCCAGGTCCATGTCGTCCAGGGCCTGGTTGGTCATGTCCCGGTCGGCAATGGTGCCGGTCATCTGCAACAGGCGGTCGGCCAGGGTGCTCTTACCGTGGTCGATGTGGGCGATGATGCAGAAGTTGCGGATGTGGTCCATGTGTTTCATCCCGATTTATCGGGGGCTGACGGTCAGGGAGATAGCCCCGGAAAGGGGCCGCGAAAGTAGCCCAATTGCCACGGCAGTCGCGACGGCCTAGCTTGGTAGAGCAGCGGCCCCCGGTCCACAGGCAACTTTTGCAGGGGCGATCGCATCATTAACCCCGGAAAGCCATGACGGACGAGCGAATGGTTGAGGGATGCCTCCGGAACGACCCGGTGGCGCAGAAAGCGCTGTACGCGGCTTACTCCAGGAAGATGATGGCCGTTTGCCTCCGATACGCCCACAGCCGCGACCAAGCGAAGGACATCCTGCAGGATGGCTTCGTGAAGGTGTTCCAGAAAATGGAACTGTACCGTGGTGATGGCCCATTGGGCGGCTGGATCGCACGCACCATGGTGAACACCGCCCTGGACCACCTGCGCCGGAACAAGCCCTTCGATCACAGCATCGACCTCACCGAAGCCGAGTACCTGCACAGCGAAGACTCGCATGTGGTGAGCAGCATGAGCACCCAGGAACTGATGGCCTTGGTGCAGAACCTTCCCCCGGGCTACCGGGTGGTTTTCAACATGTTCGCCATCGAAGGGTTCTCGCACAAGGAGATCGCCGATCACTTGGGCGTGAGCGAGAACACAAGCAAAAGCCAATTCATGAAAGCGCGGGCCTACCTGCGCAAGCAGCTGCCCAAAGCGGTTGCTGCAGCATACGAGCACGATGAAACAGAAGGATGAACTGATCGACGCCCTGCGCGAGCGCCTGAGCGACCTGGAAGCTCCGGTGGATCCCGGCTTGTGGGCGGGTATTCAAGCCCGCATGGCCGAAGCGGCCGTTGCCAGCGGCACCGATCCCGTCACGGAACTGTTCCGTGATGGGTTGAAAGATGCTGAAGCCCCGGTGGATCCCGGCGTGTGGAGCAGCATCAGCAGCCAGCTCAGCCACCCGGCTGTAGCAGGCACGGTGAGCGTAGGTGCCTGGGTAGGTGGCGGCATTGCCGCTGCCGTGGTAGTTGGCGGCTTGTGGTGGGGAATGAGCGCGAACGATGCACCGGCCGTGGTTGCCGAGAAGCAGCCAGTGGCCGCAGAGCAGGCTGTAGTTCAGCCATCGGTCGAAGTAGTTGTGGGTACACCTGACCAGGAGGAGGAGCATGCGGTTCCGCCTATTGATCCATCGTCGAAAGGGACCGATGCTGAAGCCCCTGGAAAAGAGAAGGCCACATCAGGGTTGCCAGCGGAGCTGTCGAACATCACTGCGGCGACCACGTTCACGATCATCTCTCCGGAGACCTCCGGAAGTGACCGCAGCGCGGAGGATGAACCGGCCGTTCGCCCGGCGGAGGGGAGAACACATGAGATAGGACCGAACTTCAGCACGGTGCAGGAGATCATGGCGCGCGCAGAGAAAGAGGTGGACGAGAATCCGGCCCCTGCGATAACGCCCGACCCTCAAGTGCATGGTCAGCCTGAGGCCACGAAAGAGCCTGAACCCGATCAAAGCTCCGAGCCTGCACTGCGCACCGAAGAAGCCAGCTTGTTCATTCCCAACGTATTCACCCCGAACAACGACGGCGTGAATGACCGCTTGGAAGTGAGCGCCACCGGTGTAAGCGAGATCCGCGTGAGCATTTACAGCGCATCGAGCGACCGCCTGATGTACCGCTCCAACGACCTCACCCCTTGGGATGGTCGAGACCCCAGTGGTGTGCTTTGTCCGGAGGGCTACTACTTTTATGCGATCGAAGCCACCGGGCCCGATGGCAAGACGATCACGAAGGGCACGGTGGTGCGGTTGAACACGCACTGAACACTGCCATGCAACGGACGCTACGGAGCACCTTGATACTTGCCGCGTGGGTAGTGGCAGCCATGATGATGGAGTGCGCCGCGCAGGAGCGCGTGCGCGACCAAGCCAGCTATGACGCTTGGAAGGCGGCGACCTACGGCGTGCCATTGACCGCTGCTCCCGCAACCGCCCCGACGCGTGCCACGCCACCCGCCGTTGCAAAAGGCGGTGGCGGCGTTTGCGACTGCTGGATTCAACCCGATGCCAGCTACACCACCATCGACAACAACACCCAGTGGAACGCGAATGGTTGGAACAATGCAGATGATGGCAGTTATGGGCCCATCGCATTGCCGTTCAGCTTCGACATGTACGGGCAGTTGTGGAACACGGTGTACATCAACATCAACGGCAACGTTTCCTTCGGAAATTACCTCGGCACGTTCACGGCATCGGGATTCCCATACGCGGGAACAACGTTGGCTGCACCGTTCTGGGCCGATGTTGATCTGCGCGGCCCTGGTGCCGGCCTCAACATCGTGCAGTACAAGGTGACGCCCACCGCGATGTACGTGAACTGGACGAACGTGGGATACTTCAGCCAGCAAACGAACCTGCTGAACACGTTCCAGATAATCATCACCGATGGCACTGATCCCGCGGTGAACGGTGCCAATGTCTCGTTCTGCTACAAGGACATGCAATGGACCACCGGTGCTGCGAGCGGTGGCACGAACGGCTTCGGTGGCAGTGCGGCCAACGTAGGCGCCAACCATGGCAACGGCGTGGATTACATGCAGTTCACCCGTGTGGACCAGGCCGGTGCTGCTTACGATGGCCCCTTTGGCTTGAACGACGGCATCGACTTCCTGGACAACCAGTACTTCAAGTTCAGCACGGATATCACCTCCGCGAACGTTCCGCCGATCATCACAGGACAAAGCGCGTGCGACAGCATCATCGTCTGTGTGGGCATCCCCGTGCAATTGGACGTCACCTTCCTCAGTCCGGAACCGAACCAGATCACTACCGCGAATTCGTACGCGACAACGTTGAGCAACTACACCATCGTGAGCAACACGTCGGGTGTTTCAGCGGCCATTTCCACCATGTTCACGCCCACGATGGCGGACGTGGGGAACCATGTCATCGTTTTCGAGGGCACGGACAATGGACTGCCAGTGCTGACCAGTACGCTCAGCATGAACGTTCTGGTGATGCCGCCCGCAGTGCCGATCGCGCCGGCTTCCTACACCACGTGCGATCAATCACCGGGCATCGACCTCTTTACCCTTTTCGCGCCGGGCACTCCGGCTGGGGGCACATGGATCGATCCGAACGGCAATGCCCACTCCGGGATACTGGACCCTGCGACGGACGTCAGTGGTGCCTATGTGTATGATGTCGGTGGCGCGGCTTGCACATCCGTTGGAACCGTTACGGTGACCATCCAGACGTTGCCGGATGCGGGCACCCCCGGTAGTGGCACCTACTGTGCGGACAACGCCACTGTAGACCTTTTCACCTTGTTGGGCGGCACTCCGGATGCAGGCGGCGCATGGACCGACCCGAACAACCTGGCGCACACCGGCACGCTCGACCCCTCAACGGATCCTTCCGGCACTTACACGTACACGATCACCGGCATCAACCCTTGCCCCAGTGCAAGCAGCACCGTCTCCATCACGATCCACCAGCCTGTTGATCCCGGCACGGACAACACCTTTGCGCTCTGTCGGGCCGATCCAGCGGTCGATCTCTTCACGGTGCTCGGTGGTACGCCCGATGCCGGCGGCGCCTGGACCGACCCCGCTAACGCAGCCTTCACCAACCCGATCGATCCCGCGCTCGCCGCACCGGGTTCGTACACCTACACCATGACGGGTACTGCTCCGTGCCCGACGTTGTCGGCGGTCATCACCGTCACTGCCGATCCTGTTCCCTATGCAGGCGAAGATGCCGTGTTCGACATCTGCAAGGACGGCTCGAACACAGTGCTCTTCAACCTGCTCACCGGCGGACCGGACGGCGGCGGCGCATGGCATGCCCCGTCCATGGCGGCGCACAGCGGCACGTTGCTGCCTGCAACGGACGCATCAGGTCTGTATCGCTACGTGGCCTACGGTGTTGGAGCGTGCAATGCGCTCAGCGATACGAGCATCGTTGATGTGCTCATCAACCCCCTGCCCGATGTGCAGTTCGCTGCTGTGCCCGTGGCCGGCTGCGCACCGCTCGATGTGGAGTTCACCAACAACACCGACCCGCTGCTCAGCGACAACTGTTCATGGGACTTCGGCGACGGCGGCACGGGAACCAGCACCACAAGTGAGTTCAACACGTACACCAATCCGGGGCTCTACACCGTGAGCCTGACGGTGACCACCGACAGTGGCTGCGTGAGCAACCTCACCTTGGTGGACATGATCGTGGTGGAGCAGCCACCCTCAGCCGAATTCACCGCTTACCCGAACCCGGCCACCATCTCACAGAGCGTAGTGGCTCTTCAGAACGATGATCCACAAGCCGTCGTTTGGGCATGGACCATCACCGAGCAAGGCACAAACGAACTGCTCGGCACCAGCGATGAACGTGACCTGGCCTTCGAATTCCCGAACGACCTTGGTGGTCTCTACGATGTGTGCCTCGCCGTGCAGGACATCTATGGTTGCGTGGATACCGTGTGCCGCGTGGTGGAGATCCGCAATCCGCTCCTGGTTTTCGTGCCGAACACCTTCACACCCGACGGCGATGGCGTGAACGACCTCTTCTTCCCCAGTATCCTGGGCAGCGATCCCGAGCAGTACTCCCTGATGGTCTTCGACCGCTGGGGCAGCATCGTCTTCCAGAGCACCGACCTGCAACAGGCGTGGGACGGCAAGCACCGCAACGGTGGGGAGGTCCTGCAACAAGGTTTGTACACTTGGCTGCTGAAGACCGCGCCGGAACGCGAAGGCGGAAAGAAGGAGTACCGTGGCCACGTGACGTTGATCAAGTGAGCCGGTCATAGAACCGAAAGAGAACGAACGATGAAGAAGTTGATACGCCGCGTAGTGGCGATGGCCTTGTTGGCGAACACGGTTCCTGGGATCGCCCAAACCGTTGAATTATCCGTCGGAGAGTACGATCTGCGCAAACGCAACGGAACGCTGCCCGCGAACGCGCGCCCGATGATGAAGGAGCCGGTTCAGCAAGCGGCCGTGCAGGCCGCAGGCACTGCGAAAGGCGGAGGGAACTTGGCTTGCGATTGCTGGATACAGCCCGATGCGGCATACACACTGGCCATGACCCCCAACGACGACGGGTCGAGCGCTGCGATCACCATCCCTTTCCAGTTCGACCTGTACGGCCAGCTTTTCAGCACCCTCTTCATCAACAACAACGGCAACATCTCCTTCGATGCGCCTTGGGCGACGTTCACCGCTACCGGGTTCCCCACGGCCAGCTTCACCATGGTGGCGCCTTACTGGGCCGACATTGATACGCGTGGCGACGACGGCATGGGCCTCAACGGCGGAACGGTGAAGTACAAGGTGACACCGACCGCTCTCTACGTGAACTGGGACGACTGTGGGTACTTCAGCATGTACACCGATAAGAAAGTATTCATCCAGTTGATCATCACCGACGGCACGGATCCGATCCTCGGCCCCGGCAACAACGTGAGCTTCTGCTATAAGGAGATCGATTGGACCACTGGTGACGCCAGCGGCGGCACCAACGGTTTCGGTGGCTCACCTGCGGTGGTAGGCGCCAACCTCGGCAATGGAGTTGATTACATCCAGTTCGGTACGTTCGATCAACCGGGTTCCGCCTACGATGGTCCCTTCGGGGCGAACGACGGCTGCGATTGGCTCGACTTCAAGCATTTCGTGTTCAGTACCAGCACCACCGGCAGCAACATCGCACCCATCGCGAGCAGCGCTTTCCTGTGCGACACCATCACCGTGTGCACAGGCTCCTACACGGAGATCCAGCTCGACTTCATCGCTCCTGAGACCGGTCAGACGGTCACCGCTACAAGCAGCTGCATCTCACTGCCGAGCTACGCTGAAGTGAGCAACACCAGCGGCATTACGGCTACCGTCGTCAGTGGCTTCACGCCAACGGTGGCCGACATCGGCTTCCACAACATCGATTATGCCGGCACCGACAACGGCAACCCTCCCCTCACCACCAACGTGAGCATCGTGGTGGAAGTGGTGCAAAGCCCCGGTGCCCCGCCCGCCATCACGGGCGATAGCACCATTTGCTCCGGCGAGGTTTCCACATTGGATGCGGGGCCGGGCTTCACCGACTATCTGTGGAGCAACGGAGCCACAGGCCAGACCATCCAAGCTGGTGCGGGTGTTTATACCGTTACCGGGATCGTCGGCAGTTGCCCGCTCACCAGCCAGCCCTTTACCATCGTTGCTTCGCCCGCGCCGCAGCCGGTCATCACGGGGGTGCTGTTCAATTGCGCTGGCGAGCCTACCACGCTGAGCACCACGCAGCCCTACACCAACTACACCTGGAGCAACGGCAGCACCGACCCCACAATCACCGTGGGCACGGGTACCTATTCCGTTGCGGTGACGGACGCCAGCGGCTGCACGGGTACTAGCGCGGCAGTCACCGTGTTGAGCGCTCCTGCACCGACGGCTGGGTTCGTCCCGGACCCGCAAGGCCCCGTGCCACCGGGAACATCCGTGCTCTTCGACGACACGAGCCTCGGCAATGGCGGCAACATCACGTCGTGGGCTTGGGACTTCGGCAACGGAGGGAACAGCAGTGTGCAGAACCCGACCAACACGTACAACCTGCCCGGGAACTATACCGTGACGCTGACCGTGACCACGGCTGATGGTTGCACGGACACCTACGAACTGATCTACACCGTGCTGCCCGTTGAGATCGAAGTACCCAACGTCTTCAGTCCGAACGGCGACGGACAGAACGACTACTTGGAGTTCAGCGGGCTCCAGTTCTACAACGGGGCGAACCTCACCGTGTACAGCCGTTGGGGCAACGTAGTGTACGAGAACTCCAGCTACCGCAACACGTGGAACGCCAAGGATGTCAGCGAAGGCACCTACTTCTTCGTGCTTCGCCTGGCCGATGGCCGCGAGTACAGCGGGCATGTGACGCTGCTCCGCTGATCCCCTGCGGGCAGCGCGGATATCTTCGCCGCCATTGCGCCCGGCGTGCGCAGTTGCACGATGAAAGTCATTGACCACCTGCGCGGCGCCAAAGGCACCCTGCTCAGCTTCGAGATCCTCCCCCCGCTCAAGGGCCGCGACATAACCAGCATCTACGAAGGTATCGACCCATTGCTGGAGTTCAAGCCGAGCTTCATCAACGTCACCTACCACCGCGAGGAGGTGCTCTACAAGGAGCGCGGCCACGGTCTGCTGCAGAAGATCCGCCTGCGCAAGCGCCCCGGCACCGTGGGCATCTGCGCCATGATCAAGGCCAAGTACAATATCGACAGCGTGCCGCACCTCATCTGCGGCGGCTTCAGCAAGGAAGACACGGAAGACGCGCTCATCGAGCTCAACTTCCTGGGCATCGACAATGTGCTGGCCCTGCGCGGCGATGCCGTGAAGAACGAGCCGAACTTCATCCCCGAGCGCGATGGTCATGCGCACGCCGTTGACCTCATCCACCAGATCACGGCGCTCAACAAAGGCAAGTACCTCTATGAAGAGGAGGAAGAAGCCGCGCCCACGGACCTGTGCATCGGGGCAGCATGCTACCCCGAGAAGCATCCCGAAGCGTTGAACCGCAGCACCGACATGGCCTACCTGAAGCAGAAGGTGGAGGCCGGTGCCGAGTACCTGGTGACGCAGATGTTCTTCGACAACCGCAAGTACTTCGCCTTTGTGGAAGAGTGCCGCGCCAACGGCATCACCGTCCCCATCCTGCCCGGCCTCAAGCCCATCACCACGCGCAAGCAGACCAAGTTCCTGCCCAAGACCTTCCACATCGACCTGCCCGTGGAATACACCGACGCGCTCGAACGCTGCAAGAACGACGAAGAGGTGAAGGCCATCGGCATCGAGTGGGGCATCCAACAGGCCCGCGAGCTGAAGAAGGCTGGTGTGCCCGGCCTGCACTTCTACACCATGGGCCGCAGCGAGGCGGTGAGGGCCATTGTGAAGGAGGTGTTCTGAGGCCTGTAGAGCCAGCTACCGATTCCCGTCCAAACTCAATCCCGCCAACTTGGCACTCACTTCCGTTGGAAGTGTCCGCACTCCTGTCGGTTGGGATCTCACTTCTGTTGGAAGTGCCCACACTTCTGTCGGTCGGGGGCCCTGGTGAGACAGGGCCGCTAGGCGGTACGACGGCAACAACCTGCCAGTGAACCGGAGCGCCCTGCACGGTGGACGGGATGTAGGACACACCGGCTTAACGCAGGGAAGAAGAAGGATGCGCCCGACGGGTTGTCCTTGTTAACAAAGACAAGAGGTGGTGCTAAGGTTGGTTTGCCGACCTCGCCAACCGTTGGCCATCACGCCCTATCCTCCAAAATGATGACAAGCGGGATTTGGAAATGGTCGGCGCTTTGCGCTGGTTTGTTGTGCCGTAATAAAAAGTCATGCGCAAAGCGAATCAGCGTCAACTCATTTCTCGGTTCGCTGTGAACGTGCCGATTTGTGCTATGGCCGGGGGGCGTAGCCGCGGCTCTGTTTTATACTGTGCAGCCACGAGACGATGAAGGGCAATCAAATGGGGTTCCCGACCCTAGTCAATCTCAACTCATCCGGCAAGGGCGCCACCGGCCAACTGGAGCCCAAGGCAAAACCCTGATTCAGATGAAGGCGAACAACGAAAACATTTGCGGGACTCGGCTTCCAGTGTTGCTCCGAAACAGCCTCTCGGTGTTGTGCAGCGTACACCTAGCTCTGTGCGCACAAGCACAATCTACTGTTCCGGATGTTGGAGCTACGCTTTGGGATTGGAACACGGATTTCATCAGCCAGGCGGACAATTTGCTGGACCCCACGGAGGAAGGAAGTTTGTACGCGCAGCATGTGAAGGCTATGATGTTCTGGGGTGCCCGGCTTTATCCATCGGGCGATTTCCAAAAGGCCGCCGATGGGTTAACGGATTACTTGAACTGGTATCCGGCGCATCCCAAGTCAAGCAACCCCTGGGGGTCGAATTGGACTTCCCTCGGACCATTTAACACGCCCAGTCTCGGTGGAAACGGCAGCTACTCGCCTGGCACTGGGCAGGTGCATTCCATTGGGTTCGACCCTGGGTTTGGATCATTGAACCAAACCATGTATTGTGCATCCTCCCTTGGAGGTATGTTCAGAAGCACCAATGCTGGTGCGACATGGGAGCCCTTCAGCGACTCCTCGTTCCCTATGGCTGGAGTGGCCGATTTTGCAGTGAGTTCGTCGAATGGTGAGGTCATTTTCGTTGGCACAGGAGACACCGATGGGCGCACGAGCTTTTCAACCGGTGTTTTTCGCACCATGGATGGTGGTGCTACTTGGGAGCACCTGAATAACGGCTGGCTGAACCAGTATCCCGGTCTTAACAACATTACAGCGATTGAGCTGGCGCCTGGTTTGCCTTCTACACTTCTTGTAGCCACCACCAACGGGATATACAGAACACAGAATGCGTTGGATCCCGCTGCCTCTGTTCAATGGCAGTCTGTGCTGGCTGTGCCAACCGAGAATCACTGGAAAGGGTTGGTGTTCAAGCCTTCTGACCCGTCAACGGTATACTGTTCCGGAAAGGACGTTTACCAATCGACGTCATTCGGTGATTTGGGTACTTGGTCCGCCATCACAGGACCAGGGTTCGGTCTTGACTTTGATTCGGCCCCGGAGTTCAGTGTAACAAAGCCCACGCGGATCAACTTGGCCACAACGCCGGCCGCGCCGGCAATGCTGTACGCCCTCCTCGTGCGACAAGGCGCAGGCGGGAATCGGAGTTTCGCGGCGGAGTTCGATGCGACAACCGGACAATGGAATAGCCTGTTGCTCGTTGAGAACACGAACAAAGACTGCTCCAACGCGTGGCTGCCGATCGCGGTTGGTCCCATCAGTTACAACGGCGAAATAGTTGCCTACTATGGTAGTGCGAAAATCTATCGAAGTCTATTGGACAATGGCACGCGAACAATCGCAATGATGGATGATTATAGCGACAACGTTCATGCCGACAGTCACGGACTCGCCTTCACCCCACAAGGTGATGCCGTTTGGATTGGGCACGATGGCGGTATCAGTAAGTCGACGACGATTACGGCGCTCACAACCGGTGCGAGCCAGTGGAGCACGCTGAACAATGGGCTAGTCACGGGCACTATATTCCATCATGCCTCCTCCCAAGTAGAAGCTGGGACGGTAATGATGGGAACGCAGGACAACGGCACCAGTGTCAGGAAGCCAAACGGCAGCGGCGACTATTTATGGAGCCAGATTGAAGGTGGCGACGGTACGGCAAATTACATCACGCCGGACGGAACTGTGGGCTGGTCCTTTGAGTTGCAGAACCGAGCGCATATGAATCGGCACACGGCCGATTTCTCGGTTCATACGAACTATCAGGTGGGATGGGGGCCTTCGGAAATCCCGCCCATGGGTGAGATACCCGGTACCGGCAAATCCTACGTGGGCATAAAGGAGGTGTATGCCATGCTGGAGAAGAACAACACATTGAATCCCGGTCCACTTGAACGGCTCTCCCATGTGCAGTGCGACGACGTAGATCTCACATTGGTGACTGCCAAACCATTGGGAAAGTCAGGACTGCGTTTGCTCCCTCCGACGCCCGAGTCATCTATTTCGTGACGAACTGGAGGGCTCCCGGTGATCCGGGTGCGCCTGATTGCCCCTTGGGCTCGCCGACAAGACTTTGGCGCAGCAAGAACGATCCGAACACGGGTGAACTACCTCCCCTGTACAATGGCTTGGGTTGTAATCCGAACCCAGCCCCGCGCTTCGAAGAAGTGCTAGGGTTACCGGAGCCCGGATTTGGCGAACGGCCAGTGATCACCGGCCTCGATGTTGACCCCAACGACCCCAAACACATCGTGCTGACTTTTTCGGGTTACGAGGATAACTTCAAGATTTTCGAGTCCTTGGATGGCGGGGACCAATGGTCGAACCTCGACCCGCAGAACTCATTACCGAATTTGCCTGTGAACGATGTCGCGTTCCAGCACGGCACGGACGGCGGGGTGTACATCGCGATGGACGCCGGTGTGTTTTTCAAGGATATCTACAACGACATTGGCGGTCCATGGGATGCGTTCTACGCTGACCTGCCCAACGCGCGAGTAACGGAACTGGATATCAACTACTGCGTTGGTAAGATCAGGGCAAGCACCTACGGACGGGGTCTGTGGGAAAGCGACCTGGCCATGTCGAACTCGAAAGAATTGGTCGTTGATGCGTCTGCGACCTGGGGCGAACACATGAACTTGGCAACCAACCTCCGCGTCACCAACGGCGCCGTCCTTACCGTCACCAACACCGTCAACTTCGCACCAGGCACACGCCTCACCATAGAACCCGGCAGCAAGGTGGTCGTCAACGGCGGCAAGCTGCTCAACATGTGCGGAAAGTCGTGGCATGGGGTGGATGTGGTGGGCGACCCCGCCCTGAGCCAAGTGCCGAGCACCAACCAGGGCAGGCTCGATCTGATCAACGGTGCGCTGATCCGCAATGCCGAAGTGGGCGCACGCGCTTACCGCACCGACGCTTCGGGCAATTACATACCCGGCACCGAAGGCGGCATCATCCGCTCGGTGAACGGTAGCCAGTTCATCGACTGCGGCCGTATGGTGGCACTGAAGCCGTACGAAAACGTCGTGAACGGCAACGAGATCAGCAACCGCAGCTACTTCTCCAGCACCACCTTCCTGGTAACTCCGGAAAGGCCCACCGACCTTACCTACAACATCATGGTGATGTTGGAGGACGTCAGCGGCGTGCAGTTCAACAACTGCACCTTCCAGTGCGAGGAGAACCTGGACCATGGCGTGCCGGGGCCCACGGCCATCCGTGCGTTCGATACGCGCTTCACCGTGACCAGCTCCGATTTCGTCCACGTGGCGAGCGGCATCCGTGCCAGCGATGCCAGTGGCATCAATCCGTGCTACATCAGGGGCAACACCTTCTCGGAGACTGACCGTGGTATTGCGCTCATGGGCGTCAACTTCGCTGAGGTCACTGGCAACACCTTCAATGTCACGGATGGGCCGGGCGTATGGCCTTTCACTGACCCGTTGTACCCCACACCCTACGGTCTTTACCTGTTCGGCTGCGAAGGCTTCGAGGTGGAGGAGAACTCGTTCTCGGGTGTGAACCCCGAAGGCAACGTGGGCATTGCCACGCGCAACATCGATATCGGTGCCAACCAGTTCTACCGCAACACCTTCGATGGCGTGCTGGTGGGCAGCTTGCTCCAGCGCGACAACCGGGACGAGAACATCCTCAACGGCTTGCAGTTCCTGTGCAACACGTACGGGGGCAATGCCGAGTGCGAATTCGACATAGCCGTCACGGACCAGGGCGAGGTGGCGCCTTTCCAGGGAGACATTTTCCAAGGCCAGCCAGCGGGTAACCAGTTCTACCCGGAATGCACAGCGGCAGATGAATCGGACATCTACGTGGAGAACGATGCCCCAAGTGGTTTCACGTACATCCACCATGTGGATGACTTCTGCGAGCCAGCTTGTTCCACCCCAACGTTCGTCACTCTTTTCGAGGTCAACTCGTTCTTCATCAGTGGTGATGATGAAACGAGTACTTGCCCCTCCGATCGGAGCATTGAGCACGATCCTGTGGCACAGGCGCAGAAGTTCGCGCTCATCAAACAGCAGTACATCGCCCTGAAGGCGCTCTACGATGGTGAGGTAAACGCTGGCAATACTCAGTATCTACTGGACCTGATCAGCCATTCGTCCACGACCTCCTTCGACCTGCGCACGCAACTCTTAGCCGCCTCCCCTGCCTTGTCGGATGATGTGATGATAGCCGCCATTGAGCGCGAACCCGCCATGAATGACTTGCACATTTCACAGGTGTTGCTGGCCAATGATCCGCTAACCCCTGATGTACAGATAGCCCTCGAGCGCAGCGATGTGAGCGCCTATTACCAGAACCTGGTACTGGCCCAGCAGAATGGTGGTTTGAGCAACAAGAGCATGCTGGAGGCTGAACTGAGCGGCTACCGCTTGGCGTTGGAAGGCCCACGCTACGACGCCATTCGGCTCTACTTGGAACGCGACACGGTGGGCAACCCCTTGGATAGTGTATGGCATGTGGTTGGGGCCCCCGACTTGCCGGGCAATGCCAACAGCAGGGTGGCCATACTGCTAGCCCAGAAGGATTGGGCAGCAGCCGACGCCATGCTTCAAGACCCGGAACCCGAGCTTACGGCAGATGAAGTGACCGTATGGGAAGCGGTACGCGATGTTGCGCAGAACCCCGGGGATGCGGCCCAGACAGTTGCTGCGCAGAGCGGTACACTGGAAACGATAGCTGCGGGCAACGGCCGGGCGGCCATGATGGCGCGTTCGCTCTTGGGCCAATACTTGGGCAGCATGTTCGAGGAACCCATCATCCTGCCCGGCAATCGCAGCCCGCGAAGGTTAAACGGCCAGGAAGGGTCCAGTGCGGACGGAATGCTCGATGCCTTCCCCAATCCTGCTTCGGACCTGCTGCGCATTACGGCTTTGAGCGGAACACCGGAAGCCGCAGGCCGGTTGGTCATCTACGATGCCCAAGGCCGTGTGGTCGTGGAGCGGCCGTTGCAACCAGGTCTACAGCTCTTCGAACTATCGGTGCAGGACTGGTCGCAGGGTACCTACCGCGTGGTGCTTTGGGATGCCCAGGGCAAGGCCAAGAGCACGACGGTAGCCATTTCGCGCTGAACCGTCATGCGTAATCTGCTTCTTGCATGTGTTGCAAGTGTTGCGCAGCCCTTGGCTGCGCAACACTTCAACGTGCGCAATGATTTCGGTGCGCACGAGCAGTCGGAGATAGGGTGGTCGTTGGAGCGGGCAGATACCGGGTTTGTGGTGTTCCAGTTCGCCTCGAACGGTGTTTCGATCAAGCTCAGGATAGGGCTGACACTCTTCGATACCGCTGGTGCGTTGCTGGGGGAACGCTCCTTCGGGAATGACAGTGCCAGCTACAACAACGGCTGGATGAACAGCAGCGACCGGACGCTCGGTGGTGGGTATGTGTTCTGCGGCGCGTTGGATAGCGCACAGGCCATTCATGATGTTGTATGGCGGTTTAGCGCTGCTCGCGACTCCCTATGGACCGCAAGGATTTACACGGACTCGGCCTGGCAATCAATTGGGTATGCCGCTCACGCGCTGAACGATGGTAGCATCCTGGCTGTCGGTGAGGTTGTCCCTCCCGGTCAACTCAGCCAGTTCTTTTTGGCCAAGCTCGATGCCGCTGGTAACGTGTTGTGGTCGCAGGAGTACGGCGGAGCAGCCCACGACCGTTGCCGCAACATTGCGGTAGCAGCCGATGGATCCATCTACTTGGGCGGTGAGACCTTCGGCTCGCCGGGCCCCGATCGGGACGACTACGTCATCAAAACCGATCCGCAAGGCAACGTGCTCTGGTCCGATGCGCGCGGATCCGCCAACGACGATGGCTCTGCGCAAGTCGCAGCCACACTGGACAACGGCGTGGTGTACGCGACCACCTACACGGAGTACATGCTGGGTGCATCGGAATACACGCGGCACTGCATCAGGCGGTTGGATGCCAACGGTCAGTTGCTATGGGACCGGAAGTACGGCCCCATCCGGTTCATCAATCAACTGGCAGGTATCAAAGCGCTTCCCGATAGCGGCTTCATCGCCTGTGGTACCATCATGGGCCTCAACTACCCCCACGGCACGCTCTTGCGCATAGCTGCCAACGGCGACAGCATTTGGCAGCGCGAGTACACGCACCCCAGCACCGATAGCCTCTTCATCGATTGGCACGAGCTGCGCGATGTGATACCGGCCGATGACGGCGGCTTCGTGGCTTGCGGGGTTGTGTTCGATGGCGAACAGGATCTTTGGGTGATCCGCGTGGACAGCTTCGGTTGCCTGGTGCCGGGTTGCCAGTTGTGGGACAACGTAGCGGAAATGGAAGAGCCCTTTCATGTGCTGCTCTACCCCAACCCTGTGAACGACCGGTTGTTCATCAGCTTCAGGGCCAAGGCAGCGCCAACGGGCCTGTTCAGCATCTTGGACAATAGCGGTGCAGTGGTACGCACCTTCGCTCCGCAAAGCAGCGCAATGGAAATTGACCTGGATGTGCGGGACCTTGCCAACGGCATGTACGTCCTGCTTTACCAGGACAAGGATTCAGCGTGGTCGTCGCGGTTCATCAAACAATAGAAAACCCATGCGCGGTCGCCTACTTCCCCTGCTTCACTTGGTTGCTGCATGGTGCATCGCCGTTGCAACCCATGCACAGGCCTATCGGCCGATGTTGGTTGACGGCGCAAGTTGGAACCTGTATCAGCACATCTTCGTCAGTCACGACTACAAACACTCGGTGATCGGCGATTCAACGGTGAACGGAACGACGTACAAAGTGTTGTCATACGGCGATTGGCCTTACGGCTTCAACACTTGGAACCAGTTGTGGAGAGAAGACACCGCCACGGCGCAAGTCTTTCAGCTCGTCAACGGAACCGAGTACCTGCTGTACGATTGGAGTGTGCAGGTCGGCGATACCATTTCCGTCTGGGGCTTGTCCCTTGCCGGTGGGCAGGACTATGAATTGTTGGTCTTGGACAGTGTTACCCAGGATGTACCGAACGGCGTTCTAACCAGTGTTGCCGGACCTCGCTTTCTGTACTTCCATGTCCCTGGTTCCCCCACAGTGATGGTCTGGTCCGAGGGTATTGGGTCTCTTGCGGGGCTGGAATGGCCCAGTACATGGTGGGACATCAACTACGACGTTTCCCTGACCCTCTGCCACGCCGACAGCAGCGGCGTCCGCAACCACGAGATACCCGTCTATCAAGCCGACGTGGATAGCTGCATCGGTATCGAGTGGACCTCGGTCGCGGAACGCGCAGGGCAAACGAGCTTTTCCTGCCACCCCAACCCTGTGCAATGCTCGGCTACCTTCACCGTCACCATCCACGAGCCACACAGTGCATCACTACCTCTGGAAATCCTGGATACCCGTGGCCTGGTCGTGCGGCAGTTTTTGGTCCAGTACGGTACGAACATCATCCAACTCTCTGGGTTGAATGCAGGGCTCTACCTTGTGCGCTTGGCCAATGCGTCCCCATGGCTCCAGAGTGCCAAGCTCATTGTGGAGTAACGGCACCATGCGCTACCACAGGCCATTGTGAAGGAGGTGTTCTGAGGCATCCTTTCCCCGGGGTCCGCGCGACTTTCCCACACCCCCTCACACCGTATTCCCGCAGCATCTACTTTCGCGGCCGCAATGAAGGGCCTCCCGAACACGCTGTTCCTCCGGAAAGTCTTGCTGAACGCGGTTTTCGCGATGGTTGGAGCCTTCGTCCCGGCCCTTTTGTGCGCCCAGGACCATGGGCACGACCACAGCGCCCCCGGCCACACCCACGACAGCGCCCAAGTAGCGGCGATCGCCATGGACAACGGCGCCGTGGCTGAGCACGCGGCGGAAGCAGCCCCAGCCGCGGACCACAAGGAGAAATTCAACGCCGGCAAGCTCATCATGGACCACATCGGCGATGAGCACGGCTGGCACCTGTGGGGCCATACCAGTTTGCCCCTGCCTGTGATCCTGTACAACAGCGAGCGTGGCTTCAGTGTGTTCAGCAGCAGCCGGTTCGACCATGGCCACAAGACCTACGGCGGCTATGCCCTGCACGAGGGCCATGTGGTGGCCGTGAACGACCCGGACGGCACCGATGCCCACCACGCCACGGTGAACGAAGAACTGACCAAGGCCACGTGGGACATCAGCATCACCAAGAACGTGATGAGCCTGTTCATCAGCCTGGCGGTGCTGCTCATCATCTTCATGAGCGTGGCAAAGGCCTACACGCGGCGCGCGGGCCAGGCGCCCACCGGTCTGCAGAACCTGGTGGAGCCCATCATCCTCTTCGTGCGCGACGATGTGGCCAAGAGCGCCATCGGCGAGAAGAAGTACGAGCGCTTCATGCCCTACTTGCTCACGGCCTTCTTCTTCATCTTCCTCAACAACCTCATGGGCCTGGTGCCCTTCTTCCCGGGCGGCGCCAACCTCACGGGCAACATCGCGGTTACGCTGGTGCTGGCGCTCATCACCTTCATCATCGTTTCAGTGAACGGCAACAAGCACTACTGGGGGCACATCGTGGCCATGCCGGGCGTGCCGGGCTGGGTGCTGGGCATCCTCACGCCGGTGGAGATCCTGGGCATGTTCCTGAAGCCCTTCGTGCTCATGATCCGATTGTTCGCCAACATCACGGCGGGCCACATCATCGCGCTGAGCTTCTTCAGCTTGATCTTCGTGTTCGGCGAGAACAGCGCCGGCGCGGGTTACGGCGTGTCCATCATGTCGCTCGCCTTCACCGTCTTCATGACCATGCTCGAACTGCTGGTCGCCTTCATCCAAGCTTACGTCTTCACCTTCCTCAGCGCCATGTACATCGGCTCTGCGGTGGAGGAGCCGCACCACCATTGAACCAGAACACTCCTTAAACACCACGATCACATGTTGCTCTCTGTTCTCCTCGACCTCGGCGTTGGCTACGGTATCGCCGCTCTTGGCGCTGGTCTCGCTGCCCTCGGTGCCGGTGTTGGCATCGGCCGTATCGGTGGCGACGCCGTGCAAGCCATGGCCCGCCAGCCGGAAGCCATGAACGATCTGCGCGCCAACATGATCCTCACCGCCGCTCTCGTTGAAGGTGCTGCCTTCTTCGCCATGGTGGTGGGCCTGCTCGTGGTGCTGAAGGAAATGCCGGTGACGCACTAAGGCTCGTCCGCATTTTCCCTCTCTTACCATTCACTGAACCCGCACGCCCATGCTGCTGAGCCTTGTAGAGCCGGCTTTCGGCCTCATCTTCTGGATGACACTGTCGTTCCTGGCAGTGCTGTTCATCCTGGCCAAGTTCGCCTGGAAGCCCATCCTCAAGGGGCTGAAGGACCGTGAGGCCTCCATTGCCGACGCGCTCAACGAAGCGAAGAAGGCCCGCGAGGAGAACGCCGCCATGATGGCGCGCAACGAGGATCTCATGCGCCAGGCGCGCGAGGAACGCGAAGTGCTGCTGAAGGAAGCGCGCGACATCCGCGATCGCGAGATCGCCGAGGCGAAGACCCGCGCCAAGGCCGAAGGCGATGCCCTGCTCGCCCGTGCCCGCGAGGACATCCGCAACGAAAAGATGGCCGCCATCACGGACATGAAGAACCAGGTGGCCGAGCTCAGCATCCAAGTGGCCGAGCGCATCCTGCGCGACAAGCTCGGTGATGCCGCCGCACAGAAGTCGCTCGTGGAGAAAGTGATGAACGAAGCCGACCTGCGCAAATCATGAACGTTGCACCCGTTGCCTACCGCTACGCCCGCTCGCTGATGCAGCTGAGCGTGGACCAAGGCAACCTGGCCGCCGCTGAGCAGGACATGCGCTTGCTGGCCGATACGTGCAAGGCCAATCCCGACCTGGTGCTGCTGCTGAAGAGCCCCGTGGTGAAGGCCGACACAAAAGCCGCCGTGCTGGCCAAGGTGTTCGCAGGCAATGTGGGCGAAGTGACGCACCGCTTCATGGGCATCATGGTGCGCAAAGGCCGCGAGTCCATGTTGCCGCAAGTGGCGCAGGCCTTCCTGGAGCTGTACCGCGAGCACCAGAACATCGTGCTAGCCGAGGTGCGCAGTGCCGCGCCCATCAACGACCACGTGCGCAAGCAAGTGGTGGAGCTGGCCGAGAAGAACCATCCCGGTAAATCCATCGTCCTCTCGGAGAAGGTGGATCCCGCGCTCATCGGCGGCATCATCGTGCGCGTCGGCGACGAGCAGTACGACGGCAGCGTGAGCCGCCGTCTCGGCGACCTTCGCCGCAAATTCTCCGAGAACCCTTATCGACCGGAACTCTAAGACCGCATTGCCATGGCAGAAGTGAAACCCGCCGAAGTGACGGCGATCCTCAAGCAAGAACTCGCCGGTTTCCGCACGGAGGCCGAGCTCGAAGAGGTCGGTAGCGTATTGCAGGTGGGTGATGGTATCGCCCGCATCTACGGCCTGAAGAGCGTGCAGAGCGGTGAGCTGGTCGAGTTCGCCAGCGGCCTGCAGGCCATCGTACTGAACCTCGAGGAGGACAACGTGGGTGCAGTGCTCCTGGGTCCCAGCGTGGGCATCAAGGAGGGCGACACCGTGAAGCGCACCAAGCGCATCGCCAGCATCAACGTGGGCGAAGGCATGGTGGGCCGCGTGGTGAACACCCTCGGTGAGCCGATCGATGGCAAAGGCCCCATCCAGGGCGAGACCTTCGAGATGCCGCTGGAGCGCAAAGCCCCCGGCGTCATTTACCGCCAGCCGGTGAAGGAGCCGCTCCAGACGGGCATCAAGGCCGTTGACGCCATGATCCCCATCGGCCGCGGCCAGCGCGAATTGATCATCGGCGACCGCCAGACGGGCAAGAGCACCGTAGCGATCGACACCATCATCAACCAGAAGGAGTTCTATGAGGCCGGTCAGCCGGTGTTCTGCATCTACGTGGCCGTGGGCCAGAAGGGCAGCACCGTGGCCGCCACGGTGAAGACACTGGAGGAGAACGGCGCCATGCCCTACACGGTGGTGGTGGCCGCTAACGCCAGCGATCCCGCACCGATGCAGTTCTACGCACCGTTCACCGGTGCTGCCATCGGCGAGTTCTTCCGCGACACCGGCCGTCCTGCACTGATCGTGTACGATGATCTCTCGAAGCAAGCTGTTGCTTATCGCGAAGTTTCGCTTCTGCTGCGCCGTCCTCCAGGACGTGAGGCTTACCCGGGTGACGTGTTTTACCTGCACAGCCGTCTGTTGGAGCGTGCCGCGAAGGTGACCGAGGACAACACCGTGGCCAGTCAAATGAACGACCTGCCCGCTTCGCTGAAAGGCAAAGTGAAAGGCGGTGGTTCGTTGACCGCTCTGCCGATCATCGAGACGCAGGCCGGTGACGTGTCCGCTTACATCCCCACGAACGTGATCTCCATCACCGACGGGCAGATCTTCTTGGAGAGCAACCTCTTCCTCAGCGGTGTGCGCCCTGCGATCAACGTGGGTATCAGCGTGAGCCGCGTAGGTGGTAACGCACAGATCAAGAGCATGAAGAAGGTGGCCGGTACGCTGAAGCTCGACCAGGCGCAGTACCGCGAACTGGAGGCCTTCAGCAAGTTCGGCAGCGACCTCGACGCCACCACCAAAGCCGTGCTCGACAAGGGAGCGCGCAACGTGGAGATCCTCAAGCAAGGGCAGAACAGCCCCATGCGCGTTGAGGAGCAGATCGCCATCATCTACTGCGGAACCAAGGGCCTGCTGAGCAAGATCCCGACGAAGAACGTGAAGCAGTTCGAGGCCGAGTTCATCACCATGCTGCGCAACAAGCACAGCGACGTGTTGGCCGGGCTGAAGAAGGGCGACTACAACGACCAGATCACCGGTACGCTCGAGAAAGTGGCCGCCGACCTGGTGAAGAGCTTGGACAACTGATGAACCCAAGTGGTGAGTAACGAGCGGTGAGTGGCGAGTGCTGCCCATCGCAGCACTCGCCACTCACCGCTCACCACTCGAAACTCTCGGCAATGGCCAATCTGAAGGAAGTCCGCAACCGGATCGTCTCGGTGAACAGCACCAAGCAGATTACGGCCGCCATGAAGATGGTGAGCGCCGCCAAGCTGCGCCGCGCCCAGGACGCCATCACGCGCATGCGGCCTTACGCGGAGAAGCTGCAGACCATCCTCAGCAATGTGAGCGCCAGCCTCGATGGTAGCGAGGGCAAGTACAGCACGAAGCGCGAGGTGAAGAACGTGCTCTTGGTCGCCATCGTCAGCAACCGTGGTCTGGCCGGGGCCTTCAACACCCAGGTGTTCCGCTCCATCCGTAAGCTGGTGGCCGAGCACGAAGCGCAAGGCCGCACCGTGCATGTGCTGCCGCTGGGCAAGAAGGCGATGGACAACTACCGCCGCACCAAACACTTCAGCGCCGACTTGCCCGCTGACGGAGCCAGCCTCTACGACGGCCTCAACTTCGACAAGGTGGCGCCCAAGGCCGAGCTCATCATGAAGCTCTTCGCCGACGGCGTGTACGACCAGGTGACGCTGGTGTACAACAAGTTCAAGAACGCAGCCGTGCAGGTGCTCAGCGAAGAGCAGTACCTGCCCATTCTCCCGATTATTTCGGGCGCGATCGAAAAGGGGCAGTCGAAGTCCGACCACATCATGGAACCCGATCGGGCCACCATCGTGGAGGAGATCATCCCCAAGAGCCTGAAGATCCAGCTGTACAAGGCGCTCTTGGACAGTCACGCCGCCGAGCACGGCGCGCGCATGACGGCCATGCACAAGGCCACCGACAACGCGGACAGCCTGCTGAAGGACCTGAAGCTGTCCTACAACAAGGCCCGCCAGGCCGCCATCACCGGCGAGATCCTGGAGATCGTCGGCGGTGCGGAGGCGCTGAAGGGCTGATCGCGGTCTTCGCAGACCTGCGCCTTCGATAGGCATCGTAGTTTTGGTCTTGCCCGTTCGGGTGAACCCATGAGCAAGACCCTCGCAAAACCCTCAACGGTCAAGGCCGGTCTCAACGGCCACGCCACCAACGGCACGGCGAAGAAGGCCGCTCGCGTGCCCGTGATGAAGACCTACAAGATCTTCATCGGCGGCAAGTTTCCGCGCACCGAGAGCGGCCGCTACTACCAGCCCAAGGGCGCCAACGGCGAAGTGTTGGCCAACGTCTGCCGCAGCAGCCGCAAGGACGTGCGCGATGCCGTCATCGCGGCGCGTGGCGCGCTCGGCGGATGGGCCGGCCGTAGTGCCTTCAACCGCAGCCAGATCCTCTATCGCATCGGCGAGATGCTCGAAGGGCGCCGCGCGCAGTTCGTGCACGAGATCATGCTCCACGGCGGTGCGAAGGAGCACGCCGAAGCGCGCGTCTCCGAAGCCATCGACCGCTGGCTCTACTACGCCGGTTGGTGCGACAAGTACCAGGCGGTCTTCAGCAGCGTTAACCCCACCAACACCTCGCACTTCAACTTCAGCGTTTACGAACCCACCGGTGTGGTGGGCATCATGGTGCCTGCGGGGAGTGCGTTGCTGGGACTCGTCAGCACCATCGCTCCCGTCATCGCGGGCGGCAACACCTGCGTGGTGGTCGCCAGCGAAAGCATGCCGCTACCTGCCGTCACCTTCACCGAAGTGCTCGCCACCAGCGACCTGCCCGGCGGCGTCGTCAACCTCATGACAGGCTTCCGCAGTGAGCTCCTCAAACCGCTCGTCGCGCACATGGACATCAACGCGGTCGTCGTCGCCGATGCCACCAAGGAGGAGCGCACGATGTTGGACACCGAAGCCACCTGCAACCTCAAGCGTATGGTCTATCCGAAAGTCACGGATTGGTCCAGTACTGAAGCGCAAGGCCCCTACTTCATCCTCGACACCCAAGAGGTGAAGACCACCTGGCACCCCATTGAGAAAGGGCAGGGTGGGGGTGGGGGATATTGAAATCGGGCCGAAATGAGAACGGCAATAGGTCTTGTCTTGGCAGTACTTCTTCTGCAATGCCGAAGTACGCCCTCGCAATCACAAGTAGTAGTGGACGCGAGTTGGGACTCATTGAGCTTTTCCATGGGTAGTCGAAACTTGGTTACAGGTTGGTACTTCGAAACGCTGGATACCATGGGAGTGCAGTTTGAGTGGGAAGGACAAACGGTCTTTGTCGATTCCATGCCCATCCTGACGGCAGGGAACATGGTTGAGCTGATGCTTGACGAGAACTCGAATAGCGTACCTCCTGCAACTCGTGAAGTGGTTTTGGTCAAACTCGACGAGGCTGGAGCACAGAGATGGAAGAGCGCAACAGGTCTTGCCATTAACTCGCGCTTGGCTGGTGTAGTTAGGGGGCGTTTGGTTTCGTTTCCCACAGTGGTCGCGCAGATTGACAGCAGGTATCTTTCGTACAGCCTAGGCGAAAAGGGGCGACATCGGAACGGAGGTATGTTGGAAGTGCTGAAAGCGGACAGCAGAGTTGTTAGCCCAGTGAAGTGAGGGGCGAGCGACAGGGTATGTCTTGGACGCTCACCCCAGGACCACCCACAGCACAACCGCCACGCCCAACAGGATAAACGCCAGCGTTCTCGGCCTCACCCGCCTTCGGGGTTTCTCAGGCTTCGTTTTGGGTATTCCCCGGAAGAACCTGTGGAAGATCAACCAAGGGTCGATAGCGCATCCTCTGGCTTGCTGATCGGCACGGGCACGCCCAGCATGGCGCACGCTCGGCGCACATCCGGTGTGCGCACTTGCAGCTTTGCGGTTGCACGGCGGATATAGAGGGACGCGTGCTCGTCGAGGATATGGACCGGTATTCCGGTGCTCTCCAGCTTGGCCTTGAGGACGACGCAGTCCTGCGCATTCCTGAAGGTGGCTATCGTGATCCAGGAGCTCATTCGACCTGAGCCGGAAGATATGCCGTGGCCGAGCCGCGGGGGACCAGCGCTTTTTTTAGCACTGTCGCTCCTTGATCAAACATTCAACCAAAAGGTTGAATAAATTTGCCCCCATGACTCCCCGCAACTACACCCGCACGCTCTCGCTGGGCCGCACGCCTCAAGAGGTCTTCGACGCCATTGGCAACGTCGCCGCTTGGTGGACCATCAACGTGGATGGCGGCACCCGCGCGGTAGGGGACGAGTTCACCGTCCAGTTCGGTGATGTCCATCTCACCAAACAGCACATCACCGAAGCAGAGCCTGCCAAGCGCATCGCATGGGTGGTTACCGAGAGCCACTTGCCTTGGCTCAAGGACGTGGAAGAATGGAAGGGCACCACCATCGTCTTCGACATCGTGGCCACTCCGAAAGGCTCGGATCTCACCTTCACCCACATCGGCCTCACACCTCAGGTCGAATGCTTCGAGCAATGCGAGAAGGGCTGGGACTACTTCATCGGCACCAGCCTCCTCCAGTTCATCACGGAGGGCATGGGCCTGCCGGACACCACGCAACGCTCACATATGGATACCATCGGCCATGTCCACCCCACGAACGCTTGACCGCACGCTGCTGGCACTGGCGGATCCCACGCGACGTGCCATCCTGCAACGCCTTTCCGCGGGCGAGGCACGCGTCACGGAAGTCGCCAAGCCGTTCAGCATGTCGTTGAACGCCGTCAGCAAGCACATCCTTGTGCTTGAACGCGCCAAGCTGGTGCAGCGCCGGAAAGAGGGCCGCGACCACTACCTCAGCTATCGCCCGGAGCCCTTGGACGCGGCTGCCCAATGGATCGAGAGCACGCGCACCTTCTGGTCCTCCCGTCTCGACACCTTGGAGAAGCTGCTCCGGGAAGAAGACAACAACCAACGCTGAACACAACACAACGCATCATGAGCAACCTCGGCACATACACCTCAACGGACACCGTCCGCTTCGAACGCATTCTTCCAGGTCCCATCGAACGCGTGTGGTCCTACCTCATCGAGCCGGAGAAGCGCGCCAAGTGGCTCGCCAGCGGCCCGCTGGAGCCGCGAGTAGGCGGTGCAGCACGTCTCACTTGGCTTCACAGCAACCTCGATGCGCAGCAGGAACCCGTGCCAGAAGAGTTCAAGCGCTACGAGAACGGCCACAGCATGGACGCAACGGTCACGCGGTGCGATCCGCCCCGTTTGCTTGGCTTCACCTGGGGCGCCGATCCAGCGCGCCTCTCCGAAGTGATCATTGAACTGAACGAACAGGGCAACGACATCCTCTTAGTGCTCACTCACGAGCGGCTGCCCAGCAAGAACGATCTCTTGGGGGTGTCCGGTGGTTGGCATACGCACTTGGATATTCTTGTTGCTCACCTGAACGGGAGCACGGCTCCGGGTTTCTGGAGCGCACACATCGAAGCACGCAAGAAGTACCAAGCACAGATCGGGACGGAGCAGCAGTCTTGAGGTCGGCACGGGTGACGACCGACGGTGGCCGGATGTGTTTGATATTGCCCAGGTCCGGTCCCGGCAAGGAACGGATGAGCGCGTCGCGTGCCTTGCATTTCCGGATGTTAGCGGCTCGATGAAGTTCCCGTTGATGGCACGCCGTAAGACTTGGTGGCTGTATTTGTTGCTCGTCATTGGTTGTGGCATTATTGTCACGGATCACTTACTCGTGCCGAATACCGAAGCTCTATCCATCCAAGCCTTGGACCTTTCCTACGAACGGTCGGGGGGGAAGCGGTGGCATACCCGCAGTGAGATCGTGAATGCCCATGTCCTGAGCCTATCGGACGGTAGTGCTTTGCAGGCAGCCACGGTGAACGACTGGATTGCTGTCGGGGACACGATCGAGCTGCAACGGACTGCGATGCTCAACGAGCCGCTGCGGTTCAGGAAGAAGCACTCACGGGTCCATGATTGGCAAGTGGTTGACAGCAATTTACCTGACCATCGGCCCTATCCGTACATCGTTTTCATTTGCGCCTTGCTGCTCTTGTTCCCATGGCCGGAGGGCCCATGGCGGTGGTCATTGACAGCCGCACTGGTCTTTGTGCTGTTCGGTTGGTTCATGACACTGATCGGCACCGGCGTGCTTGCGAGATTCTACCAGTGGTTCTGATGCGCTCGATCGCTCTACTACTGGTCGCTCTCCTTTCCATTGCTCTGCTTTGGATCAATTTCGCCATCCACCGCACGCCGGCCGTCGGCTCCACCGCGGAAGTCGAAGCACTTCAGGCCCAGCTCACCTATTTGGAGCCACGCATGCACGCGGGCCTGCCGAACGACATGCAGAAGCTCTTCCCCGAGGGCCGCGTTTTCGCGCAAGCGTTGTATGCCCTCAGCTGGTGCGGCCTTGCTGAGCGCAGGGCAGCGGATGACACTTTGCGCTTGCATGCCTTGCGGGAGGCGCGTTGGGCTTATGATGAATTGAACAGTGCTCATTCGCAGCGCCAGTTCCCCATCAGCACACCGTTGCCTTTGGGTGCCTTCTATGCGGGTTGGCGCAACCAGGTGCTCGCTGCGCTGGTGGCACTTGATCCGAGTGATACAGCGGTGGCCGTCGCGTTCGATCGCGAGAGTGCCACCATCGCTGCTGCTTTCGCCGGGTCAGCTTCCCCCTACCCGGAGAGCTACACCGGGCAAGCCTGGCCGGCCGATGGCGTGGTCGCGCTGCACTCACTGCGGCTCCATGAACGCCTGCGCGGTGCCGATCACAGTGCCGTCATCGATCGTTGGGTGCAGCTCGTGCGAACCCGTCGCGACGGCAGGAACATGATCCCGCACAAGTGGTCTTTGGTGCGCGATGAATTCCACCAATCCGGGCGCGGCAGTTCGCTTGCCCTGATGAACGTGTTCCTGCCGGATATCGACAGCACTTTGGCAGCGGAACAGTTCGATCGGTGGAAGTCGCTCTTCGTCATGGAGCGTTTTGGCGTCCCAGCAGCACGCGAGCATCCCATCGGCGATGCTTCCCCCGGCGACATCGACAGTGGACCGCTGATCCTGGGCTTCGGTCCTGCTTCAACGATCGTGGGGGCGCCGGCGTGCAAGCGCAACGGCGATGTCTTCCACGCCACCGAATGCACGCGCACGGTGCACGGTTTCGGCCTTGCCACATGCTTCAATGGCCAGCGTTACATCTTCGGCGCGCTGCCCATCGCCGATCTGTTCATCGCTTGGGGGCGTTCGATCCCGAGCGCCGCATTGGAAAGTCCACCGCCCGGCTACGGACGGTTCCACGCACTGAGCCTTTTGCTGGCCGCGCTCCTATGGTCGCCTTGGCTTCTGCGCTGGTGGCGCAGAAGGCGAACTTCCGGCTGATCAGCGCTGCACCACGAACTTCTGCACGGCGCCGCGGTTCCCGTTCTCCGTGCGGATCACATAGCAGCCCGGTGCCAGGTTGCGTACATCCACCAACGTGCGGCCGTTCAGTTGTCCGGTGTCAGCGGTGCGGCCTTGTGCATCCACGATCGTGTAGGTCCCGATCACCGTTGATCGGACCGTGAGGAACTCGCTCGCCGGGTTCGGGCCAACGCTCAGTTCCGCTACCGGTTGCGCATCGGCGAAGCCCACGGACGTGTCGAAATCGTAGATGAACACGGTCTGGTAGGCATTCACATTGTTGCCCTGGCGGTTGGCCACCAAGTAGAGGTAGTCGCCATTGTAGTGCATGCCCTGCGGACGTTGGTCGTTGTCGAAGGGTGTGTCCGGAAGGCCCACCCAGCCCAGGTCCTGGTCAGTGCCAAGTTGGTAGGCGTAGATGCGCTCCTGGTCGCCGTTCAGGTTGTCGGTAACGTAGAACAGAGTGTCGCCCTTCAGCGCGATGCCGTAGGGCTGTTCGCCCCAGAGCGGCACGGTATCAACTGGTGCTGGATCGCCGGGCACCCACTTGTATGCGTAGGCGAACGGATAGGTGTTGAAGTCGGGATAGTACATGGTGTACCAGATCGCGTTGCCATCGGCCTCCAGGTCGCCGATGCCCGACGAAGGACCGCCGATCACATCGGGGAACGTCCATGTATTGAGCAGCGCACCGGCGTTGGACACCTCGTACAGGTGGGCGCCGTTGGTGGTGTAGTCCTCCGCGATGAGGTAGGAGCCCGGTCGGCGCACGAAGCCGTGGTTGAAGTCGAGGCCTGTTGCCTGCTCGCTAAGGATCGTGCCACTGTGATCGCTGAAGCGGATATTGCCGGTGAAGTCGCTGCCGAGGAAGATGGTGTCGGCGGTGACATGGATGCCCCAAACCCCTGTGCCCTGGCCGGGATAGGGGATGCTGTCGAGGAGGACCTGTGCAGAGCTCGTGGCCGCAGCTAGAAGGAGCGGAGCGGCAAGAAGTCGTGTTGTGTGCATGGCTGATCGGTTTCCGGGGCCAAACTAGCGTCGTTGCGTGGTGCACACCTGTTGACAACTCCTATGTGTTATGCGGGGCGAGGTTTGGAGTGGATCCTACATTGGCACCACACTAAAACCCGAACTACCCATGCCAGCCGTAGAAGGTTACTGCGTGAAGTGCAAAGCGAAGCGCGAAATGAAGGACGCCAAGGAGAATACCATGGCGAACGGCCGCAAGGCCATGAAAGGCACGTGCGTCACTTGTGGCACGGGCATGTTCAAGATCCTGGGCACCGCCAAGAAGTAAGGCCGGTAGCCGCAATGGAGAAGGCCGCCTTCGGGCGGCCTTTCCTTTTTTCAGGCCTTGGAGCCCGACAATTCCTGCCAGAAGCCCTTCAGCTGCTTGCGGAAGAGCAGGAAGAGCAGGATGTACGGGATGGGGATCAGCCAGAGGATGCCGCTGTTGATGCTGCTTTCCTCTTCCTGCCCGGCCACGGCCTTGCACATGGCACAGCCCTGCGCGAGCAGCCCGGTAGCGAGCGGCAGCAGCATGAGCAGTGTGGCGAGGCGTTTCACACGGCGAAGGTAGGCTCAGTAGTACGGTGCCATCATCAGGTACACTACCACCCCCGTGATGGTGACATAGAGCCACAGCGGCAGCGTGACTTTCGCAATGCGACGGTGCTTGTCGAAGCGTTGTTGCAGGGCCCGGTTGAGGGTGATGAGCACCAGCGGCGTAATGACGGCCGCAAGCACGATGTGCGTGAGCAGGATGAAGAGGTAGATGCCGCGCACCGGACCGCCGTACTGCGCGCTCTCGAAGCTGCTGTGCTGGATCACGTACAGCACCAGGAACAATGCGCTCAGGGCCACGGCTGTCAGCATCAACTTCTTGTGCAGCGGCACCTGCTTGCGCCTGATGGCGCGCCATGCCACGATGAGGATCACGGTGGTGATAGCGTTCACCACGCCGTTGATCGCAGGCAATGTGCCGCGTGCGATACCGAGCGAGAACAGGTCGGGGCCCAAGTAGAGGAAGGCCACCACGCCGAGCAGCACGGCGCTCACAGCCCACACAAGCCAGTTGTTGTTGCGCGCTTGTTCCATGTGTTCACTGTCCGGCCTCCCGTTCGCGGCGGCGTTCTTCTCCCAGTAGCATCTTGGCGTCCACCACCAGCTCTTTCATCTTGGCGGGGTTCGTGCCGTCGTAGATCCCGCGGATCCGCCGTTGCTTGTCCAGCAGCACGAAGTTCTCGCTGTGCAGGAAGCCGCCCTCGGCCAGCACGTCTTCGCGAGCCGCCAGGAAGTATCCGTCGGCGCCTTGCGTGTAGATGGCGGTTTTGTCGCCCGTCACGAACTTCCAGCGGGCCGTATCTGCGCTGTACTCCTTGGCATAGGCCGCCAGCACTTCAGGGGTATCGTATTCCGGGTCCACGGTGTGGCTCAGGAACACGATGTCGCCGTAGCCGTCATCGGTCTTCAGTTGCATGTGCAGCAGTTCGCGCATGTGCGCGCTCATGCGCGGACAGATGGTGCCGCAGCGGCTGAAGAAGAAATCGACGATGAGGATCTTCCCCGCGAGTGTCTTCTCGGTGACCGGCTTACCATCAATGCCGGTGAAGGAGAAGGCGGGCACGGTGTGGTAGAGCGTGTCGCCGTTCAGCTGTGCCTCGCGTGGGCCGATGATGGGCAACGTGGTGAACTTGCTTTCACCCTTGCCCAGCACGATATAAATGATGGGCAGCGTAATGAAGATGCCTCCCAGCAGCAACCATTTGCGCAAGGGGGAGGAGGGCTTCATCGTACGTTCAGAGGAACCACTGCAGGGCGCGCTCGATGTAGTTGCTCTCGGTGAGCGCGATCCAGATGAGATAGAACACGAACAAGGCGTACGGCAACAGGATCATAGCGCGCACGTTGCGGCGCTCATCGCCCAAGTGCATGAAGGTCATCACGATGTAGGTGGCTTTCACCAGCGTAAGCACGATGAAGAGCGCTTTGATGACCGACCAGGATTCCGGGAAGAGGCCGCGCCAAGCTGCGCCCAAGTACACCTCCACGGCGGTTATCACCGCCATGATCAGCGTCACCATCCAGATCTTCTTGCGGATCTTCTTGCCTTGCTCCTCGCTGTGGTGTGCATCGAGGCTGTACTCGATGATGTCGTCGCGCTCCATGTCAGTGCCTTTTGCGTTGGATCAAACGAGGTAGAAGAAGGTGAACACGAACACCCACACCAGATCAACGAAGTGCCAGTACAGACCGGCTTTCTCCACGGTTTCGTAGTGGCCGCGGCGATGGAACACCCCGCGCAGCACCATGATGAGGACGATGATGTTGATGATGACACCGCTGAACACGTGGAACCCGTGGAAGCCGGTGATGAAGTAGAAGAAGTTGCCGTACTGGGCCGGGCCGTACTCGTTGTTCACCATGCCCGTGCTGCTCCAAGGGAACGGTGCGCCGGCCACATAATTGATCTGCTTCTTCCAGAGCGCCATAGCGGCTTCGCCACGGATCTCCTCGCCTTCGTGGTGCAGGTAAACGCCGTCCGCGCTGGCCTTCAGCAGATGGAAGCTCTCGTGCGCCGTCGGGTCGTGCGTGTCGTGCTCATCGTTGTGCACCCAGTACTTCTCGCCTTCCGCCGTGGTGATGTAACCACCGGCGCCGTGCTGGAAGTGGCTCCACTCCCAAGCCTGGCTGCCCACGAAACCGGCGCCGCCCAGGATGGTGAGGAACAACCAGAACACCACGTTCTTCTTGTCCATGCGGTGGCCAGCCTCCACGGCCAGTACCATCGTTACGGAGCTGAAGATGAGCAGGGCCGTCATGAAGGCCACGTACATCAGTGGGTAACTGCCGTGCAGGAAGGGCAGCGCGCGGAACACTTCCTCGCCCATGGGCCAGCGGTCGCCCAGCGGCAGCGAGTGGCGCACGAAGCCATAACCGATCAGCAAGCCCGTGAAGCTCAGGGCGTCGCTCACCAGGAAGAACCACATCATCAGCTTGCCGTAGCTGACACTGAAGGGGCTTCGTCCGCCGCCCCAGAGAACATCATTCGGGATCGCCTTGGTCGCTTCGCCTGACATGTGGTCCGATTTGCGGCGGCAATGTTAATGGTTCAACTGGAAGAAGAGCCAGAGGAATACCCACAGGCCACCGAGGAAATGCCAGTACACAGTGCCGCTCCAGTGCCCGACATGTTCCGTGGCCGAATAGCGGCCCATGAAGCCCTTCACCACCATCACCAGCAACCCGATGAGACCCAGCGCCAAATGCGCCCAGTGCACCACCGTCAGCATGTACATGTAGCTGCTTCCAGCGTTGAAACGCTCGGCAATATCGGCGTTCAGGATGGTCTCCCGGCCGGTATCGGTGCTCAGGTAATAGTTGCCGTTCTCCTTCACCAGGGGCACGTTCTTCTTCAGGAGTTCGTAGTCCACCCCGTATTCGCCCTTGATGTTGAGGATGCCTCCATCGCCCCTGAGCGTATTGCCCCGCTGGTAAAGGTCCTTGAAGCCTTGGTACTGGAACCCCGTGAAGGCCAGGCCCAGGGCCAGGGTGAGCGCGGTGAGCCCGGCGCCCATGTCGGCCTTTCCCTGTTTGGTGGCGTTGTAGGCCAATTGCAGCACGATGCTGCTGGCCACAATAGCGATGGTGCTGTAGAGGAAGGTCTGCGGCAAGCGAAGCCACACCCAGTAGCCGTCGCCCTTGCTCACCACGTAGGCGCTGGTGAGGCCGGCGAAGAGCATCACGATGGCGAAGCAGATGAGCTTCACGAGCAGCCGACGGGCCCCGTCGCGGACGGCCTTCTCGTCGGCGCCTTGGTCGGGAGTGGTCATATCCGGTCGAGCACGTAGGCCAACTGCACCACGGGCAGGTGGATGAAGCTGGCGAACATCAAGCGGCGGGCATCGGCCCTATCGTGGCTGCGGAAGAGTTTTACCGCGGGAACCACCATCAGCAGGCCCGCAAACGTGGCGGCCACCGCGCTCCACATGCCGCTAAAGCCGAAGGCCCAAGGAAGAACGCCCGTAGGCACCAGGAGCAGCGCGCTCCAGAGGATCCATGAGGCACTGCGGCCATCGCGGCCACCTGCGCTGGGCAGCAGTCGGAAGCCGGCCTTGGCATAGTCGTCGTCGAGCACCCAGGCAATGGCCCAGAAGTGCGGGAACTGCCACATGAACTGCACGAAGAACTGCAGGCCGGGGCCCAGCCCGAAGTGCCCTTGCGCCGCCACGTAGCCCAGCATCGGCGGAATGGCACCCGGCAGCGCGCCAACGAACACGGCCCATGGGCTCAGGCGCTTCATGGGCGTGTAGAGGGCAGCGTACATGAACAAGGCCAGCAGGCCAAGCACCCCGCAGAGCGGACCGAACTGCATCCACAGGAGAGCCACACCGGCGATGCCGGAAACCGCGGCCAATACAATGGCTTCGCGACTACTGAGCGTGCCGCGCACCAGTGGCCGCTCGTTCGTGCGGCTCATCAGGGCGTCCTGCCCCTGCTCAATGACCTGGTTCAACGCATTGCTGGCACCGGTAACGAGGAAGCCAGCAAGCGAAAGCCCAAGGATGGCCGGCCAAGAGAAGGCGCCCTCCGGCACCCCCATGAGGTAGCCTAATGCGGCGCTGAAGACCACAAGACTGGCCAATCGGAGCTTGAAGAGAGCCGCGACCTCACGCACCTTCACGACGAAGGGGACGGCGACGGAGGCTGTGGAGGGACGTTCCAAGGCGGCGCGAAAGTAGGGGCCGTCACCTTCCCGTGAATGCGCAGGTCGAATACCCGTTCGGAAGCAGGCTGCGGGGTGCGCAAGGCTATGTTCGGCCCATGGAAGCGAGCAGCTGGCTCATCCGCAACGCACATGTGGTCAATGAGGGCAGGTCTTTCCAGGCCGACGTGCTGGTGCGGGATGGTTTCATTGAACGTGTGGAGACGAAAGGCCTCGGTGAAGCCCGTGGTGCGAAGGAGTTTGATGCGCAAGGCAAGTACCTGCTGCCCGGCGCCATCGACGACCAAGTTCACTTCCGGGAACCGGGCCTAACGCACAAGGACGACATCGCTCATGGAAGCAAGGCGGCCGTGGCCGGTGGGATCACCAGCTTCATGGAGATGCCCAACACGCAGCCACAAACGCTCACCCAGGAATTGCTCCGGGACAAGTACATGCTGGGCGCCGCCAGTTCGGTGGCCAATTACAGCTTCTTCATGGGTGTGGGCAACAGCAACATCGATGAGGTGTTGCGCACCGATCCACGCACCGTTTGCGGATTGAAGGCCTTCCTTGGCAGCAGTACCGGCGACATGCTGGTTGACGACGAGCGCGCATTGGACAAGCTCTTCCGCGAGGCGCACATGATCCTGGCCGTGCATGCTGAGCACGAACCCACGGTGAAAGCCAATCTGACCAGGGCCTTAGCGAAGTACGGCGACAACATTCCGGTGGAAGAGCATCCGATCATTCGCGATGCGGACGCGTGTTACCGGAGCAGCAGTGCAGCGGTGGCGCGAGCAAAAGAGCATGGCACACGCCTGCACGTCCTGCACATCAGTACGGCCCGCGAACTTGACCTGTTCACGCCAGGACCGTTGGAGAGCAAGCGGATCACGGCCGAAGCCTGCATCCATCACCTCTGGTTCGATGAGCATGCCTATGCCGCCAAAGGCGCACTGGTGAAGTGGAACCCCGCCATCAAGACCGGTGCGGATCGCGCTGCCATCCGCCAAGCGGTGCTCGATGACCGAATTGATGTGATCGCGACGGACCACGCCCCGCATACGATGGATGAGAAGGGACTGCCGTATGCCAAATGCCCGAGCGGTGCGCCGATGGTGCAGCATGCGCTGGTGGCCATGCTTGAACTCGTGCGCCAAGGAGCCATCTCGTTGGAGCGCGTCGTGGAGAAAATGTGCCACGCACCTGCACGTTTGTTCGACATTGATCGACGTGGTCATGTGCGCGAAGGTTACCGCGCCGACCTGGTGCTGGTGGACCTCAACTCACCGTGGCAGGTCGCAAAGGAGAACCTGCTGTACAAGTGCGGTTGGAGCCCGCTCGAAGGACAGCGATTCAGCAGCCGGGTGATGAGCACATGGGTGAACGGCCAGCGGGTTTGGGACGGCCGCCATGTGGATGCGGCAGTGCGTGGCGAACGATTGCTCTTCAACCGATGAGGAGCGGGTCCGTCATCCTCTTTCTGATCAGCCTCCTCGGTTGCATGGGCCCGGAACAGCAGCCACCGGCGGATCTGATCCCGCGCGACAGATTCGTTCAAGTGCTTGCCGACGTGCACGCAATCGAGGCGCGCATCAGCCACGAGATGGTGGTGGACCAGCGCACCGACAGCCCTGCACAACGCTACTACGATGAGATGTATGCCGAGCGTGGCATCACCAAGGAGCAGTACACAAAGACGTACACCTGGTACACCGAACACCCCGAGGTGATGAAGGCGTTGTACGACGAGGTGCTGCAGGAACTGGGCAAGCGGAAGGAAACGGCCAATAGCTAGGCCGCCGCCCTGTACATCATCCTCACTTCGTCCAGCAGTGCGTAAAGCGCTTCGGGGTCGTTCGTGGTGCAAAGCCGTAAGCGCATTTGCTTGAAGTCGGGCAGGCCCTTGAAATAGTTGCTGTAGTGGCGGCGCATCTCCACCACGCCCTCATAGGTGCCTTTCCAAGCGATGCTGCGTTCCAGGTGTTCGCGTGCGGCATCCACGCGATCATCAAGCGTCGGGGGCGCTGGGTGGGTTCCGGTGCGCAGGAAGTGCTTGATGTCGTTGAAGATCCACGGATGGCCGATGCTGGCACGACCGATCATCACGCCATCCACGCCATAGCGACCGCGGTATTCCAATGCCTTCTCCGGGCTATCAATATCGCCGTTGCCGAAGATGGGGATGTGCATCCGCGGGTTGTTCTTCACCTCGCCGATCAGCGTCCAATCTGCCGGGCCCTTGTAGAGCTGCGCGCGCGTGCGGCCGTGGATGCTCAGCGCCTGGATGCCAACATCTTGCAGCCGCTCGGCCACCTCGATGATGTTCTTGGTCCGGTCGTCCCAACCGAGACGTGTCTTCACCGTCACGGGCAGCTTCACGGCCTTCACCACCTTCTCGGTGAGGCGCACCATCTTGTCCACATCGAGCAGCAGGCACGCGCCCGCACCCTTGCTCACCACCTTGTGCACCGGACAGCCGTAGTTGATGTCGATGAGATCAGGTTGAACTTCTTCTGCAATGCGCGCGGCCTCCTCCATCGCGTCCTCGCTGCCACCGAAGAGCTGGATGCCGATGGGTCGTTCCTCCGGGAAGATGTCGAGCTTCTTCAGGCCTTTGGCCGCCTTGCGGATCAGTCCTTCGCTGCTGATGAACTCGGTGTACATCAGGTCGGCGCCGTGGCGCTTGCACAGCGCGCGGAACGGCGGATCGCTCACATCCTCCATGGGAGCAAGGAGGAGCGGGAATTCCGGCAGTTGCAGTGGCCCGATGTGCGGCATGTGTTCCATCCCGCCGTTGCGGGCCGCGAAAGTAGGGCGGTGCAGGAGGTTGCTGGGCCGTGCGGCATTGCCGGGCCTACCTTTCGCCTCCACGCCCAGGTGGTGAAATGGTAGACACGAGGGACTTAAAATCCCTTGGTCCGTAAGGGCTGTGCGGGTTCAAGTCCCGCCCTGGGCACCCGATATTGACCTTCTCCCTGGGTGAGTTCAAGTTACCGTCCCAGGCACCAACACCGAACGCCATGTTCTTCAAGCGCGTCCTCTACTACCTCAACCCCTCAACGCTGTTCGGCAAGGGCAACGACAATGTGAACCTGCGCTTCATGCACGGCATCAATCGCATCAGCATCTTCCTCTTTCTGTTCTGCCTGGGGCTGATGATCTGGCGGGCTTGCGCCCGGTGATTGGTTCAGTTGTTCCACACCCGCCACGCGGCCTCCGCTTGTGCATGCAGCATGGGCAGGCCGTTGCAAGTGCGCGCGCCATGGTCGCGCCCGTGCCGCATGAAGGTCGTCACCTCCGGATTGTACACCAGGTCAACCAGCAGGTGGCGAGGTGTGAGCTGGTCGTAGGGCAGTTGCGGCGCTTCGTCCACGAGCGGGTGTTGGCCCAGCGGCGTGGTGTTGATGATGAGCGGGCTCACTTTAATCACGGTCGCATCCACCATGTCGAAGGTGAGGTCGCCGCGATCGCGGGTGCGGCTCACGAGGCGGAACTTGATGTTCAGTTCCTTGAGCACGTACGCAACAGCGCGACTTGCGCCGCCCGTGCCAAGCACGAGTGCGCGCGGGCGTTCGGTGCCGAGCAATGGCAGCAGCATCCGGCGGAAGCCTTCCGCATCGGTGTTGTGGCCGATGAGCTTGCCGCCGTTGATGTGCACCGTGTTCACTGCGCCAATGCTGCGGGCAGTGGGTGCCAGTTCATCGAGCAGCGGCATAACGCTCTGCTTGTGCGGTACGGTCACGTTCAGTCCGCGCAGGCCCTCTTGTGCGGCTACCAGAGCACGTAACCCGCCGACATCGGGCACATCGAAAAGGTCGTAGCGCGCGTTGATGTTCTCGCGCTGGAATTTGTCCGTGAAGTACCGCTGGCTGAAGCTGTGCGATACCGGATGTCCGATGAGCCCGTAGCGTTCCACGCGGCCTTCAACGCTCACGCCGCCGATCTATTGCCTCCCGATGGATCGGGACGCCGACGCTTGCCGAAACGGGCGCGTGCGATCTCGATGACCATGGGCAGCACGCTGATGCCGATGATGCCCAGCACCACTAGCTTGAAGTTCTTCTGCACGATCTCGCTATTGCCGATGAGATAACCCGCGGTGAGCATGCTGCCGATCCACAGCGCACCGCCCGCGATGTCGAAGGGCAGGAATTTCTTCCGGTAGCTCATGGCGCCCACGCCAGCGACGAACGGGGTAATGGTGCGAACGATGGGAATGAAGCGGGCGATGATGATCGTCTTCACGCCGTACTTCTCGAAGTAACCGTGCGTCTTGTCCAGGTGCTTCTGTTTCACCAGGTCGTAGCCGAACGTCTTCCACTTCACCACGCGCGGACCGAAGAACCGACCGACCCAATAGTTCAGGTTGTCACCGAGCACCGCTGCCGCGAAGAGGAGGAAGAAAAGGAACCAGATGTTGAGCGTGGGCGCGGCTCCAGCGGCCAGCGAACCTGCCACAAAGAGCAACGAGTCACCTGGCAGGAAGGGCATCACGACCAGGCCGGTCTCCACGAAGATGATGGCGAATAGCAGCGCGTAAACCAGACTTCCGTGCGCCGCGATGAAGGCATCAATGACCGACTTGGGGTCCTTGACCAGATCAATGATCGGTTGGATGAGCTCCATCATGTCACTCGCACTTCATTGAGGGGTCCACTTCGCGGCCATAGGCCAGGATGCCGCCTTTCAAGTTGATGAGGTTGGTGTAGCCGTAGCGCGAGCTGAGCGCATTGATGACAGCCCCACTGCGGGCCCCGCTTCGGCAGTGGATCACCACCGGCACGTCCTTTCGCACCTCGTCTATGCGCTCCACGACGTCGCCCATGGGGATGGGCGTACCACCGATGTTGCACAGTTCCACTTCGTAGGGTTCGCGCACGTCGATGAGCTGGAACGGCTTGCCTTCCTTCTTCATCGCTTCAAGTTCTTTCGGTGTGATCTCCTGCATAGTGGGCAGGTTGATGGTTGGTCGTTGTTGGTTGTTCGGTATTGTCGCCCGGCCCTCACTGGTTGTTCCGGGCCCCGCACTCATTCTTTCGTCTGCCGCAGCTTCTCGCTCATGCTCTCGGGCAGGTGGTCGAAGAAGGTGTCGCCGCGCAGGCCGAGGCGCAGCGTTTCCAGGGCTATCACTTCATCCGGGGCGATGTTGCCGAGGTTGACATTCGGCCCCATCAACTGGATGAACCACACTTGTTGCGGCTTGCGCGGTGCTTCCCAGATGATGTCCTTGTTGGGCACCTTGGCGATGATCTTGTTCACCAGTGTGGTGTGCGCATGACCGTTGGGCCGGTAGATGCCCACCGTACCGCTCTCGCGCGCTTCGGCGATCACCTTCCAACTGCCGGCCTTCAGTTCGTCCTGCATCATGCGTACCCAACGCGCGGGGCTGATGAGGATGCCCTCCTCTTTGCTGCCCACTTCACTGAGCACCGTCACCTTGCGGGCCAGCTTGTTGATGTACTCGCACTTTTCCTTGTGCGGAATATTGATGCTCCCGTCGCTCACTTCGGCGAAGTTCAGGCCGAGGTCTTCGATGAGCTTCACGTAGTCCTTGAACTGCCCGCGCGCAACGAAGGCCTCGAACAGCGTGCCGCCGAGGTACACGCGCATGTCGGCTTTGTGGTAGAGGGCGATCTTCTCTTTCAGCTTGGGCATCACGTAGCTGCTGCCGAAACCGAGCTTGAGCATGTCCACTAAGTGGCCACAGCCCTCCACAAGATCCTCGGCCTGGCGCAGGCTGAGGCCCTTGTCCATCACCATGGTGAGCCCTTCCTCGCGCGGCTTGCGGGTGCGCGCGGGGATGTGCGAAAGGCGGTAGTTCATTTATCGTAGAGCCCGATGATGTGCACCACCTGCGGCAAGTGCAGCGCTTCGGGATAATGATCGGTGAGGGCCTTGTGGCCTTTGGGGTCGCTCATCAACGCTTCTTCCAGTTCCAGCAAACCTTGTTGCTCGCGGCCGCAACGGAGGAGGTAGCTGGCCATGCGGAAGCGGTACGCGGGGTTCAGCTTGTGCACCATCTCGCCCTCCTTGAGCTTCTTCATCGCTGCGTCCGGGCCCTTCAGGTGCATGAGCATGTCGGCATGGTCCATCCAGCCTTCGAGGTGGCTCGCGTCGAGCGCGTTCAACTTGGTGTAGGCCTGCAGCGAGCGCTCGTACTGTGCGGCCCGGCCCAGCGTGTTGGCCAAATAGTACCAAGCGTCAGGATGGTCGGGCTGTATGCGCGTGGCGATCTCCAGGTCCTTGATGGCCTCCGCGGTCTTGCTCTGCAGGTCCTTCACCACGCCGCGGCCGATCCAAGCATCGGTCCAGTTGGGGTCCAGCGCAAGGGCTTGGTCATAATGGATGAGCGCTTCGTTGTAGCGCTCCATCTTCTCGTAGCACTCGCCGATGTAGCTGAAGGTGATGGCCTGCGGACCTTCGTAGGTCTGCGTTTCGCGATAGCACGCGATGGCCTCTTCGTAACGGCCGGAGACGAGCAGGTTGCGGGCCTTGCTGAAGTAGGCGCTGGTGAAGCGCTCATCGATGGCGATGCTCAGTTCCAAGGCTTCGTTGCTCTCATCGATGCGCTCGGCGATGGCCAGGGCGTTGCCCAGGTTGTACCACGCCACGAAGGCGTACGGGTACTTGTCCGTGAACTCGCGGAAGTACACGATGCTCTCGTTGTTGCGCCCGGCCAGGTCGTAGCAGTAGGCCAGTTCGTAGAGCACCGCATCGTTCTCCGGGTTGATCTCCGCAGCGCGCAGCAGGCACTGGATGGCATCGTCGAACGCCTCCAGGTTCTCATGCTCGAACGACATGTCGAGCAGGATCTCATCGTGCCCTTCCTCGGCCAGCTCCAACGCCTTCTTGTAGTGCTCGATGGCGCGACGGTGGTCGCGCAGCTGGCTGTGGATGGCCGCCTTGTTCATCAGCACATCCACGTTGTAGGGTTCGGCGCGGCCCAGCTGGTCCAGGATGCTCAGGGCGGCGTTCAGCTTGCCCATGCTCATGAGCACCTGTGCCTCGCAGAAGCGCAGGTCGTTGCTGTTGGGGTGCTGCGTAAAGCCGATGTCGAGCGCCTGTTTGGCCCGGCGCGTCTCGTTCTGCTCCAGATAGTGGTTGATGATCTGGTCGAAGTCCTCCACATCGAAGAACAGCGTCTCGTTGCGGAGCAGCATGCCTTCGAAACGCTGCACGCACGGTGGTGCGTTCTTGCTGCGCTCACTGCGCGGCTGTCTGTGTTCGTTCATGCGGTCAGGGGCGAAAGTAGGTGACCGGTCACTTGCCGATGCCCCAAGTTATCCCTTCCTGTTGATGGCCGCCAAGCACGGTCATGGGCTGGAATGAACCGCCGCAGGTGGATGGAATGCCGTACCATCGGATGCCGCTCTCTTTCACCTTTGCACGCCCTTACGGAACGACCTTCCTTTCCAACTCCATGACCCTCATCAAAAGCATCTCCGGCATCCGCGGCACCATCGGCGGCACACCGGGCGACAACCTTACACCGATCGACGTGGCGCGCTACGCCTCGGCGTTCGGAACGATGATCAAGCAGCGCAGCGGCAAGCAGCGCCCGGTGTGCATCCTCGGCCGCGATGCGCGGTTGAGCGGGCCCATGGTAGGCGATCTTGTGCGCGCTGCACTGGTTGGTCTTGGGTTCGAGGTCATCGACCTGGGCCTCGCCACAACGCCTACTGTTGAGATGGCCGTGCCCGGTGAAGGGGCCGATGCGGGCATCATCCTTACCGCAAGCCACAATCCCAAGCAGTGGAACGCGCTGAAACTCCTCAACGCGAAGGGTGAGTTCATCAGCGCGGCCGATGGTGCCGAGGTGTTGCGCATAGCCGAAGAGAACGCGTTCACCTTCGCTGGTGTCGATGAACTGGGCGGCGTGCGTACCGATGCATCGTGGACGCAGAAGCACATCGATGCGATCCTCGCGCTCGACCTCGTTGACGTGGCCGCTATCCGCGCAAAGAACTTCAAGGTGGTGGTGGATGCGGTGAACAGCGTGGGCGGCGTGGCCGTGCCGCAACTACTGAAGGCGCTCGGTGTGAAGGATGTGGTGGAACTCTACTGCGAACCGAACGGGAAGTTCCCCCACAACCCCGAACCGCTACCTGAGCATTTGCAGGACATCTGTGCGTTGGTGAAGAAGGAGAGCGCGCACTTGGGCATCTGTGTCGACCCCGATGTGGACCGCCTGGCGCTGGTGTGTGAGGACGGCAGCCTCTTCGGCGAGGAGTACACGTTGGTGGCCTGCGCCGACCATGTGCTGGCCAGCCGCCCCGGCGACACGGTGAGCAACCTGAGCAGCACGCGCGCGCTGAACGATGTGGCCGCACGCCACGGCCGCACGCGCCATGCGAGCGCGGTGGGCGAAGTGAACGTGGTGGAACTGATGCGCAAGGTGAACGCACCGATAGGCGGCGAAGGCAACGGCGGCGTGATCCTGAGTGAGCTGCATTATGGCCGTGATGCGCTGGCGGGCATTGCACTGTTCCTGACGTTGTTGGCCAAGCGCGGCGGGACGTGCAGTGCGTTGCGCCGCAGCTATCCGGATTACTTCATCAGCAAGAACAAGATCGATGCCTCGACTGCGCTCGGCATGACAGGACAGGAGAATGGACTGCAAGCCATTCTTGACAGCATGCAACGCAAGTACGCCGCGCAACCGCACAGCACCGTCGATGGCCTTCGCATCGAGTTCGGCAACGAGTGGGTGCACCTGCGCCGCAGCAACACCGAGCCGATCATCCGCATCTACGCGGAGAGCAGCACGCCTGCTGCTGCCGATGCGCTGGCGAAGCGCATCATGGCGGAGCTGGGGGAGTTAGCGGGGGTGAAGGTTTAAGTATCACCGATACACGTCGCTGCGGTGCCCGGCCCGCTCAACGCGAACCAGCTTGATGCCATCGTTGATAAGGTAGATCACACGGTACATGCCGATGCGGATGCGCCAGAGGTCTTGTGCGCCGACAAGCTTCCTGCTTCCTGATGGACGTGGGTCTTTCTCCAGCCCTGTCAGCGCCCGCAGTATCCTCACTTGGATATCGCGCGGCAAACGATGGATCTCCCGCTCCGCAGTACGAGCGACCTCGACCCGGTACATCAGTGCTTCTTGGGCTTGGCCAATCGCCGCTTCAGCTCTGCCAGTGGAATAGCGGGTTCGTTGCGGCGCGATTCACAGACGAGCACGTCGAGGATGTCCTCGACCATCTCCGGGTTCTTCTCGATCAAACTGATGTCGATCTGGAGCTGCTGCTTCCGACCCTTGGCGTCGTAAAGGATGTTGATGCCTTTCATGTTCCTGCGGCTGGCTCAAATGTAAGGCCATGTGCCCGGGTCCCATCGCAGGTCCATCGCAGCGTTCTTTGCGCTCGCGCCATGTCTTTCTTCCGCACCCGCATAGCCCCCACGCCCAGCGGCTTCCTGCACGCGGGCAACGGCATCAACTTCAGCGCGGTGTGGCAATTGGCGAAGGCCAACAACGGAACCATCCTTCTGCGCATCGACGACCTGGATGCGGAACGTGCGCGGACGGAATACATCGACGACATCTTCAGCACGTTGGAATGGCTGGGCATCACATGGCAGGAAGGACCAGCCGGGGTGGAGGATTTCCTGAAGAACTGGAGCCAGCATCAGCGCATGGAGCAGTACGAAGCACTGCTCAACGACCTGCGCGCTCGCGACCTGCTCTACGCTTGCGATTGCTCGCGTGCACAGGTGGCTGCAGCTTCCGCGGATGGTAGCTACCGCAGCACCTGCCGGACGTTGCGCAAGTCTCTTGATGACCCGAACATGGCGTGGCGCTTGAAGTTGCCACCGAACGCCGCTGCCACCTTCCATGAACTGGGCAACGGCATTGTGCAACACGCCATCGGTGGTGGCGACCCCGTGGTGCGCTCGCGGGCCAGCGGTGCCGCGCCGCCACGTCCGGCCTACCATGTCGCATCGCTGGTGGACGACCACCACTTCGGCATCAGCACCGTAGTGCGCGGCGAGGACCTGCTGCCCAGCACCGCGTTGCAGGTGCACTTGGCGGAAGTCACGGGCAACACCGCGTTCGCGCAAGCACACTTCCTGCACCACCCCCTGAGCACCGATGCCCAAGGCCGCAAGCTCAGCAAGAGCGCAGGCGCCGATGCCCTGCGCGAATGGCGCGCCCAAGGGCGTTCCCCGCAGGAGATACACACTGCGGCCCGAGCCTTGCTAACGGCCCGCGGCCTGCTGCCCGATGCAGGCTGAACCAGTCGTCTAACTTGCCGCCCCTTCAAATTGAAGCGCATGCTTACCAACGCGTTCCGCACACTCGCCTCCGCTCTCGCCATCACCACGGCCGTGGGCCTCACCGCCCAGACCGCCCCCGAACTGAAGGTGAAGGCCAAGATGAACTTTGAATTGAACGCCGATGCGGCCCTCTCGCCGCTGGGCCTCTTCAAGAGCGGCGTGGGCGTGGGCGTTTTCCGCGGCTACGATGCCACAAAAGGCCCGGAGAAGTTCATCGACATACCGCCTATACTGCAACAGTACGACCGCACCAAGATGCTGCCCGTCCGCAGCATCACTCCCAACATGAAGGGCGGGAAATGGAAACTGGCGCTTGAAGCCGTGGAGCCCATGGGCGGGAAGTTGATGATGGTGGCCACCAGCACTGACACCCTCGATGGTGCCGTGCAAGTGCTCGTGGCGCAGATCGATCCCGACCTCACCAAGCTCAACGGCCCCTTCACGCAGATCTGCCGTTTCGAGCACATGCGCAAACCTCCGCGCAAGTTCCGCGACGCCCAGCATGGCATTCCCTACGGATTGAAGACCGCACTGAGCCCTGACAGCAGCAAGATCCTCGCGTGGACACCCGAACTCACCGGCGATGAGGTGCACCCCAAGCACGTCTTCATCGCGTTCGACAAGAACATGCAGCTGCTGTGGTACGACCTTGTGAAGAGCCCCATGGAAGCGTCGCGGACCGATGTGCTCGCCGCCGTCATCGACAACGACGGCAAGGCCACCGTGATGATCAAGAGCACCTTCGGTGAGATCAAGTTCAAGAACGCGGAGAACACCTTCAGCAACAAGCTCGTCACCATCACCGAGGATGGTGTGAAGGAGAACGCCTTCGCCCCCGGGGAAGGCCAGTACGCCAAGGATGCTTACATGATCTGTCAGGCCAACGGCACGGTGGTGAGCGCTGGCACAGTGGGGCAGAGCGACAAACGCAATCAACTGACGCCCGGCATTTTCTTCAGCACCATTACCGACGGTGCGCCCACGACAACGGTGCACGAGGTGGAAGGCGAGACACGTCTCAGCGACCTGCAGTGCGACGGCTTCGTGGCCCACAAGGGCGGCTACTACGTGGTGGTGCAGAAGTTCTGGCTCAAGTGGCCGCCCCTGCCCAGCACCGCCACCGAGAAGAGCTACGAGAGCATCGACCCCATCCGGATGCACGACAACGTGTGGGCCTTCAGCCTGGGTACCGACGGCGCTGTGAAGTGGCAGACCAAGTTCACGCGGCAGATGAAGAGCGAAGAGCTCGATGCAGGCCATGTGTTCGCCGGGCAGTACGACGGCCAGCTCTTCCTGCTGATGCTGGACGACGAGGCGAACATCGACCTGCGCAAGAAGGACCAAGTGCTGGAACCCAAGCCCACCAAAGCCGCCCTTACCACCTTCACCACGTTCGACGACCAAGGGAAGTTCCGCACCAAGACCGTGCGCACGGGCGAGTACTTCGATGCGATCCTGGGCACGGAGTTCATCCGTATCAACGATGCTGAGTACATCGCCTTTGCGGCCGAGAACCCCGGCACCACCAAACAGGTGCCCATGCAACTGCTGCTGGTGAAGGCGACGGGGAAGTAGGAAGGGCCTCATCTTTTCGGACGAGCAGCCTGCCTTGGGCCAGGTGCACGGTTACTTTCGGTGTGCAAACACCGTAAACCATGCAACGTTCCATTACCCTTTGCGCCGTAATGCTGTTCACCGCGGTTTCATGGGCGCAATGCCCCGCCACTGTGGGCACCTACGATGGCACACCCGAACTGGGCAATGCCCACACGCCTTTCGCCACCAACACGGGCATGAGCACAGCGCGCGGACAACGCGTACAGTACATCTATCCGGCCAGCGAACTCCTGGCAGCAGGCCTTTGCGCTGGAGCGATCACAGACCTTGCTTTCAAAGCATTGCAAACGGACGTTTCGGATCCCGGTCCGGACGGCGTGCTGGGAACCATCGATGATGGACCATTGCGTTGTGACATGGTGACCGAGGTGCGCATGGGCCACACAGCACTCGCCGATTTCGGGGCGGCGGTCAGCAGCAGTTCATCGCCGTTGTCCGTGGACTGGGAGGCGAGTGTCGGGGCTGGTCCGGCTGTGAACGTCAATTGGTCGTTGCCTTTCACGGTGCAAACCGGGTGGGTTGAATTCCCGCTCATGGTGAACGGCTTCGTGTGGGACGGGGTGAACAACCTGGTCATTGAGGTGGCCTGGTTGCGCAACGCAGTAGTGGGTCTCTCCCCGGCCGTGGAACTCCAGGAAGGTTTGGCCTATACGGCCACAAAGTGGGTGCAAGCGGTGATGCCGAACCTCAACCACGGCAATACCTACCAGGACAACCCACTGACCATCAACACGCAGACCGGTACCACCACCACGCGCCCGGTGACACGGTTCAATAACGGCTCGCTTTCCGCCGTGGTGGGTGCCCCTTCGGCCATACCGCAAGTGTGTGCCGATGAAGCCGACCGGGCCGTCGTCATCACCCGTGCTGAAGCCGACCAGGACTGGGGCGTCGATCTGCTGGATGCTGCCGGGCGACTGATCGCAACGGAGCGCATGGCGTCGGGTACCACTGCACTGCGGATCCCCATGCCGGCAGGCCACACCGGTGTTGTTGTGGCAACGGCCACCGATGCAAGCGGCGCTCGCACAACGCTTGGACGCGTGGTGTTCGTGCGGTAGTACCGATAACCTCCCAAAGGCGCAACGCCCCGGCATGCCGGGGCGTTCTCGCGTTGGTATGTCTGCAATGAGGTGTTCCCAGTAAACCTTTGCACCGCTTCAGCATCCTACCCGCCATGCGCTTCCTCATCGCTCTGTCCTTCACCTGCATCCTTCTTGTCCCGGCGCGCACTGCCGCGCAAGGCATGTACTTCCCGCCGCTCACCGGCACTGCGTGGGATACCCTTTCGCCCGCGTCGCTCGGCTGGTGCCAGCACCGCATCGATTCGCTTTACGCCTTCCTGGAGCAGAAGAACACCAAGGGCTTCGCGGTGCTGAAAGACGGTCGGCTGGTGCTGGAGAAGTACTTCGGCACCTTCACGCAGGACAGCCTGTGGTACTGGGCCAGCGCGGGCAAAACGCTCACCGCCTTCATGGTGGGCCAGGCGCAAGAGCAAGGCTTCCTGGACATTGACGACAGCACCAGCCAATATCTGGGCGCGGGTTGGACCAGTCTCACACCGCAGCAGGAGGGTGCCATCACCCTGCGCCATCAGCTTACCATGACCACCGGCCTGAACGACTTCGCCTTAGGCGGCGCCGACTGCACCGACCCCGCGTGCCTGGAGTACGAAGCCGACCCCGGCACGCGCTGGGCCTACCACAACGCGCCCTACACACTGCTACGTGAGGTTTTGCAGAACGCCACCGGCCAGAACCCGAACGTGTGGACCAACCAGCAGGTGGGTTCGCGTATCGGCATGAGCGGCCTGTGGCTCAACCTCGGTTGGAACAACGTCTATTTCAGCACCGTGCGCGGCATGGCCCGCTACGGCCACCTGCTGCTGAACCGCGGCATCTGGGATACCGACACCTTGCTGAACGACGATGCGTACTTCACCGCGATGTCAACGCCCAGCCAGTCGCTCAACCCGAGCTACGGCTACCTCACATGGCTCAACGGCCAGAGCTCTTACATGCTGCCTGGCCTGCAACTGCAATTGCCCGGTCCGCTGAACCCCAATGCGCCAACTGATATGGTTGCCGCATTGGGCAAGAACGACCAGAAGATCCACGTGGTGCCCGGCGAGGGCCTGGTGGTGGTGCGCATGGGCAACAGCTCCGATACCACATCGCTGGTGCCCATCGTGTTCGACATGGAGCTATGGTCGTACATCAACGCACTCAGCTGCGGCCTCGGCATGAGCGAAGCCGATGCCAACGATGCGTGGCAGGTGCTGCCCGTTGCCGATGGCTTCACTGTGCAATGCCCGCGTGGCGAAACACTGCTGAGCTATGCCGTGGTGGATGCGACCGGTCGCACCGTGGTTGCTGGCGCACCGCAGGGTGGTGTGGTGAATACCGCAGCGTTGCGTCCCGGCGTGCACTTCCTGCTGTTGCGCACGGCAAGCGGGAGGGAGCATGTGCACCGGTTCGTGCGGTAGGGCTGGAGGAGGGTGCTGCTCTCAGCCACTGGCGAGCCCTACCTTAGCATTCCGATCAACGCCGCAACCATGGACATTGCACTGAAGAAGCTCGATCTCGTTCAACGGTTGCTGAGCATCTGGGATGAAGCCGCCTTGCAACGCGTGGCCACCGCCATCGAGAAGGAAGCACCGGCTGAGGATGACATCAGCGATGAGGAGTTGGCGGAGCTGGAGCGTCGCAGAGCCCGGCACCTGAGCGGTGAGAGCAAGTCGTACACGCGAGAGGAGGCCATGCGATTGGCCAAGCAGGGGTTCAAGCGATGATTTTCGACCTGCAATAGGCTCGCGCTTCTTACAAGAAATGACCAAGGAGGAGTACCTCATGTTGTTGTCGGACTTTGACACCTTCAAGGCCAGCGGAGGAATTTCCGAAGCGACCATTGCGGAGGTCGAAGCGACCATCGGTTTCGTCCTCCCTGACGAGTTTAGATTTTTCCTCTCACAGTTCGGCACCTTGCAGGTAGGGAGCGAATCGATACTTGGTCTAGGTGGACCGCAGCACGAGGATCTGTTGAAGAACTACAGGTCCTTCTTGGAATGGAAGCCAACCAGCTTCTTGTTATTGCCGATCTGCGCGGATGGTTTCGGGAACTACCATTGCATCGACTTGCGCTCACCGGATAGAGATCATCGGCCCGTCGTATTCTTTCGGCATGACGATCCCGATGATCTGACACCTGAGGTCATTGCTTCGTCGTTTGACGCGTGGTTCAAGACCATCATCGAGGAAGCCAATGAATGACGAGTGGGACCCGGTGGTTTGTTGCCGAGTAATTCTCAATTGGGATAGCACGCATCTTCGCGCCCCGCATTCCGGAGCGACCATCCGAGCATGGCCAAAGCCAAACAACCCAAGTTCGCGGAGAACCTCACGTTCGCGCATGTGCTGCAACCCGCCTTCGCCGAGGTGATGGAGGACCGCTTCGCGATGAAGGGCCGCTGGAACCGCGACTTCTTCAAGCGCGATGCACCGCTGGTGGTGGAGCTGGGCTGCGGCAAGGGCGAGTACAGCACGGGCCTCGCAGCGTTGCAACCGCAATGCAACTACGTGGGCGTTGACATCAAGGGCGCCCGCATCTGGCGCGGCGCACGCACCGTGAAGGAGCAGGGCCTCACCAACGTGGGCTTCCTGCGCACGCACGTCGATCAGATCACCAGCTGCTTCGCGCAAGGAGAAGTGAGCGCCATCTGGCTCACCTTCAGCGACCCGCAGATCAGCAAGGCCCGCAAGCGCCTCACCGCACCGATGTTCCTGGAGCGCTACCGCAACATCCTGGTACCCGACGGCGTGGTGAACCTGAAGACCGACAGCCCGCTGCTCTACGAGTACACCCTGGAGCAGATCGCAGAACAACAACTCCCCTTGCTGGAGAGCAGCGCCGATGTGTACGGCGAGCTGATGCCGAGACTAGCACCGGACATGCAAGCAGTGCTCAACATCCGCACGCACTACGAGCGATTGTGGTTGGCCGAGGGGAGGACGATCCACTACTGCCGGTTCCGGGTGAGGAGGTGAACAAGGGGAAAGACCACCGAGGCACAGGGGCACAGAGCAGCACGGAGTTGCTGGTCAGCCCATCGCGGCGAGGGCGTTCCAATACGAAGAAGGCACGGAGAGAACCATCGGCGCATGCCTCCTGGTTTTCTCCGTGCCCCTGTGCCTCCGTGGTCTTCCTTTCCTGGTCCCTTACTTCGACAACACCGTGAACTCCGTGCGCCTGTTCCGCTGGTGCTGGTCGTCGTTGCACTTTGTGCACTCGCAGGTCTCGCTCGGCTTGGTTTCGCCGTAGCCCTTGCTCTGCACACGCTCCTTGGCGATGCCGTTCTTCACCAGGTACTCCACGGCGCTCTTCGCGCGCTTGGTGCTCAGGTCCATGTTGTACTGGTCCTTGCCGCGGCAGTCGGTGTGGCTGCTCAGCTCGATGGTCACCGTGGGGTTCTCCATCAGTGTGGCCACCAGCTTGTCCAGTTCCACCGCTGCATCCTTCCGGATGTTCCACTTTGCCAGGTCGTAGTAAATGTTCTCCAGGCGGATGGTGGCACCCACTTCCAACGGCACCAGTTTGAAGTCGGTGACGATGACCGCGTTCGGCTTGCCCTTGGTGCTGATGCGTGCGCTCTGTTTGAAGAAGCCGTCCTTCTCAACGCTGATGCGGTAGTCGTTCTCGGGCTTCAACGGGAAGGTGTACCGGCCGTCGGCACCGGTCTTCATCTCCGCCAACTTGCTGCCCTGTGCGTCCATGAGCACCACCAGTGCATCGGTGAGCTTCTCGCCGGTGTTTGCGTTGGTCACCGTGCCTTCTGCACCGTAGTCGTACTTCTCCAGTTCGATCACGATGTTGTCCAGGTCGTCGTTCTCGGTGTCCACGCCCACCTCCTTGCGCAGGTAGCCGTTCTTGCTGCCGGCCACGGTGTAGCGCTCTTCGTAGGGCACTTCAATGGTGAACTTCCCACCGGGGAGCATCTCGATGATGGCGCCGGACATCATGTTGCCCGCAGCGTCCTTGATGACCACCGTTGAACCGTCGATGGGTGCGTTCGTTCCCTTCTCCACCACGATGCCCTTGAGGAAGATGCCGGGTTTGCGCACGGTGGTGCCGTAGATGTCGTCGCTGCCTTTGCCGCCCGTGCGGTCGCTCACGAAGAAGCCCGTGCTGTCGTCGCGCAGCAGCACCAGGCCGTGGTCGTTGGTGCGACTGTTGAGCGGTGCGCCCATGTTCAACACGCGGCCCGGGCCTTTGCTGGTCAGACGGCTCATGAAGATGTCCATGCCGCCCAAGCCAGGGTGCCCAGTACTGGCGAAGTACAGCGTGCTGTCCATGCCGATGAAGGGGTGCATCTCGTCACCGCTGGTGTTCACCTTGGGGCCCATGTTCTGGGGCACGCCCCACTTGCCGCCGAGGTTATCGCAGAACCAGATGTCGGTTCCGCCCTGCCCGCCGGGCCGGTCACTGGCGAAGTAGATGCGGCGCCCATCGCGGCTCACGCACGGGTGGCCGGTGTTGGATTGTTTGTCGTTGTGATCGAACGGCACCAAGTTGCCCCACTCCTTGTTGTTGTATTCGCCGGTGGTGATGTCGCAGTAGTAGATGCCCAGCTTCAGCTCGCCGTTGTCGGCCTTCTCCGGCACACCGTAATACCAGTTGTTGCGGGTGAAGTAGAGGCGGTGTGCGAGACTATCGTAGGTGACCGTACCGTCGTGGTAGCGGCTGTTCACGTCCTTGCGCATCACCAGCGGGTCGTCGGCGGTGTTTCCTTTCAGCAGAGCGGTGTAGAGGTTCAGGAAGGGCTGATGGTCCCATGCGTAGCTCCTTGTGCCGCCCACGCCTTCGCCCCGCGCGCTGGAGAAGATGAGCAGGTCGTCCATGATGGCCACACCGAGGTCGGCCATGGGGCTGTTGATGGGGATGGTGCGCACCGTGCTGCCGAAGCCTTCGCGGGTGAGGCGGGTGAAGAGCGTGGTGTCCTTGGCGTAGGCGGCGGCACGCGCTTCGTCGGCATTGCTGGCATTGCAGCGTTGGTACCATGTGATGGCCTCGCTGTACTTGCCGTTGGCGCGCAGCAGATCGCCGTAGCGCATCATGTCGGTGCAGTTGGTAGCGCCGGTCATCACCTGCTTGTACGTGGCTTCGGCCTTGGCCCATTCGCCCATGTTGGTGTACGCCTTGCTGAGCGCACGCAGGTCCGATGCGTCGGCCTTGCCGCTGGCCACAATGTCTTCGTAAATGCTGGCCGCTAGCGGATAGTCGAACTCCGTGAGCGCCTTCTCGGCCATGCGCTGCTTCAGGTGCTGCGCTTGTGCGAACAGCGGCAGGAGGAAGGAGAGGAGCAGGAGAAGGCGCATCGTTGGGCGTGCGTTCATCACTGGTGTATTCGTCTGCTTCATGGATCAGAAGTAGCGCGGTGAACGGATGCCGGAGATCTTCTTGCCGAGCTCAAGACCGAGCATGATCTCGTGGCTGCCGCCGCTGTAGTCGCGCATGCTGCTCAGCGGGAAGTCGTAGGCGTAGCCCACGGAGAAACGATCGCTGATGAGGTACTGCGCCATGGCGCCCACGGCATCCTGGTGGCGGTACATGGCGCCCAGCCAGAACTTCTCATAGAACAGGAAGTTGAGGCTCACGTCGAAGCTCATCGGCGCACCGTTCACGGCCTTCAGCAGCATGGTGGGCTTCAGCTTGGTGTAGGTGCTCAGGTCGAACACGTAGCCTGCGCTGAGGAACCAGTGGGGCCGCTGACCGGTCTCGCTCACGAAGGCCAGACTGTCCGTTTCGTAGAACTCGGTGCGCAGGAATTTCGGCGTGCTCAGGCCGATGTAACCGCGATCGCCGTAGTACATCACACCGAAACCGAACTGCGGATCGGTCTTGCTCGTCACGTTCGCTTGGAACACCTGGTCGTTGCTCTGCAACGGGCTCAGCTCCGCGAAGCGCCCTTGGAACAGGTTCAAGCCGCCCTTGATGCCGAAGGCCAGTTTCGTTTTGCTGAAGAAGATGCGGTAGGCCACGTCGACGTTGAAACCGTACTGGGTCACCGGACCGTGCTCATCGCGCAGGATCGTTCCTCCGATGCACAGGCTCTCGTGCCATACCGGTGCGTGAGCGGTGAGCGTCTGCGTGGTGGGCGCGCCTTCGAAGCCCACCCATTGGTGGCGGCTGAGGGCTTTGATCTGCAGCCGGTCCGCACTGCCCGCATAGGCGGGGTTCAGCGCCAGCATGTTGAACATGTACTGCGTGTACTGCGGATCCTGCTGGGCCAGCGCCGGGGCACCGAAGCAGAGCGCGATCACGAATTGTTGCCAACGCATAGCTCTCATCGTTGTTGGTCGTTTGTCTTCAGTGGACGGTCAGCGTTCCGCTCAGCGTTTCAGGTAGATGTAACCGGTGTAGGGCTCGTCGCCGTTGCCCAGGTCGAGGATCATGTAGTAGGTGCTCTCCGGCAGCTCCTCGCCCCAGTTCATGCTGTTTTCGCTGCGGCCGTCCCAGTCGTTGTTGTAGGGGCTGCGCTCCAGCACGATGTTGCCCCAGCGGTTGAACACCTTGATGCTGTTGTTCGGGTAGAACTGCAGGCCATCGATCACATAGGTGTCGTTAACGCCATCGCGGTTCGGGCTGAACGCATCGGGGATGATGAGCGTGAGGCAGTCTTCCTGTTCCACGATCATGGTATCGGTGCTGGCAGGGCAGGGGCCATTGCTGATGGTCCATGCGAACACGTTGGTGCCCTGCTGCAGGTCTGTTACGAGCGTGGTCGGATCGCTGGCATCCACGATGGTGCCGGTGCCGCTCACCAACGTCCACACACCGGTGCCGGTGCTGGTCGCAGGCACGGCGTTCAGGTTGATGCTGGTGCTTTGGTGCTGGCATTGCGTGAAGCTCTCACCGGCGTCGGCCGGGTCGATGTTGCTGTCGTAGATGGTGATGGTCACCTGGTCGGTGGTGGTGCCGCAGGGGCCGTTGCTCACCGTCCATTCGAACACGTTCGCGCCCAGGTCGAGACCGGTCACATCGGTGCTCGCGGACGATGCATCGGTGAAGGTGCCGCTGCCGCTCACCACCGTCCACTGGCCCGTTGCAGGCAGAGGCGGCTGGTTGGCATCGAGCGTTACGGAGGTCACGGGCGAGCAGAAGTCCTGGTCGTCGCCCGCATCGGCCTGCGTCAGCGTGTTGTCGAACACGGTCACGGTCATGGTGTCCGTGGTGATGCCGTTCGCGCATGGGCCGTTGTCGATGGTCCACACAAGTGTGGTAACACCCGGCTGCAGACCGGTGACCGTGGTGGTGGGCGACGTGGGTGAGGTGATGTTGCCCGATCCACTGATGATCGTCCATGCACTGGTGGCCGGGAACGTCGCGGTGTTGCCGGCCATCGTCACGCTGCTCGTCGGTGTGCAGATCTCTTGGTCAGGACCAGCTGCTGCATCGGGCTGCGCTGCATCGAACACCGTCACCGTCACTTGGCTGGTTGTGGTGCCGCAGGGGCCGTTGGCAATGCTCCACTCGAACACGTTGGTACCGATGCTCATGCCCGTGACTTCCGTGTTGGGGCTGCCCGGGTTGGTGAACACACCGGTGCCGCTGATCAGTGTCCAGAAGCCGGTGGCCGGTGCTACAGGCACGTTGGCGGCCATGATCACTTGGTTCGGGAACGTCGGGATGCAGATCTCCTGGTCGGGACCGGCATCGGCTGCGTCCGCGTCACCATCGTAGATCTCTATCACCAGCGTGTCGCTCGTCAGGCCGTTCGGGCAGGGGCCGTTGTCGATGGTCCAGATGAACGTGTGCGTGCCCACGGTGAGGTTGCTCACAGGGCTGTTCGGGTCGGCCACCGCACCGATCTGAGCCGTTGCGCTTGTCGTGGTCCATGAGCCGAAGCCCGGGAACACGGCGCTATTGGCGCTGAGGTTGCTCGTGCTCGTAGGTGTGCAGAACTCCTGGTCAGGTCCTGCCGTCGCATCCTGTGCCGCGTCATCGAACACGAACACGCTCACCGTGTCGCGGGTGATGTTCGGACCAAGGCCGCAGTTGCCGTTGTAGATCTCCCACACGAAGATGTTCTGGCCCACGCTGAGACCGGTCACCGTGCTGTTCGGGTCGTTCACGTCAGCGATGACACCGGTGCCGCCCACGAGCGACCATGTGCCGTAGCCAGGGAAGACCGCGCTGTTGCCTTGCATAACCGTGGAGTCGGTCGGTGTGCAGAGTTCCTGGTCAGGACCGGCATCCGCGGGCGGTGCGCTCGGATCGAACACCGAGATCAACAGTGTGTCGCTGTTGAAGATGTTGTCCGGGCAGGGGCCATTGTCGATGGTCCACAGCAACGTGGTTACGCCGAGCGTGAGACCGGTGACCGTGGTGTTGGCCGCGAGGCTGTCGGTGATGGTGCCGCTGCCGCTCACGATGGTCCAGAACCCGGTGAACGGGAGTGGCGGAACGGTGGCCGTGATGTTGGCGGTGTTCTGCGGCAGGCAGATCTCCACATCGGGTCCGGTCACCGGCGCAGGTGTGCTGTCCGGGAACAGGATCACCGTCATGGTATCGGTGGTGATGCCGTTCGGGCATGGTCCATTGTCCACTGTCCACACGAAGGTGTTGTAGCCCTCGGCCATGCCCACCACCAGCGTGTTCGGGTCGTTCACATCGGCGAAGAGGCCCGCACCTTGGATCAGCGACCATGTGCCGATGGCAGGGAAGGTGGGCGTGTTGCCCGCCATCACGATGCTATCGTTCGGCGTGCACTGCTCCACATCTGGACCGGCGTTCGCAGCAGGGTTGAACTCGTCGAACACGAACACGCTGATGCTGTCCGAGCTGATGCCGCAGATGCCGTTGTCGATCGTCCACACCAGCACGTTCTCGCCAACGATCAGCCCGCTTACGTCGGTCGTCGGGTCGTTCACGTCGGTGAAGGATCCCGCGCCCACGGCGGTCCAGGTGCCCGCGGCCACGCCAGCAGGCGTATTGCCGGCCATGGTGGCGGTGGTGTTCGGCGTGCACAGCTCCTGGTCAGGACCGGCAGCAGCCGGCGGCTGGTTCAGGTCGAAGAGCTGGATGATGACGTTGTCCGTGGTGAGGCCATTGGCGCAGGGGCCGTTGTTCACCACCCACTGGAACTCGTTGTTGCCGATCCCCAGGTTGGTGACGGTGGTGTTCGGATCGTTCGGGTCCGTGAAGATGCCCGTGCCATTGATCAGGACCCACAAGCCTGTCGCAGGGAAGGTCACCGCGCTGCCGCTAAGGTTGGCGCTCGTGATCGGCGTGCACACCTGTTGGTCAGGTCCTGCGTTGGCATCGAGGTTGCCGTCGTCGAAGACGAAGATGCTCACCGCGTCACTCGTCGGTTGCGCGCACGGGCCGTTGGACACGCTCCACACGAAGATGTTCTCGCCCACCGGCATGCCGGTGATCAGCGTGTTCGGATCGGTCGCGTCCACAATGGTGCCGCCACCGCTGGCCAGCGTCCAAACTCCGGTGCCGGGCGCGATCACCGCGCTGCCGGCCATGGTGGCCTGCGGCGCATCGTCGCATACTTGCTGGTCAGGGCCCGCATCGGCATCCGGCATGCCGCCGTCGTAGAGGGTGATGTTCACCGTGTCGGTGGTGATGCCGCTTGCGCACGGGCCGTTGTTCACTGTCCAGACCAGCGTTGCGGTGCCCACACCGATGGCCGTGATGGTGGTGCCGGGATCGTTGGCGTTGGTGATGGTCGCGGTGCCGCCGATCAACGTCCACGTGCCCATTGCCGGGAAGATCACATTGCTGCCGGCCAGCGTGGTGAAGTTGTTCGGAGTGCAGAGATCCTGGTCAGGACCAGCGTCCGCCACTGGGTTGTTCTCGTCGAACACGAAGATGCTCACCTGGTCGGTGGTGGTGCCGTTGGCGCACGGGCCATTGTCCACGGTCCACTCGAAGATGTTCTCGCCCACGGCGAGGCCGTTCACCACGGTGTTCGGATCGCTCGGGTCAACCGGGATGCCGCTGCCGCCGATGAGCGTCCAAGTGCCCGTGCTTGGGAAGGTGGGCACGCTTCCTTGCAAGGTTGTTGTGCTCGTCGGCGTGCACAGCTCTTGGTCGGGGCCCGCATCGGCGCTCGCACTGAACTCGTCGAAGATGAAGATGCTCACTTGATCGGTTGTGGGCACCCCGCATGGGCCGTTGTTCACCGTCCACTCCAAGATCACTTCACCCACGCCAAGGCCGGTGCAGATCGTCAGCGGATCGTTCACATCAGCAAGGAACGCGGTGCCGCTCACGACCGTCCACGTACCGACCGCCGGGAATGTCACGGGGCTACCGGCAAGCGTTACGCTGCTTTGCGGGGTGCAGATCTCCTGGTCGGGGCCCGCATCGGCGTTGGCGTTCGTTTCGTCATAGAGGAAAATGTGCACCGTGTCGCTGGTGATGCCGTTGGCGCACGGGCCATTGTCGATCGTCCACGCGAACACGTTCTCGCCGATGCCCAGGTTGCTGATCACCGTGGTGGGATCGTTCGCATCGGTGATGGTTCCCGCGCCACTCACCAAGGTCCATGTGCCGATGGCAGGGGCCGTGATCGCATTGCCTGCCATGGTGGCGTTGATGTTCGGCGTGCAGAGGTTCTGGTCAGGTCCTGCGCTGGCGTCGGCTTGCTGATCGTCGAACAGGAAGATGCTCACAGCATCGGTGGTGATCGGGTTGGCGCAAGGACCGTTGTTCACCGTCCACACGAAGATGTTCTCACCCACAGCGAGACCGGTCACCGTGGCGTTCGGGTCGGTATCGTCGCTGAAGATGCCCTGGCCTTGTTGGATCGTCCATTGGCCCGTGGCGGGGAAGGTGTAGCTGCTCGCGCTCAGCTGTGCGCTCGTGGTCGGCAGGCACAGCTCTTGGTCGGGGCCGGCTGCGGCGATCGGATTGTTCTCGTCGAAGACGAAGATGCTCACCTGGTCGGTGGTGGGCACGCCGCCATTGCAGCTGCCGTTGTCGATGGTCCAGGTGAATATGTTCTCACCGATCGCGAGGCCGCTCACTTGCGTGTTCGGGTTGGCCGGGTCGGCGATGGTGGCTCCGCTGCTGGTGGTCCAGAAGCCCACGGCCGGGAACGTCGGTGTGTTACCCGCGAGGTTCGTTGTGGTCAGCGGCGTGCAGAGGTCTTGGTCATCACCGGCGTCAGCAGCGGGTTCGTTCGGGTCGAAGACGATGATGGTCACCGTGTCGCGCGTGATGGCGTTGGCGCAGGGTGCGTTGAACACCACCCACTCGAACTGGTTGATGCCGAGCGACAGCCCGCTCACCGTGGGGTTGCTGATGGTGTTGTTGCTGATGGCGCCTGTGCCCGAGATCAAGCTCCAGAGACCGGTCGCGGGATACGGTGCGGGGCTTCCGGCGAGCGTGGTGTTCGTTGTCGGCAAGCAGAGCTCCTGGTCGGGGCCGGCATCGGCCACGGGCAGGTTGCCGTTGTGCAGCACGAGCAAGGTGCTGTCGCTGCTGGTGCCGCAAGCACCGTTGTCGATGGTCCACACGTAGATGTTGTCGCCCACGCTGATACCGCTAATGATCGTGGTCGGCGAGTTCGGATCGTTGGCGATGCCGGTTCCCACCACCGTGGTCCATGTGCCCACGCCCGGCGCGGTGGCTGCATTGCCTTGCATCACGATGAAGGGCAGCGGCGAGCAGAGCGTGCGGTCTGGTCCGGCATCGGCCTCATCGGCCGTGTGGTCGAACACGCTTACCACCACGGTGTCGGTGGTGATGCTGTTCGCGCAAGGGCCGTTGGTCACCGTCCACACGAATACGTTGTCGCCGATGCCCAGGCTGTTCACCAGGGTGCTGCTCGCAGTGGGCGATACAATGTTGCCGCTGCCGCTCACCAAGGTCCACAGGCCGGTGGCCGGCACAATGAGGCTGCTGCCGGTGAGCGTGGTCTGTGTGGTGGGTGTGCACAGCTCCTGGTCGGCGCCTGCGTTGGCTATGGGGTTGTTGGCATCGTAGATGAGTATGCTCACCAGATCGGTCGTGTTGCCGCACGCACCGTTGTTCACCGTCCATTGGAACACGTTGATGCCTACCGGAAGGTTCGAGATGGACGCGTTCGGGTTGTTGTTGGCGATGTTGCCGCCACCGCTGATCAAGGACCAGCTGCCGGTTGCTGGCGCGAATACCGGTGTGGCGTTCATGATGGTGCTGCTGGTGGGCGTGCAGAAGCTCTGGTCCGGACCTGCGGCCGCTTGCTGGCTGTTGCCGTTGAAGAGGGTTACTACCACCACGTCGCTCGTGATCGGGTTCACGCAGGGGCCGTTGCTCACGGTCCATACGTACTCGTTGGGCCCGAGGCTGATGCCGCTCACCGTGGTGTTCGGGTCTGTGGGGTCGGCGAAAACGCCGGTGCCCGACTGCACCGTCCACTGGCCGGTGGCGGGTCCGTTCAGCGCGCTGCCGCTCAGTTGTGCGCTCGTGAGCGGTGTGCACAGCTGGAAGTCAGGGCCAGCGTTCGCCACGGGGTTGCCCTGGTCGAAGACGAACACGCTCATCTGGTCCGTGGTGAGCGGGTTGGCGCATGTGGGCCCATTGGTCACTGTCCATTGGAACACGCTGGTGCCCACCGTGAGACCGGTCACGGTGGTGTTCGGATCGTTCGGGTCGGTGATGTTGCCCGAGCCGCTCACCAATGTCCAAGTGCCCGTACCGGGGAAGATCACCGGCGTACCCGCCAGCGTCACCGTGTTCGGGAAGGTGGGAATGCAGATCTCCTGATCGGGACCGGCGCCCGCAACTGCTTGGTGGCCCGCGAACACGCTGATGGTCACCTGATCGTCCGTGTTAGCACCGAAGCACGAGCCATTGTCCACCTGCCACTCATACACATGCACACCGATCGGCAGGTTGGTGATGTCGGTGTTCGGATCGTTCACGTCGGCAACCGTGCCACCTGCACCGCTGATGAGCACCCATGTGCCCACAGCAGGAGCCGTCACCGCGCTCGCCGCCATCGTCACGCTGTTGGTCGGCGTGCAGATGTCCTGGTCAGGACCAGCATCCGCGGCCGGGTTCGCCGCATCGAAGATCTCGATGGTCACTTGGTCGGTAGTGGGAGACGCTGTGCAAGGGCCGTTGTCCACGGTCCACTCCAACACCACGGTACCCACCGAGAGACCGCTGATCTGCGTGTTCGGATCGTTCGGGTCGTCGATGACCGCAGTGCCGCTGATCAACGTCCACTGACCGGTTGCCGGGAAGATGAGCGCGCTGCCCTGCAAGGTGGTGGTGCTGGCCGGCGTGCAGATCTCCTGGTCGGGGCCGGCGTTGGCGATCGGCGTGGACAGGTCGTACACCGTGATGGTGATCTCGTCCACCGTCACCGGGTTGCTGCACACACCGTTGTCCAACGTCCATGCGAACACGTGCACACCCACCGGCAGTCCGGTGATGGTGGTGGCCGGTGAATTCGCGTTCGTGATGGTGCCGCTGCCGCTCACCAGCGTCCACTGGCCCGTCTGCGGGAAGATGGGCGCGTTGCCCGATACGCTCACACTATTGGTGGGCGTACAGATCTCCTGATCCGGGCCCGCGTTCGCAACTGGCGCGTTCTCGTCGTACACCCACACCGTCACTTCATCGGTGGTAGTGCTGCCGGGACACGGGCCGTTGGTCACCGTCCACACGAAGATGTTCTCGCCCACCGGCAGGTTGGTGATGGTGGTGGTGGGGCTGTTGGGGTTGGTGATGGTTCCACCACCGTTCTGCACGCTCCATGTGCCGGTGGCCGGTGCGGTGGGCACGCTGGCCGCCATGGTGGCGGTGGTGATCTGGTTGCAGATCTCCTGGTCAGGACCGGCGTTTGCCACGGGACTGTTCGGGTCGAAGACCACAACCGTCACCTGATCGCTCGTCACACCGTTGGCGCAAGGGCCGTTGTTCACTGTCCATTGGAAGATGTTGGTGCCCACCGTAAGGCCGGTGACACCGGTGATGGGGCTGGTCGCGTTGGTGATGGCTCCGCCGCCCTGCACCACGCTCCAAACACCACTGGCCGGCGCAGTGGGCACACTTCCGGTGAGGCTGGTGGTGGTAGCGCAGATCTGCTGGTCGGCACCGGCGTTGGCGTTCGGGCTGTTCGCATCGAACACCGTGATGGTCACCTGGTCGGTGGTGGGCGCGCCGCAGGGGCCGTTGCTCACCGTCCATGTATAGGTGTGCACCCCGACCGGCAAACCGGTAATGGTGGTGCTGGGACTGGTGGCCGTGGTGATGGTGCCGCCCACGCCGCCGCTCAACGTCCATAGGCCCGTTGCGGGGAAGGTCACGGCGCTGCCCTGCATGGTGGCGGTGCTCGTCGGTGTGCAGAGCTGGATGTCCGGTCCGGCGTTCGCGATCGGCTGCGTGTTGTCGAACACGGTGATGATCACGTCATCCTGTGGGTTGCCGCAAGGGCCGTTGTTGATCGTCCAACGGAAGCGGTTGGTGCCGATGCCCAGGTTGCTTACGCCGCTGGTGGGCGAGTTGGCATTGGCGAAGGTGCCCGTGCCTTGTATCACCGTCCACGTGCCCACGGCCGGCGCGATCGCAGCGTTGGCGGCGAGCGTGGTGCTGTTGGTGGGAAGGCACAGCTGCTGGTCAGGACCTGCGTTCGCAGCGGGCTGTGTGTTGTCGTAGCGCGTTATGGTCACCTGATCGGTGGCGGTGCCGCAGGTCTGGTAGTTCACGTTCCATTGGAACACGTTCGCGCCAATGCTCAGGCCGCTCACCACGGTGTTCGGGTCGCCTGCGTTGGCGAAGGTGCCCGTGCCGCTGATGACGCTCCAGTTGTGCGGCGCCTGGCTGTAGGGCAGCGTTGCGGCCAGCGTTGCGCTGGTGGCGCACACGTTCTGGTCCGGTCCCGCGTCCACCGGTGTGTTCGGTGGTGTCACTATCACCGTGAAGCCGTAGTCGTTGGTGCCTACCAGCGGACAGCCGTTGTCCTGCACCGTTACCGTGAAGAAGTTCTGTCCGATGTTGGCGTTCGTGGGTGTCCAGTTGAAGGTGCCCGTTTGGAAGGGCGCGCCCGTAGCAGTGAACGTGGCGCCTGGTATGCCGTTGTTCCAGGTGAGGAACGTGTTGTCGCCGTCGGGGTCGTTGCTCGTGATGGTGAATGACACGGGCGTGCCCGCACAGACTTCCACCGAATAGTTGCCCCCGCCATTGACACCGCTGGCAGTAGGCGGCTGTCCTGTGCACGAGCGGATGACGAACTGGATGTCGCGCGTGATGCTACCGATCAGCACACCGTTACGGTACTCGTTCACGCGGTACGTCACCACGCTTACCTGCAGCTGGTTCGGTATGCAGGTGAGCGTTCCGGTCTGCGGATCGAGCACCACGGCACCTGCACCGCCGCCGTTGCGGATGGGCTGGGTGAACGTGTACCCGGGGTTGTAGGCCAGATTGCCGCCGTTCACGCCCTTGGCGTTCACCAGTTGGAAGGCGAGCGAGTCACCGTCGGCATCCACCGCGCCGGGGTTGTAGCTCAGCGGCTGGTTCACGCAGTAGAACGGCGTGGGCATGGTGAGGAACTCGGGCGAGGTGTTGCACGGGTTCACCGTGTTGTTCAACTGGGCCTCCAGGTACAGTTCCTGCCCGCCGGGCTGGTTCAGCGAGGTGATGGCGTTGTTGCGGCAGCAGAGGTCCCAGCTGATGATCCAATCGTTGCAGTTGGCGAAGGCGCTCAGGTTCACCGTGCTGGTGTACGTGTAGCGCTCTACGCCGTACTGGCCGCTCGTGCTGGTGCAACGGTCCGTTTCGAAACTGCAGATCGGGGTGATGATCTGCACACTGCTGAAGGTGAAGTTCTGCGTGAAGTTGGCGTTGCAAGCCTGCGAGCGGATGCGGAAGTCGAGGCCATTGTTGCCGTTGGTGGGGGCGGCCACGCCGTTGCAGTCGCGGTAGAAGTTCAGCGTCACCAGGTAGAGGTCGTTGCCAATGCATTCGTAGGTCAGCTCACCGCCCATGGCGTGGGTGGCTTGCGCACGCTGCGGCGCCAGCACGGCCGCCATCAAGAGCAGCAGCGCGGCGGAGGCGGCAAAACGTTGAACGAAGGAGGCGAGGCGAAGGCGTAGTTGTCCGGTCATGGTACGCGGTCAATGATCAGGGCACTGTTGCGCGGCTCGCACGTTCACGGCCGCACCCCTGTCGGAAAGCCAAGTGGGACGGGGCTTTCCAACCAAGTGGGGATCGGGCAAAACTATCCCGGGCCTTCCCCATGCCTGCTCGGACCTCGCGTACTTGTCAACACGCCCGCGTTAGGGAGCAACAAGTGGCGAATGGCGGATAGTGAATTGCGAAAGGGGTGACAATGGCGATTGCCGCCATTCACCATTCGCTATTCACTTCTTCTCCACCTCATCACACATCGCCAACACCGTCTTCCGCGTGCGCTGATGCGCCCATAACGGCGCCACATCAGCGGCGGGCTCCAATGCAAAGGCGCGCTCGTGCATGCGCGGGTGCGGCACCTGCAAGCCGGGCTCATCCATGGTGCGGTCGTCGAACAACAGGATGTCGATGTCGATGGTGCGCGCGGTGTAGCGCTCGATGGCAATGCGTGTGCGGCCCAGGCGTTGCTCAATGGCGAGACAAGTCTCCATCAATGCGCGTGGCTCCAACTGCGTTTCCAGCAGCACGGCCTTGTTCAGGAAGAGGCGCTCGTCGCTGAAGCCCACAGGTAACGTCCAGTGGCCGCGGCTGGTGGCCCGCACCACACCGGCTTCAACGCCCAGCATGTGCACGGCTTCGGCCATGGTGGTTTCCACATCGCCGATGTTGCCGCCCAGGAGCAGGAGTGCTTGCATGCGGCGAAAATGCACGACGAACAGCAGAGCTCACCTTCACACGCCCACCTCTTCCACCCAATGCTGCTCCCCGGGGTGTTGTGGTGCGGGGCGCCGCTTGAAGAGCGCGGCCAAGAGCGCGAAGCAGAGGCCCAGCAACACGGGCACAGCGGCCAGCACCAGCCAGTAAGCCATGTGGCTGAGCCACAACTGCTGGTAAGCCTCGCCCACCAGACCGCACGCGGCGAGGCCCAGGCCCACGCGCCCCACCGCGCGCCCACCGCTGGCATCGAACCAAGCCAGCAAGCGTGTGGCCACGGTGCAGAGCACGCGCGCCAGCAGGTGCACGGAAACGAGTTGCAGGCAGGTGGCCATCACCAGCACCAGGCAGGCCAACCGCACCAGCTCCTCGCGGTGGCCGCTGAAGCGCAGGCCCAGCAGTCCCAACGCGCTCAGCACGGCCCACGAGATCAGCAGCGCGGAGACGCTCTTCACCATGATGATGAAGTAGAGCAGCTGGAACACGCCTGTTACCACCAGCAGGAAGTACGCGCCCAAACGCGCCTCCGGTGCGGCCTGGCCGCGCCTGAACCCGGACAGCCCGTGGTGCAGGGCGGTGTTGCCCAAACGCCGGCGGCTGGTGCGTATCCAACGCTCGGCGCGGCGCACCACCTGCGGCGCGCGTAGCTCCAGCAGCACGCACAGCAAGCCCACCAGCAACAGCGGGAAGGTGATGAACTGCACCGTAAGAGGGTGCGGCAGCCAATACCAATAGAAGTGACCGGGCGTCATCGGTGCGCCCAATGTACCAAGAGCAGGGCGTGTGCGGATCGTGGGGTATGAACAGGGCCAGGCCGCCGAGGGCCGCAGGCTCGCGATGCCCCAGTGGTGTCGTCTCCCTACAACCTCCCCCTGTTCTCCTGCTCCCGTTCGATCGCCTCGAACAGCGCCTTGAAGTTGCCCTTGCCGAAGCTCATTTCTTCTTAGGCGCCTTCTTGATGGAGTCCTTGAGGAGAGACTTTCTTGCCAACAGTCTCAGGTCCGAATTCGGATCGTTCGTCTGCTCATCGACCTCCTTCTTAGTGAGGCCTTTGACACTCCTGCGAGTGACGTGGATGCTCCGCGACATTGTGATCCCGAGAACTACAACGTCCCCCTGTTCTCCTGCTCCCGCCATCGCCTCGAACAGCGCCTATTTATCCTCCTTCGCGGATGCTCACGTGCTGAGGTACGACGCCAGCGGGCACTGAAAGGAATGCTCACGGCATCTGCCCCACCCGCACGTTCGTTGGCACGGTACCGCCGACGTTCACCAGGATGGGATCGCGGTCGTTGCCAGCGCCGGTGTACTTCACGCTGCCGTCCATGTTGACGTCAGAGGGTAGGTAGCCGCTGACCACGTTGGTAGGCACCGTGCCGCCTATGGCCACGAGGATCGGATCGCGGTCGTTGTTGGCGCCGGTGTACTTGATCACGCCATCGCCGTTCACATCCCCGCTCCACAGCAGATGCGTGGCACCCATCACGACTTGGGCCTCGGTCCCGTAGGTGGGCGTGCTGCCATCGGTGAAGTCCACGGAGACAGCGGTACCCGTGAGGGCGATGGGCGCAGCGCTCATCACCCCCAGATGGTTGCGGTGCAGCACGGCGATGGTATAGCTGTCCGAAGGAACACTGATGCTCACCGCCGAGAAGCCGTCCACGTCCACCACGTCGCCATCGGCCTGCAACAAGGCTGCGCGACTTTGCAGGATGCTGGTGTTGTCGTTCTTGTCGCGAAGTTCCAGCACCACCCAGTCGATGATGGCGTTGGTGCCGGGGAAGTCGATGATGGGTTGGGTGGTACTCTCATTGCCGCCGCCCACGAAGACATAGCCGAGCGCGGTGTACGGCTCCTGCGTCGGGATCAAGCTGTTCGCACGCAGGCCATCATCCATCAGGCCATTGCCGCTGTTGTAGGGCCCTTGTAGGAACGCGCGGATGTTCACCTTCAGCCGCACCGGATCGCCCTGGTGGAAGCCTAGTGTGAGGATGTTGCTACCGTTGTCCAGGGTGCTCACGGCCGTTTCGCCGATGGTCCAGCTCAAGGTTGTGGTACCCACGATTCCGGTGCCTCCGGCGGAACCGATCACTGAGGGGGAGATGGATTGCGCCGAAAGGAGCGGTGAAGCAATTAGGGCGAAGGAGAGGATCGTGGTTCTCATGGTCGTGGTACTCGGATCACCGTGAGGTTTGCGCGTCAAGCAGGCGTTGGACGTCGGCCAGCAACTGGCTGTTCGCCTTCAATTGCGCGCGCAAGTCGGCATCGCTGTTCCGCAGGCCCGCGTTCTCGGCCTGAAGCTCGTCCACCTTCACGCTCAACTCCTTCACCGCATTGATGAGCAGGAACACGTACGCCTGATTGTTCACTTCACGCAGATCGTGGATGTCACCATGCTCGGTGATGCTCACCATATAGGGCGCCAGTTCCTCCAGCTCCTGGGCGATGATGCCCACCTGTTCTCCTTCTACTTCAAAGGGCGCATCGGCATTGTAGGTGAACACCACGGGGCGCATGCGGTCAATGACCGAGAGGCCATCGGTGAACGCTCGCCGGACGGTCTTGACACGGGCATCGCTGAACACCCCCCAGCTGCCGGTGCTGTTGTTGGCCGTGCCGTTCACGGAAAGTTTGGCGGTGGGGCCGTCCGTTCCGATCCCTACAGAACCTGCAGCGGTTATGGCGATCCTCGAGTCGGTGAAGTTCGACCCCGTGTAGAAACGAAGATGATCGTTCGCGTAGGTGGCACCGATAATGGCCTGCTTGGCCGATCCATTCTCGCCGAAGACCAGTGCAACTTCATTGGGACTGTTCGGAAAAGTTCCATTCTGCGCCTCATTGTCCAGGAACAATCCTGTGCGCTGGAGTATGGTGGCCCCTGGTGATGCGCTTATGCTGGAGTGGAGCTTTGCGCTGGGCGCGTCCGTTCCGATCCCCAGATACCCGTTAGATGCCAATCGCATACGTTCAGGGGTGGTACCCGAGCCGGAATAGAACTTCAGTTCAGAGCCGATCAGGAGCATGGGTCGAAATTGGTTCCCTTCGTGCTTCGCCTCGATGCGCAGTCCTTCACTGGCGGAGAAGCGGAACTTGCCCCAATGGGAACTGGACAGGCTCAACCGGAACTCGCTGGAACTGGCATCGCGCACATCAAGAAGTGCCGAAGGCGCAGCGGTACCGATCCCCACCTTTCCATCCGCCTTGATCGTCATACGGTCCGAATTGTCGGTGAACAAGGGCAGGTCGAACGCGCCGAACGTACCAATGCCACCTGTGGATCCGCTGGTGGGATCGGGCGCGATCATGTCCAACGCGGACCCATCGTCCGTGTCCTGCAGCCGGATCCCGGCACTTGTTCCCGCGATATGAAGCTTGGCGATCGGCGTGCTGGACCCTATGCCCACGTTGCCGTTCTGCAGCAAGGTCATTTGCGCATTCCCATTGTTGGTGGCGAATTGGAGCGGGTGGTCGGTGTGGGTCTGCAGGAAAGCTCCATTCGCGTTGTCCACGTATGTTCCAACGGCGATCGTGCTGTCCAAGCTGCGATGGCCGAAGGCCTGGCCATTGGCCCTGAGGTCCAAGCCATGGGCAGGCGTTGCCGTGCCGATACCCAGAAAGCCATTGGTGTCCAAGGTCATTTGCAAAGACCCGGAAGTGAAGAAGGAGAGCGGATGTGCGCTCACGCTGCCCAGTTGCATCCGTTCAACTCCCGGAGTGGAACGCGCATCCAGCACACCTTTCACGGCATTGCTTTTCAGGGTGAGGCGGGCATGCTCTCCAGCATCGTCCACCAAGCCGATGTCCGTGCCGGCAAGCAGGGAGTTCGGGTCGCTTATGCCGATGCCGACCTTCTTGTCCAAGGTGTAGAGGGTGTCCGCGTTCAACTGCCAACCTTCCACCGCCACGAACGCACCGGTGCTGGGGTCGTATGTAAGCTGTTGTTGGGCGGTCGGGCAGAAGAGCTCGATCACCATCAGGTCGTCGGAACCATTGGCCACCACATAGGCGTGGTTACCTGAGACGGCTACGAAAGCGGGGCTCGATCCAGTCACCAAGCTACCAGCGAGTGCAGGGCTTGCCGGGCTACTGATGTCAATCACCTTCAAGTCATTCTGAATGCGATCCACCACGTAGGCATAACTGCCAGATATAGCTACGGAATTTGGTAGTGTCCCCATTGCGAGGCTGCCACTGAGCACAGGGTTTGTAGGAGTGCTGATGTCGATCACCTTAAGGTCGTTTGCATCAGTATCCACCACGTAGGCATAATTGCCAGAGACAGCCACGGAGACTGGGCTCATTCCGATCCCGAGGCTGCCACTTAGTACCGGGCTGGCAGGGCTGCTGATATCGATCACCTTCAGATCGAAGGAAGAATCGTCCACGACATAAGCGTAGCCACCAGAGATGGTCACGGATATTGGGTTCGGCCCGATCCCCACACTGCCACTGAGGACCGGACTCACAGGGTTACTGATGTCGATCACTTTCAGATCATCGGAAGAATAGTCCACGATATAGGCGTAGTTACCTGAGACGGTCACGGATCTTGGGGACGTTCCGACCACCAGGCTGCCACTGAGCACCGGACTTGCTGGGTTACTTATGTCGATCACCTTGAGATCATGGGAAACAATATCCACTATATACACATAATTACCAGAGACCGCTATGGATCTTGGGTTCGATCCTATCCCAAGGCTGCCACTGAGCGCCGGACTAGCAGGGTTGCTGATGTCTATGACCTTAAGATCGTCGGTAGTAATGTCCACCACATAGGCATAGCTACCGGAAACGGTCATGGAAGTCGGAACCGGTCCGACCCCCACGCTGCCAGCAATGCCCAGGCAGGACAGGTCGTCACTGAAGGCAGCTGGGACGTTCCCTGCACCGAGCAAGCCCGCCGCGCTCAACTCCTGCCAGCTCGCGTTCCCATCGGCATCGCTGGTCAGGATCCTCTTGTCGGCCTGGGAACCGTCCTGATACTTCAGTTTACCCGCCACATGCAGCGTGGTGTCCGGAGAAGCCGTGCCGATACCCACGCGCTTGGCACCATTATGTAAGGTATCCGCACTCACCTGCCAGCCTTCCACCGCCACGAACGCACCGGTCACCGGATCATAGGCCAATTGTTGCTGTGCGCTGGGGCAGGACAGTTCGATCACCTTCAGGTCGTCGGAACCCTGATCCACCACGTAGGCATGGTTACCCAAGACAGCCACGGATCGTGGGTCCGGTCCGATCAATAAGCTACTACTGAGCACGGGGCTTGTAGGGCTGCTGATGTCGATCACCTTCAGATCATCGGCATCACGGTCCACCACATAGGCATAGCTGCTGGAAACGACCAAGGAAAATGGTTCTGTTCCTATGCCAATGCTCCCAATGAGAGCTGGGCTTGCAGGACTGCTGACGTCGATCACCTTCAGATCGTCGGTACCAGAATCGATCACATAGGCGTAATTGCCGGAAACCGATACGGATACTGGGAACGTTCCGATCCCGAGGCTGCCAGTGAGCACCGGATCAGTCGGGCTGCTGACGTCGATCACTTTCAGGTCATCGGAACCAATGTCCACTACGTAGGCGTAATTTCCAGAGACGGCAACGAAGATCGGGTCCGATCCCACTCCGAGGCTGCCAGTCAGCACCGGGCTGGAAGGGCTACTGATATCGATCACCTTCAGATCGGAGGTTCCTTGGCCCACCACATAGGCGTAGTTGCCTGAGACGGCTACACATGCTGGAGCCGGCCCGACCCCGAGGCTGCCACTGAGCACCGGGCTGGCAGGACTGCTGATATCGATCACCTTCAGATCACCGGCGCCTTGGCCCACCACATAGGCGTAGTTGCCGGAGACAGCTACGGATACCGGGAGCGAACCGACCCCCAGGCTGCCACTGAGCACCGGGCTATCGGGGCTGCTGATATCGATCACCTGCAGACCACCGGAAGCAAAGTCCACCACATAGGCGTGATCACCGGCGACCGCTACGGACCCTGGCCATGTACCTATTCCCAGGCTGCCGGCAATGCCGAAGCAGGACAGGTCGTCACTGATGGCTGGCGGGACGTTCCCTGCACCGAGCAAGCTTTCACCACTCAACTCCTGCCAGCTCGCGTTCCCATCGGCATCGCTGGTCAGGATCTTCTTGTCGCCCTGGGTGCCGTCCTTCAACTGGAAGCTGCCTTCCACATCCAGGTCTCGGCTGGGGGCGCTGGTACCGATACCCACCCGCCGGCCATTGCTATGCACGGTATCGCCGCTCAGCACCCAGTCCCCATCATCGGCCATGTCGGCGGTCTTGGCGTGCAAGGCATAGGGTACGCTGAGCAATTGCTGCGTACCTACGCTGGTATAGCTGCTGCCGCCCGCAGGGTCCATCCCCACCTCCAGGAAGTAGGGGCCGGCGCTCCAGTCGATGGCCGCGAAGGTGCCCGTGCCCGGAGTGCCATTGCCCACTTCCAGCGAGAAGAGGCCCAGGTCGTTGGTGGTGGGGCTGTGCGTCTCGGAATACACCACGGTGCCCACGGCCGTGCCCTGGTGTAGCTGGAATTGCACCCCGATCGTGGTGTTCGCCAAGGCATCACCGCCGGCATCGCGGGCCACGCCTTGGTAGTTGAAGGCTTCCGGCGTTTGGGCCAGCAGGCTGGTGGAGCAGCAGCCGGTGCCTATGGGCGTTTCCCATTTCTGGTTTCCACTTTCATCTGTCTCCCCCGGCTTGTACCATGTACATTTAAGCAGTGGTAGCCGGTGGCTTGCGGGAGGCAAACTTGTGATCGAATGACCATGGAAGCAACGCACATAAGTTTGCTGGCATACACTGCCATATTACCACTGCTGAGTATCGGCCAGGGTCATCAGCTTTTGCTGCGTCCAGAAGCGAGCTGGGACGTTGCAGTGTACGAATCTCCGACAATCTGTGGCTGGGTCTCAGCAAGGAATTGGTTCATTGATGGCGATACGGTCATCAACGGGGCGACATATGCCCGGTTCGGTTACCGGACCATTGCGGATATCGATGGCCCTCCCTTCTGCCCACCAGGCTACTACGTGATACCCGCGACCACGATCACCAACCTCTGTCTGCGCGAGGATACGGTTGCCAGCCTGGTGTTTCAGTACGACCATGTCCTCCAATCGGACCGCCTTTTGTACGACTACAACCTGGAGCTCGGCGATACCATCCACGACTACTTTGACTTCGGTCTGCTCGGCTGGCCACCCACACCTACGATAATTGTTTCTTTGGACAGTGTGCAACTCAACGATGGAGTTTTCCATCGGCGGTGGGGTTTGTCCACGACGCTATGGGGGGAGGTCCTGCACGACTTCATTGAAGGCGTGGGAAGTACGACCGGCATCACACATGAGCTACCGCAGTACTACGGGGATGGCGCCCATTTATGGTGCTACAAACGCAACGAAGTGGACGTGCTCTGGTCTGTGCATTATTGTCCCTTGCCAGGGGCATTGGGTGTTGACGATGGAGTTGAAGCAGCAAGCGGGATGAGGCCTGCCCTCCATGTGGCACCGGATGGCGGTTTCAGCTTGATCGCGGACACACCAATGCATGTGACGATCCATGCGATGGATGGAAGAATGGTCCTGAGGCAAAGGCTTGTGCCAGGGCTTCAATATGCCACCGGTACCATCCCGCCTGGTGTGTTCACCTATACGCTCAGCGGTTCAGGCGGGCAGTTCGGAACAGGACGCTTCGTGCTAATGAAATGACGAAGGGCGCCCACTGGACGCCCCTCGCATGTGTGATCTCAGGGTCACCTACAGCGTCCCTCTATTCTCCTGCTCCCGCTCGATCGCCTCGAACAACGCCTTGAAGTTGCCCTTGCCGAAGCTCTTGGCGCCCTTGCGCTGGATGATCTCGAAGAACATCGTGGGACGGTCCAGCACCGGCTTGGTGAAGAGCCGCAGCAGGTAGCCCTCGTCGTCCCGGTCCACCAGCACGCCGTGCTGCTTCAGCACCGCCAGGTCCTCGTCGATCTCGCCCACGCGGTCCATCACGGTGTCGTAGTAGCTGGGCGGCACGTAGAGGAACTCCACGCCGCGGTCCTTCAGCGCGCTCACCGTCTCGATGATGTTGTTGGTGGCCACGGCGATGTGCTGCACACCGGCGCCGTGGTAGAAGTCGATGTACTCCTCGATCTGGCTCTTTTTCTTGCCTTCGGCCGGCTCGTTGATCGGGAACTTGATGCGGCCGTTGCCGTTGCTCATCACCTTGCTCATCAGCGCGGTGTACTCGGTGCTGATGTCCTTGTCGTCGAAGCTCACCAACTGCGCGAAGCCCATCACGCGGGCGTAGAAGTCCACCCAGGTGTTCATCTCGCCCCAGCCCACGTTGCCCACCATGTGGTCGATGAACTTGAGGCCAACAGGCGTGGGATTGTAGTGGCTCTTCCAGGCCTTGTAGCCGGGCATGAAGGGGCCTTTGTACTCGTTGCGCTCCACGAAGATGTGCACCGTTTCTCCGTAGGTGTGGATGCCGCTCTTCACCACGTAGCCGTGCTCATCCTCCTCGCGCACCGGCTCCATGAAGCTCTTCGCGCCGCGTTTGGTGGTCTCCTCCCAGGCCTTGCGCGCATCGGGCACCCACAGGGCGATCACCTTCACGCCATCACCATGCTTGCGCAGGTGCTCGTTGATCGGGCTGTCCGGTGTCATCGGCGTGGTGAGCACCAAGCGGATCTTGTCCTGCACCAGCACATAGCTCGTGCGGTCCTTCACGCCGGTCTCCAGGCCCGCATAGGCCAGGCTCTGGAAGCCCCAGGCGGTCTTGTAGTAGTGCGCGCTCTGCTTCGCATTGCCCACGTAGAGCTCCACGTAGTCGGTGCCCCAGAGGGGAAGGAAGTCCTCGGCATCCTTCATGATCTTCTCCAGGCCGTAGTCGACGTCTTTCAGTCCGCTTGCCATTGGTCGTTCGATGTGTCGATCGGATGATCGGGTTCTTGTTCAGTTACTTGCGGTCGGGCATTCGGGACAGGGCCGTCTACGCTGCACCATGTAGAATTGGATCTCCTGCTGCATGCGCGCCTCCATCTCCGCGGTCACGACCGTCGAGCCGGGAGGGCGCTGGTACCTGTCGATGACCACGATCTCGCAGGCATGTGCACGGCGAGCCTGTTTTTGAAGACGGTTGCGCTCCCGCTCGGTGAGGTCATTGAACGAACGGCGGGTCGTCGTCTTCTTCATGGTGGCGATCCGCACCGGATACCCGCTCAGGACCTGGTTTTCCGCGTTGTACACGAAGGTGACCTGATCCGCCGGGACACGGCAAGGGATGGATACGAACAACTCCGTCTTGTCTTGGGCAGAAGAGGCCAAGGCCACCAAGGTCGAAAGTGCAATGAGCAAGTTCCTCATGGGTTGCTGGTTTTGGTCCGTGCTTCAAAGTTCGGACATTTTGCGGGGCGGTGGATGAGGAAGGTCATTGGGGCGTGTCCCTCGCAAATGCCTCGGGTCGGGCTTTCCGCTCATACTCTAGACTTGCCCGCCTCGAAGATCTCCATCTTCGAGGCGGGCAAGTCTAGAGTATGAGCGGAGAGCGCGACGGTGAGTCTTCGAGCCGACACGTCCAACGCATCCACACTCACTCCACCCAGCTGTTCCAGTACTTCCCGTCATCGATCTTCAAGCACTCCTCGGTCACCATCAGGGGCTTGAAGGTGTCCACCATCACGGCGAGCTCGTCGGTCACTTTCTTGCCGATGCTGCGCTCCATGGCGCCGGGGTGCGGACCGTGCGGGATGCCGGCGGGGTGCAAACTGATGTGGCCCGGGCCGATGTCGTTGCGGCTCATGAAGTCGCCGTCCACGTAGTACAGCACCTCGTCGCTGTCGATGTTGCTGTGGTTGTACGGCGCGGGGATGGCCTGCGGGTGGTAGTCGTAGAGGCGCGGGCAGAAGCTGCACACCACGAAGGCGTCGGTCTCGAAGGTCTGGTGTACGGGCGGCGGCTGGTGGACGCGGCCGGTGATGGGCTCGAAGTCGTGGATGCTGAAGGCGTAGGGGTAGTTGTAGCCGTCCCAGCCCACCACGTCGAAGGGGTGGCTGGCGTACACCAGCTCGTGCAGCATGTTCTGCTTCTTCACCTTGATCACGAAGTCGCCCTTCTCATCGTGCGTCTCCAGTTTCTTCGGGCGACGGATGTCGCGCTCGCAGAACGGCGAGTGCTCCAGCAGCTGGCCGAAGTAGTTGCGGTAGCGCTTGGGTGTGTACATGGGGCGGTGGCTCTCCACGATGAACAGGCGGTTGTCGCTGTCGGTGAACTCCATGGTGTAGATCATCCCGCGGGGGATCATCAGGTAGTCGCCGTACTTGAAGTCGATGTTGCCCAGGAAGGTGCGCAGGGTGCCGCTGCCCTTGTGCACGAAGATCATCTCATCGCAGTCGGCGTTCTTGTAGAAGTAGTCCACGCTCTTGGCCTGCGGCGCGGCGAGCACGATGGCGCAGTCGCTGTTCACCAGCATGGTCTTGCGTGCGGCCAGGTGGTCCTTCTCGGGCTTGGTCTTGAAGCCGTGCAGCCGCAGCGAGCGCATGTTCTTCTCGATGGCGATCTTCGGCGTGACGTCCTTGGGCTTGCGCAGCTCCTTCACCATGGTGGGGCGGTGCACGTGGTAGCTCAGGGTGCTCATGCCATCGAAGCCGATGGTGCCGAAGAGCTGCTCGTAGAAGTAGCGGTCCTTCCCGTTCTTGAACACGGTGTGCCGCTTGTGCGGGATCTTGCCGAGGGAGTGGTAGATGGGCATGGGGTCCAACAGGCGTCCCGCCTGTTGCGCTATTGGTGAGGACGCGAAAATTCGCGCCCGTACAGGTGTTCCGATATGAGCTTCGTCAATTCAGGATGAAGTGTACCCTCGGTGCACAGCCGTGTTTCCTCTTGCTGTATGTGGGCTTGCCACGCCACGCCGTCGCCAATGGCTTTCTGCCATGTACTGCGCGTCACCCGCCCTTTGCGCCATTCACGCTGCACGGCTTGGGGCAGGTCGTGTATCTCGCGGCAGCTGGGCGAGCAGCAATCGTGGTACTTGGTGGCGCAGGCCTCGCACTGCACCAGCATTACGTTGCAGCTGGCCTCCATGCAGTTGGCGATGCGGTCGCTCGGTTGGCCGCACTGCATGCAGCGGCCCACCACTTCATTCGTGATGCGCTCCGCCAGCCGCTCGTCGAACACGAAGTTCTGGCCTTTGTACTTGCTGGGCAGGCCCTGCGCTTTGATCTGCCGCGCATAGTCGATGATGCCGCCGTGCAACTGTCCCACCCTGGTGAAGCCCTGGTGTTTCAGGTAGGCACTGGCCTTTTCGCAGCGGATGCCGCCCGTGCAGTAAAGCAATACCTCGTGCTCGACGGCGTGTCGACCCGGTGGGTCGACGGTACGGGTGCCCTGATCCGATGCTTGCGGTTCCCTTGAGCGGAGCATATCCACCACCTCATCGATCGCGCCACGGAAATTGTCCGCCTTGGGCAAGTACGCCCCCTCGAAGTGGCCGATCGCGCACTCGTAGTTGTTGCGCATGTCGATGACCACCGCGCCCTCGGCCATCTTCCGGTTGAAGGTGGCGGCGTCGAGATGGGCACCCACGTTGGTCACGTCGAAGTCGTCATCGGCCAGGCCGTCCGCCACGATCTTCTTCTTCACCTTGATGGCCAGCTTCAGGAAGCTCTTGCCGTCATCTTCCACAGCGATCTTCCAAGGGACTCCGGCGAATTCCGGACGCACGTCAAGGGCCTTGCGGAAGTCCTGGAGCCGGTGCGAGGGAACGCTTACTTGCGCGTTGATCCCCTCGGGCGCCAAGTAGATGCGGCCGAGCACACCCAGGCGTTCCCATTCCATGTAGAGGTGGTGCCGGAGCGCCTCCACTTCGCGGAGCCGCACGTACCGGTAGAACGACAGCGTGGTGCGCGGGGCGGTCTCGCTCTCCAGCCGCTTCCGAAGCAGTTCGGGTGCCAGCAGGTTGCGCAGGTGATGGGTGTCCGGGCCGTCCATTCGCTGCGAAAGTAGGGCAGGGCCGATGCTGGCCTGAGGCCCCGTTTAGCTTTGGCCGCACCAACTTCCAGCGATGAAGAAGATCCTCGTCATCGGCTCCAGCGGCCAGATCGGTACCGAACTCGTGGAGGGCCTGCGCGCCCGTTTCGGCACGGACAACGTGGTGGCCAGCGACATCAAAGAGCCGCAAGTGTCCCCATCCCGCGACGGCGGGGCCAAGCAGGCCGGCCCGTTCGCCATGGTGGATGCCATGGACCGCCGCGGGATCGAGCGCGTCATCGACAAGCACGGGATCACGGAAGTCTATCTGCTCGCCGCTCTGCTGAGCGCCACGGCCGAGAAGGACCCGGCCTTTGCATGGAAGCTCAACATGGAGAGCCTGTTCATTGTGCTGGAACTGGCGCGCGAAGGCAAGATCAAGAAGGTCTATTGGCCCAGCAGCATCGCCGTGTTCGGGCCCACCACCCCCAAAGACGCCACGCCCCAGCACACCATTGCGGAGCCGAGCACGGTGTACGGCATCAGCAAGCAGGCCGGTGAACAGTGGTGCGCGTATTACCACAGGCGATACGGTGTTGATGTCCGCAGCATCCGCTATCCCGGCCTCATCGGTTGGAAGAGCGCACCCGGCGGGGGCACCACGGACTATGCCGTGCACATCTTCCACGAGGCCATCAAGACCGGTGCGTACACCAGCTTCCTCGGGCCGGAAACCACCCTGCCGATGATGTACATGCCCGATGCCATCCGCGCCACCATCGACCTGATGGAAGCCCCGCCCGAAAAGGTGAAGATCCGCAGCGGGTACAACCTGGCCGGGTTCAGCTTCAGCCCGAAGCAGATCGCGGAGGAAGTCGCACGGCACATCCCAGGGTTCAAGATGAGCTATGCCCCGGACCACCGCCAGGCCATTGCGGACAGCTGGCCGCGCAGCATCGATGACAGCGCCGCACGCGCGGATTGGGGTTGGAAACCGCAGTTCGACCTCCGCGCCATGGTGGATGAGATGATGGAACATCTGAAGCCCATGTTGCGGGTGGATGCTTCCACCAGTGCCTGAAGGGCGTGTCCCACATTCCCGCGGGGCAGATGCACAGTGATCACTGGCACTGAGGTCGCTTTTCTATTCCTTGCGCTCGAACGGCTCGATTCGCGCATCATCGATCCATACAGGGAGCGTGTCGCGCAACCAGAGGTAGCCGTACAGTAGGTCATCGCCGTTGCGGACCGCAGGGGTAAGGAACCACATGGACACCTCGTTCCACTGACCCGGGACCAGTTCTTCCGGTGCAATGGGTCTCACCCGGTCCCCATACTTCTGTGCACGATGTTCCATGCAAACCGCCAAGGCGCAATCGACGGGCGGACTGCCCGGTGGAACGTATACGTGCAAGGTGAACCGCACCCATAGATGGTCCCTTGAGGTGAGGTCGGAGTATGTCATTGCGACGCTCGGCGACCAGCCGACCTTCGGATCGATGAACAACGAACGAGCGCCGCCGTGTTTGACCGTATCCGTGAGCTGGTCAGCCGGAATGTTGCCTTCAGGTGCGTCATAGTTCTTGACCACGACCGGCAGGGCGATGTAGCGCGACAGGTCCGGCGGATCCATGCTGCCATCATAGGCGCGCTGCACCAGCAGTGCCTCCTCCAGCCCAGGAGGCTTCTCCCGTTCTCCGAAGACCATCGTATACGCCTTCCGGGTCATTCGGGAGGAGTGCAGAATGCCCTCCGAGCACTGCCAGGTCTGGAACAGGTTGAGCACCACGAACGCCCCGAAACCGACCAACGCCGCACACTTGATCTCCATACGCGCGACCAGCGATCTGGACACGAAGGCGCATAGGGGCATCAACAGGAACGCGTATGATTCCAGCATAGCCCGGTGCCCGAAGCTGTCTGCATACCACCAGCATGACCAACTGGACACGATGTACAGATGTACCAAACAGAAGACCACAATGGCGCGAAATCCGCGTGCCGCATGCCCCCGGAGCAGTGCAAAACCCAGGAGAGCGCAGACCATGAGGGGAGTGTACAGCAGCCACCCCTTGCGGAAACTGAACAACACCTGGCCAATGTGCGGGCTCCCGAGATCGAAACCCTCCCCTGGATTCCTGTAGCCCATGTAGAAGAAGCCGCCGGTGACCTTCTTCCAATAGAGCAGCTGCGGCAGGCAGACGACGCCGATCACCACGCAGGCAATCAGAAGTCGCAGTGGATGCTTGCGTAGGAGTTCGATCACCATCGGGACTTTGTCGGTGCTCCACCCCCAGAACAGCGGGATCACCACGACCACGATGGCGGTTGGCCGGACCAGAGCGGACAGACCGATGAGCAGTGCGATCACAATAAGATGGCGTGTCCGCCCGTCGCGCTCCCACCGTATCGTGTAATGAAGTATGCCGGCGAAAAGTGTGAACAGGAATATGTGCGGCATCATCATGTGGAAAACCGACTGGTCGAACACGTTGGTGCCCAGAACCAGCAGGCAGATCGTCAGTGCGATCGACCGGTCGTTGAAGAAATTCAAGAGCGCTAAGCGGGACCAGATCAGCCCGAGGAGGAGGTAGCTCCAGGTGGCGAACAACATCGCAATCTCGTAAGGCCTGGAAAAACCGTCGGCGGGGTACCCCGTGAACTGTGCCATCAGATGACCCAAGGCGAAGAAGGGAGCCCATAGGATCGCCAGACCCATCGAGTACTTTATGGCATGGCCACCATCCTCGACGGCGTTGATCTGATAAACCGTGCCAGATGGCTCGTAGGTCCGGAACACATCTTCGAACCACGACATGTCCATCAGTGCGATGTCATGGTGCAGAAGACCCGCAGGTAGGTACAGATAGTAGCCGAACGCGTCCCACGAGATGATATCCTGCCATGGCTGTGCCTTGAGGCAGGTCCAGGTCACTACGATCGTCATCACGGCCACAATGGCCAAGCGCGAGAATGGAGCATTCCTGGTCGTGAGCATTTCCACCGTATGGTGCAGAAGCGTCCGAACTTAGCTTGCCTGAAGAAGTGTCCTGTTTTGGAGATCGTCGCTCCGGGATTTGCATCCCCGGTGACATTGCCTGTGGCGCGGCCAGTCGGACAAGCAAAGCAGGGGTGGCGAGCTGGGCCGCAGCGAGGCTTCCGATGAACATCCAGCACATGGGCAACGCTCCCATCGCGGAGGAAGTCGCACGGCACATCCCAGGGTTCAAGATGAGCTATGCCCCGGACCACCGCCAGGCCATCGCCGATAGGGGGCCGCGCAGCATCGATGACAGCGCTGCACGCGCGGATTGGGGTTGGAAACCGCAGTTCGACCTCCGCGCCATGGTGGACGAGATGACGAAGCACCTGAAGCCCATGCTGTCCGGTAACCCCTGAGGCCGGCCTTCCGTATCGACGGGCGTTTTTCCGCCCGACAGATGCGCTCCCCGCTCCTCCGTACGCTCACACTGGTTGCCCAGTGCGCCCTGCCCGTCATGGCCTTCGCCGGTGACGGGGTCATGTTCCACCAGACCCAGGAAGACACCCTGAACCGGGTGGATGCCGAAGGCCGCAAACAGGGCCATTGGCGCATCACCGCCCCCATACCCTCCAAGCCCGGCTATGCCGACGGTGCTTTGATAGAGGAAGGCCGCTACACCAGCAACAAACGCACGGGCACCTGGCACCGCTATTGGCCCAGTGGTAAGCTCATGAGCGAGATCACGTACGACATGGGCCGTCCGCGCGGCGAGTACAAAGTGTGGTACGAGAACGGCCAGTTGGAGGAAGAAGGCAACTGGGACCTTGACCGCAACACCGGCAACTTCAGGCGCTGGCACCCCAACGGTGAGCCTCAGCAGGATTTCGTCTTCAACGATTACGGGGTGCGCGACGGCGTGCAGAAGTACTACCACGAGAACGGCCAACTGGCCGTGGAAGTGAACATCAACGAAGGCAAGGAGGACGGCACCCTGAAGCGTTATTACGCCAACGGTGACCTGCACCAAACGGCCACGTTCAACAACGGCGTGGTCAACGCCGGGAACAACAAGTTCCTGCGCCCTGTAAGCAAGCCCGCCACCGACCTGCCCAAGGAGGAACCGACCAAGGCTGCACCGGCAGTCAGTGCCAGCGAGGCCGTGAATCCGGCCGACCGCTTCAATGAGAACGGCTTCAATACCCTGTACGACCAGCACAAGCGCATCACCCAGGTGGGCGAGTTCCGCAACGGCCAGTTGTGGAACGGCAAGCGCTACCGCTACGCGAAGAGCGGCGAGCTGCAGCGCATCGAGGTGTACGAGGGTGGCCGGTACATCGGCGATACGCCCCTCACCGCCGAGGACAAGCAATGACTTAACGGCCCGGCTGCTGGGGCGCTTCTACATTCGCGCTGCCTTTGCGAGCCCGGTCTCCAAGGCACAGCCATGGCAGACAAGGACCGTTCGCAATTCGTCATCTCGAACACGCTCACGCGCAAGAAAGAGCTGTTCACGCCGCACAACCCTGGGCACGTAGGCCTCTATGTATGCGGTCCCACCGTGTACAGCGATGTGCACCTCGGCAACGTGCGCACCTTCCTCACGTTCGACATCCTGTTCCGCTGGCTCAAGCACATCGGTTACTCCGTGCGCTACGTGCGCAACATCACCGATGTGGGCCACTTGGTGGACGATGTGGATGCCGGTGAGGACAAGATCGCCAAGCGCGCGCGGCTCGAACGGTTGGAGCCGATGGAGATCGTGCAGAAGTACACGAACGGGTTCCACGACGTGATGCGGCTGTTCAACATCCAGTCGCCCAGCATCGAGCCCACCGCCACCGGTCACTTGATCGAGCAGATCGGCATGGTGGAACGCATCGTGGCCAACGGCTACGCGTACGAGGTGAACGGCAGCGTGTACTTCGACGTGGAGAAGTTCGCGAAGGCGCACGCTTACGGCGAACTGAGCGGACGGAAGATCGACGAGCTGATCACGAACACGCGCGATACCGAGGGCCAGGACGAAAAACGGAACCCGCTCGATTTCGCCATTTGGAAGAAGGCCGAGCCGAACCACCTGATGCATTGGCCGAGCCCCTGGGGCCAAGGCTTCCCCGGTTGGCACCTGGAATGCAGCGCCATGAGCACCAAGTACCTGGGCCGCACGTTCGACATCCACGGCGGTGGCATGGACCTGAAGTTCCCGCACCACGAGTGCGAGATCGCACAGAGCGTGGCTGCCGATGGGCAAGCGCCCGTGCGCTACTGGATGCACGGCAACATGCTCACCGTCAACGGCCGGAAGATGGCCAAGAGCGAGGGCAACGGATTCACGCCGGAAGAGCTCATCACCGGCAACCACAAATTGCTGGAGCGTGGCTACTCGCCCATGACGGTGCGCTTCTTCATGCTGCAAACGCACTACGCCAGCACCCTCGATTTCAGCAACGCGGCCATGCAGGCCTCGGAGAAGGGACTGGAGAAGTTGCGCGCGGCCGTTGCAGTCCTGGACAAGGTGAAGCCCGGTGCGACGGACGACCTGGACGTGACGGCGTTGGAAGACGCGTGCTACGCTGCGATGAACGACGACCTGAACACGCCGGTGATGATCGCGCAGTTGTTCGACGGCGTGCGCACCATCAACTCGGCCAACGATGGCAAGGCACAGCTGACGGCCGCAAGCATCGAACGTTTGAAGGTCCTCTACCGCACCATGATGCAGGACGTGCTGGGCATCCGCGATGAAGAGGTGAAGAAGGACGACGGCCTGAGCAACGAACTGATGAACGTGCTGCTGGCCATGCGCGCCGATGCCAAGGCCAACAAGGACTTCGCCACCAGTGACCGCATCCGCGACACGCTGGCCGCGATCGGCATCACCATCAAGGACACGAAAGAAGGAACCACCTGGAGCCATGCGTAACCGGATCATCGCCCTCGGGTTTCTGGCGTTGCTTGTTGCACTGGTGCTCCTTCGCTCCTGCGCACCGGACAATGGTGGCACCGTGCCGACGCAGCCCACCACCAAAGTGGAGCAGCCCGTTCTGCCGCCCACGCCGCAGTTCCAGGCCGACAGTGCCTTTGCCTATGTGAAGCGCCAGGTGGATTTCGGTCCGCGGGTTCCGGGCACGAAGCAGCATCAGGCGTGCGGTGATTGGATGGTGGCTTTCCTGCGCCAGTATGCCGACACGGTCATTGAGCAGCAGGGGAAAGTCACGGTGTTCAACAAGCAGCAGATGCCGTTGCGCAACATCATCGCCAGTTGGAAACCGGAGCTGAAGCACCGTGTGCTGCTCATGGCGCATTGGGACACGCGGCCCTTTGCCGACAAGGACGATGAGCGCATGAGCGAACCGATCCTCGGAGCGAACGATGGTGGAAGTGGTGTGGGCATCCTGCTGGAGATCGCGCGCCACCTGAAGGCGCACCCGTCGGAGATCGGTGTGGATCTCTTCTTCACCGATGTGGAGGACTACGGCGAACCGGGGGGCTCCATGACGGAGTCGGGCAATAGCACGGACACGTGGGCGCTCGGTGCGCAATACTGGGCGAAGAACCCGCACGTGAAGGATTACACGGCGCGCTTCGGCATCCTGCTCGACATGTGCGGTGCGCGCGATGCCCGGTTCCCCAAGGAGGCCTTCAGCATGAAGTTCGCTCCGCAGATCGTCAATCGTGTGTGGGGCACCGCCGCCCAGCTCGGCTACGGCGACCGCTTCCTGGATGAAACGAAGTACTACGTGGGCATCGACGACCACGTGCCGGTGAACGAGCGTTTGCGCATCCCCACCATCGACATCATCGAGCACAATACTGCAAACAACGGCTTTCACCCCAGCTGGCACACCCACGACGACAACATGGACGTCATTGATCCCACAACGCTGAAGGCCGTGGGCCAGACGGTGCTGGAGGTGGTGTGGAAGGAGCGGTGAGGGACGGCTCCGCTGCCATTTGGTTGTTCGATCGAAGTTGCGCACCTTCGTTCAGCCAACCTTTTTTGCCCCTGCCCATGAAAAAGCGATCCGTTTCCACCGTGTGTGCTGTTGTCCTGCTTTTGGTTGCCAAGGCGCAGTTGTTCATTCCTCATGATCCGCTGGAAGAGCCTTTTGGCAGCAGTTGGACCTATCTCTTCAACCGTGGCCAAGCAGCGGACATCACGGGCGCACTGAGGCCCGAGATCGCCAACCACTCCATCATGGGGCCGGTTGGTGTTTGGGTGTACGAAGGCGGCAAGGTGGGCATTACGCTCACCAACGAAACCAACGATTCCATCGCCGAGATCGACTTCTCCATCCTCTCCGAAGTGAACCAAGCGAGCCTTCCGGTGGATGCCGCCCATGTCGATTGCCACTACAACTTCTACCTGGAGCACTGCCCGCAAGGTGTAACCGGTGTGGACGGCTCGAAGCATCTGGTCTTCGAGGACGTAGCCCCTTACATCGATCTGCATGTGCTGAGCAACCAATACGGGCCCAAGTGGTACATCGTCATGCGGCCCGGTGGCGATCCGGCCGACATCATGCTCCTCTTCGAGGGGCACGATGAACTGCACATCGATCCGATGGGTTTCCTGAAAGCATGGATCGGCAACCGCTACTTGGTGCTCAACGAGGGCTTTGCCTTTCAGCAGGACGGCAACACCATCAACTATGTGCCATGGACGCCGGAGTATGAGCACACACCCGGCAGCGACATTGTGACCTTCGAGTTCGGGGCGTACGATCCATCGTTGCCCTTGGTCATAGTTATCACACCTTTCTCCGGCGCTGGTGGCATGGGCGGTGGCGGCAACCCCTTGCCCGAGTGGTGCTCTTTCATGAACGGTACCGCCAACGACTTCATGGCCGACCTTACCCACGACGATGAGGGCTATGTCTATTTCACGGGGACGTCCAGTAGTGCGCTAGGGCTCCCGGGTACCGGTGGTTTGTTCTCTTACGCAGGCAGCGGCGACATGATCCTTGGCCGGTTCAACGAGCACTACGAGATCGAGGTGCCCGGAACTTGGTTCACATACTACGGCAATGGCGACACGAACGATAGCCGTTCCATTGCCTACGACCCGGTGTTCGATCGGGTGGGGGTGTGCGGGGCGACGGAGAGTATGCCCGGTGTGCCACTCTTAGGAAACCCAAACAGCTTCCAAGGATCCGGCACTGGTTCCGTTGGCTTATTCAATGCGTTGAATGGACAGGTCCAATACTTCACGCGTATCCAGAACAACCTCGTCTCCTGCGCGGCCATCGACTTCGATAAGGACGGCAACTTCTTTGTGACGGGTACGGGCATTGGCCCGGATGACATACCGGACCTGGCGGGTGCCACCGACTATTGGACCGGCGTCGGCCCGGAGAACGGACCGCTGTTCCACACCGGTTTCATCAACAAGTTCGATCCGCAGTGCAACCTGCTTTGGGGCACCACCTTCGGTGGCCCGGAGGATGAGGTGGTGTACGACCTGCACATCGACCGGCCCAACGACAAGGTGTACGTGGTCGGTTCAACGATATCGCCGCGCACGGGCGCCCAGAACTGCACGCCCCAGGTCTTCCAATTCCCGCTGTGCAACGCCGGTGGCTATTTCCAGAACGGGCTCAACGGCGATGGCAACTTCGGCCTGGGCCATTCCGACGGGTTCATCGCCCGGTTCAATGCCGTTACACTGGCGCTGGAGTGGAGCACGTATTTCGGCGGCCAAGGCGAGTGGGAGTTCATCACCAGTGTTACCACCAACGACCTCGGGGAGGTCTTCGTCGCAGGCATCACCAATACAGGCGGATGCAATTTCGTGACCTGCCAAGGCTCTCCCACCGAACACTATTTCCCTTGCTGCGACAACGGGGGCTACTTCGAGGGCCAACCCTCCATGGGTTTCTATGAGAACTTCATCGCCAAATTCAGCGCAGGCACCCAGCTACTTTGGAGCACCAAGGTGGGCGGGCCGCAGGAGGAGGATGCGCTGATCACCTTCGGTGTGGTAGGCCCGTTGCCCGAGCGCGCCCGGCCGCGCGTTACATGCGACGGGCAGGACAATGTGCTCCTGTTCGGCAACACCGCCAGCGGGTGGACCTTCGGCACCGACCAGCCCATACTGCCGTGGAACCAACCCACGGGCATCTACTTCGAAGAACACCACAACGATGGGGATCAGGCCACCACCGATGCCTATGTGGCCAAGTTCTCCAGCGCTGGTGCACTGCTCGGCGCCAGCTATTTCGGGGGCCAGGGGATCGATCTGTGCGGGGGCATAACGGCCAACGACACACGGGTGTACATAGCGGGCAGCAGTCGCAGCACCCAAGCCTTCCCCGTATCATGCCCCAATTTGCCGGGCTACCAGCCCTATTGCGACCTCGTGCCGCTGGGCGCTACCGCTTACGATGGTTACATAGCGCAGATCAGGTACGATCTGGTGGATGCCGTGACCGGACCTACGGCCACGCAACACGCAGGGCTGTGGTGTTATCCCAACCCTGCGTCGAGCATGGTGAACGTTGGGCTCGACGGGGGGGTGCTGGAAGGCAACGTGGTGGTGTACGACGAGTTGGGCCGCACTGTGGCCTCGGAACACGCGCAACATCGTGCAAGCGTTCAGATCGATATTGCCGGTTGGCCATCCGGGACTTACACCGTAGTCGCCGACAGCCCTGAGGGCCCGTTGCACGTCCGTTTCACGACGGTGCGATGAAAAGGTTGATCGTGATGATCGCTCTCGCGATCACAGCATGCGGTGCACCAGCTCAATGGCAGAGTCTCAATGGTGGCCTGGACTTTTTTGTCGGGGCATTCGAGCACACCAACGACAGCACCCAACTGATTGTTGGGGGCGCATTCTGCACAACCAATGTTGATTCGCTTGCAGCGCACCATTTAGTGCGCTGGGACGGAATCCAGTGGAGCGATACAGGGTTCGCGGGCGGAGGGGCTGATACGCTTTTCGGTTGCCAATACCATACGCTGCCGAGCATCGCGCTATTCCATGACACGTTGTTCGTCGCACCCTACACAGGAGGGTGGCGATACGACACCTCTTTAGCCTACATAGCCATGCTAGCCGACACCACCTGGCTGCCCTGCGGCCAACCGAACGCACCTGCGTGGCTCCACGAGGTGAACGGCCGTTTGTTCCGGGGCGGCCTGGCCGATTCGGTGTACGGCACCAGCATGCCCAGCCCCAACGAGTGGATCGGTGGTGCTTGGCAGCCGTTGCCCAACAATCCGATCCCAGCACCCAGCGCGGTGTACGAAGCGCACTACCACAATGGGGTGTACTACTTCGGCGGCATCTTCGAGGCGCTCGGCTCGCGCAAGATCGTGGCCTTCGATGGCGTGGACCAGTGGTGTGGCTTGGACGGAGGAGTGCCTGGCTTCTACTTCATCGCCTCTATCCAAGGCTATGGCGATTCGCTGTTCGTGGGCGGTTGGTTGCAGGAGCCAGGGCTCAGTGACCACATTCGTGTGTGGGATGGTTCTGACTGGTTGCAGTTCGCGCCCAACGGGATCACCTTCGTGAATCATGTGTGGGACATGCTCGTGCATGAGGGCGATCTGTACATCGCCGGTGCAGGACACCTGGTGGGCGATACCACCATTTACGACATCTGGCGCTACGATGGCCATCAGCTCTGCGCCCTTGGCGGACCCACCGTAGGTGGTGGTCAGAAAATGACCATCTTCCAGGATGATCTGTACTTCGCCATGCCCTCAACGCACGCCGAGCTCTACCAAGAATTCATCGGCCGCTTGGACCTTGATGCGGTGGTGCCCGATACATGCATTGAGGTGGTGCATGTGGGGGTGGAGGAGCAACACGGCGTGCCGCGGGTTTATGTACACCCAAATCCGGCATCCGATGTGGTGACCATTGGTGTGAATACGGGCGTGATGGGTGGCAACTTGTTGGTGTACGACGAGATCGGTCGTTTGATCGCTTCGCAGAGCGCAGTGCAGCGATCGGTCGTTGAACTCGACGTGTCGCGATGGGCTGTGGGGACATATACCGCTTTGTTGTTCAGCCCTGCTGGCTTGTACCGGTCGCGTTTGATGATCGTGCACTGACTGCACCGATGATTGGTGTTGCGCAGTTGGCGCGCGGTGCTTCGGCCCAATGACCCGGCTTGGCTTCCGCTAACTACGATTCGTTCTTCCACGCTTCTACCTTGCCGCCATGTCCGAACAGACCAACGGCGACGACAAGCGCCTCTTCCTCCTCGACGCCTTCGCGCTCATCTACCGCGCCTACTTCAGTTTCATCCGCGCGCCACGCGTGAACAGCAAGGGCTTTAACACCAGCGCTGCCTTCGGTTTCACCACCACATTGCTCGATCTGATCAAGCGCGAGAAACCAACGCACCTGGCCGTGGTCTTCGATACGTCGGCACCCACGGAGCGCCACGAAACACTGCTCGACTACAAGGCGAACCGCGAAGAGATGCCGGACGACATCCGCACCAACTTGCCGTACATCCGCCGCATCATCGAGGCGATGAACATCCCCATCCTCGAGAGTGACGGCTACGAAGCGGATGATGTGATCGGCACGTTGGCGAAGAAGGCCGAGTTGGAAGGCTACACCACTTTTATGATAACGCCGGACAAGGACTTCGGGCAATTGGTGAGCGACAGGATCGTCATGTACAAACCCGGCCGCGGTGGTGATCCGCCGGAGAAGCTCGGGCCCAAAGAGATCTGCGAGCGCTGGGGAGGATTGACCAGTCCGGAGCAGGTGAAGGACATCCTTGGCCTGATGGGTGATGCGGTGGATAACATCCCGGGTATTCCCGGTATCGGCGAGAAGACCGCGATGAAGCTCGTGCAGCAGTTCGGATCGCTGGAGGGCGTGATCGACGGGGCCGAGCAATTGAAAGGCAAGCAGAAGGAGAACGTGATCGCCTTCGCGGAACAGGGGCGCATGAGCAAGATGTTGGCCACCATCAACATCAATGCTCCCGTGGAACTGGACCACGATGCGCTGCACTTGGACCCGCCGGATGCAGCCAAAGTGCTGGAGGTCTTCAGCGAACTTGAATTCAAGAACCTGACGGCGCGTGTGCTTGCACCAGCTGATCAGGCAAGTGCCCAAGTGGGTGGCCTAACCTCCAAGGGGAGCAGCTCGCGGCTCTCCCCCGCCGGGGGAGCCGGAGAGGGTCAAGGCGGACAAGTCGATCTGTTCGGAACGAGCGTGGACGCGGACGGGGATGTCGAACTGAAAGAGTTCGCCAACATCGACACGGTGCCGCACCGCTATTTCCTGGAGGACACGAACGAGAAGATGTACATGCTCGCGGCCCAGTTGAAGAAGCAACCGCGGTTCTGCTTTGATACCGAGACCACGGGAACGGATGAGCGCACCGCTGAGCTGGTCGGTCTCGCCTTCAGTTGGAAAGCGCACGAAGGCTACTACGTGCCAGTACCCGCGGATCGCGAAGGAGCACAGCGCATCGTTGACATCTTCAAGCCGATGCTGGAGAACGAGGCCATCGGCAAAGTGGCCCAGAACGCCAAGTACGACATCCGCGTGTTGAAGAACTACGGGGTAGAGGTGAAAGGCCCGCTCTTCGATACGATGGTCGCGCACTACCTGCTCAAACCCGATCAGCAGAAACACGGGATGGACTACCTGAGCGAGGTGTACCTCGGTTATCGCCCGGTGAGCATCGAAACGCTCATCGGTCCGAAGGAGCGCGGCAAGACGCAGAAGAGCATGCGCGACGCCGATGTGAACGCGGTGAAGGAGTACAGCGCCGAAGACGCCGACATCACGTGGCAGCTCGGCGAGAAGTTCGCGCCGCTGCTCGAAGAGGACGAGGTGACCAAGCTCTTCAACGATGTGGAGATGCCGTTGGTGCACGTGCTCGCGGACATGGAAACCGAGGGCATCCGCATCGACATCCCGGCCCTCAAACAGTTCAGCGAGGAACTCGGCACGGACCTGCTGCGCTTGCAGGAAGAGATCCACAAAGCCTGTGGCGTGCCCTTCAACATCGACAGTCCGAAGCAGCTCGGCGACGTGCTCTTTGAGACCCTCAAGATCGGAGGGGATAAAGTGAAGAAGACCGCCAAGACGGGCCAGTACCAGACCAGCGAGGACATCCTGCAGGAACTCAGCAACGCGCATCCAGTGGTGCCGCTCATCCTGGACTATCGCAGCTTGCGCAAGCTGAAGGGCACCTACGTGGACACGTTGCCGGAAGCTGCTGATCCCGTGACGCACCGCGTGCACACCAGCTACCTCCAGACCGTGGCCGCCACGGGCCGCCTGGCCAGCAACGATCCCAACCTGCAGAACATCCCCATACGCACGGAGAAAGGCCGCGAGATCCGGAAAGCCTTCGTGCCACGCAACGAAGAATACCAATTGCTCAGCGCTGACTACAGCCAGATCGAGCTGCGCATCATTGCCCACATGAGCGGCGACCACAATATGCAGGAGGCTTTCCGCCACGGGCTCGACATCCACGCGGCCACGGCAGCCAAAGTGTTCAACGTGGACATCGCCGCCGTTACCCGCGACCAGCGGAGCCGCGCCAAGGCCGTCAACTTCGGCATCGCATACGGACAAGGGGCCTTCGGACTTTCACAGAACCTGGGGATCCCGCGGGCTGAGGCGAAACAGATCATCGACGACTACTTCGCGCAATTCCCCGGTGTGCGCAACTACATGGATGAGATGATCGGCTTCTGCCGCACGCACGGCTACATCAAGACCCTGATGGGCCGCCGACGCTACCTGCCGGACATCACCAGCGCCAACAACACGGTGCGCGCACAAGCCGAACGCATCGCCATCAACGCGCCCATGCAGGGCACGGCTGCTGACATCATCAAGGTGGCCATGGTGAGCATCCATCGGGAAATGCAGCAGCGCCGCATGCGCAGCAAGCTGCTCCTCCAGGTGCACGATGAACTGGTGTTCGACGCCCATCGGGCGGAGGTGGAGGACCTGAAAGCGATGGTGCGGGGCCGGATGGAGGGAGCCATGCAACTGAACGTACCGCTCCTTGTTGACATGGCGGTGGGGAAAAACTGGCTGGAAGCCCACTAGGGTCGGGGCTTCCACGGGCATCTTTGGCGCGACCACGAACGTGTCCTCCCTTACCATGAAGAAACTCATCCGACTGCTACCGATCGCTATGCTGGCCATGGCCTGTGGCGGCGGTCAGCAAACCGGCGACCAGCTCGTCACAGACGGTGCCGACAGCACCTCCGAGGCGCTGAAGCAGAAGACCAAGAAGATCTTCCGCACCATCCCGTCGCCCATGCAGACGGCCAGCCTGCTGCAGGATGCCGGGGCCGAGTACGATACTGATATCCTGAGCGATCCCAATACCTGGCGCAACTACACCACGGCGAGCAAGCAGGCCATCAACTTGGGTGTTTACGGCGCGGATCTCAGCTACGCCAGCATCTTCAACCAAACGCAGGAGAGCATGCTCTTCACCGCCGCGGCCCAGAACCTGGCCAAGAACCTCGGTATCAGCAGCGCCTTCAGCGACAGCACGCTGCAAGCATTGCAGGACGCCAAGGAGGACCGCGACAAGCTCATTGACATCGTGACCACCACCTATTGGGACATGGACGGTTACCTGAAAGAGGAGGGCCGCAGCCATCTCAGCGCGCTGATGATCGCCGCTGGATGGACGGAAGGCCTGTACATCGCCACCCAAGTGGCGGCCACCAAGCCGAACGACGCGCTGCGCCAACGCATCGCCGAGCAGAAGCTCTCACTGGGCGACATCATCAGTTTGTTGGGCGATCATCCGGACGATCAGGCCGTGCAAGGCGTCATCGCCGACATGAAGGCGCTGCAAACCCTTTTCGAGGGAGTGAACACGGGAGCAGCGGCCACCACCACCAGCACCAACGCGAGCGGCGTTACCGTGATCGGAGGGGGAACACCCGCTACGCTGACCGATGACCAGCTCAAAGCATTGCGCGACAAAGCAGCCAGCATCCGTAACGCTTATATCCAGTGACCATGGCCATGATCACACTACGCTCGATCGCGGCCACTGCCGCCCTCATTGCCGCCTGCATCGCACCGAACGTGGCCGATGCCCAGTGCCGCAGCTTCGCCAAGAACAAGTGCATCCCGCAGTTGGAGCCGTACACCTTCAACGAGACCTTCAACGCTGCCCAGCTTTCCCCAGGCGAAGAAGCGGAGGTGAGCATGACCTTCTACAGCGGTCAGGATTACCGCCTGCTGGTTTGCACGCACCCGTCGTTGGGCGAAGTGAACTGGAAGCTGGTGGACGCGGGCAACCGCACCATTTTCGAAAGCCTGGCCGATGAGCCCAAGCACACCTTCGACCTGAAGGTGGAAAGCACCACGCAACTGAAAGTGCTGGTGTACGTGCCCGATCGCAAAAGCGCCAATGACCTGGTGCCGGTGGGCTGCGTCACCATCCTGATGGGCTACAAGAAGTCCTGAGCTGGGTTATCCTGTTCAGCACGAAGGCCGCGTGAGCGGCCTTCGTCATTCTGCGAGGGTGACCGATCAGGGATGCATCCCGATCACCACTTTCCCCTTTGCCTCCAGATCGGTCTGTTCCGGGAAGGTGATGGTATGCCAGCCCGCATCGCCGGCCTTGCCGCTCACACCGAACCGGGCACGGCCCATCTCCAGACCATCGGCATCGTAGGCCTTTGCCACGAGCGTATCGGACAGGTCACGGTCCAGGATGATGTACACCTGCAAGGCCGAATAGTCGTCGCTCATTTCGGTCTTGCCGAGCGATGCACCCCTGTTGCCGAGCGTACTATCCAGTTCCACGGTGAGCGCCATGGTTTTCTCCACGCCCTCCTTGGCGCCCTTGATGAACTCGCTGGCCGCCTGGCCAGCTACCTCACCACCTTTGCTGATGGTCTCCTTTGCCGCATTGCCCGCCCGTTCGCAGGCGCTCAGCATGCCCAAGACCAATGCGATAACGACGACCTTGCGCATGCTCAGCGCACCGCGAAACGCACGGTGCTCAGGTGCTGTCCGTCGCTCATGCGCACGAAGTACATCCCGCTCTCCAGCAGGTGCACGGGCAGGGCAATGCGTTGGTCGCCGGAAGCCAAGGTTCCATTGAACACTTGAGCGATCTCGCGTCCGAGGGCATCCACCACATCAATGCGCACATCGGTCGGCTGTTCGATGCTCACGAGCAGCTCGGCTGCATCGTCCACGGGGTCGGGCACCACCAGTGCGCTACCACCGCCGAGCACCAGGTCCTCAATGCCCACGGGCTGGCCGTTGATGTTGATGTCATCGATGTAGAGGTTGTTGCCGCCGTCGCTCTCGAACCAGAACTTGAAACGGAAGTCGGCCACGTGATAATTGCTCAGGATGTTGGTCACTTCCTCATAGCCCCACTGGCTTTGTTGCGTGGGCGTGAATTGGGCGTTGGTGGGGTTCACGGTGGCCAGGTCGGTGGTGCCGCGCAGTTGCTTGCGCATGTTCCAGGTGGCACCGCAGTCATTGCTCACGTACAGGCGCAGTTTGTCGTCGTTGTCGCTGTTGCGCTGGGCGAACGCAAAACGCCAGCTTATGATGATATCGCTGGCATTGCTCATGTCGTACGTGCCGCTGATCAGCTCATCGAGGTTGGTGGCCTGTGAAGTGTAGTTGCGCAGGCGCGTACTCTTGCTCCCGCTGTACGAAGCCGCAGTGGTGATCTCGAAGGCCTCATCGGCGTTGGCGTTCATCACCGTCCATTCATTGCCGGGCAACGCGTTCAAGGACTCGAAACCTTCTACCACAGGGACCGTGGTACCGGGGGCGGGCAACACTACGATGTACCCTGCTTCAGTGGCGCTCACCGTGCCGTTGCCGTCACCGGCCGTGAGGGTCACGTCGTAAACGCCGGGCAAATTGTAGGTGACGCTGGGGTTCTGGTCGGAGCTGGAACTGGGTTGTGCACCGGGCATGTCCCATTGCCAGTTGTTCACGAAGTTGAAACTGAGATCGGTGAACTGGACGGGGCTGCCGGCGCAAACCGTGCGCGTGTTCGTGGTGAACACGGCTGCACACAGCGCTGCAGGCTGATCCACGCCTGTGTCGGCCAGGTTCTGCGCAGTGGTCAGTTGGTTGCGCTGCGCTGTGCCGCTGCTCAGCGCGGCCAGCATGCGTGTTTTCTGGCCTTCGGTGAACATCTTGCTGCAGTAGCTGTACTCCATGTAGTTCTCCACGTTGTCAACGGGAGCGGTGCAGGTATTGCCGTTGATGTTGCAGCTCTGCCAACCTTCGGTGGGCGGGGTATCGCTCACATTATCGGTCTCGCTGCAGTTGCTGGCAAGGCCCGGTTCGTTGGTGGGCCCCCACACGTGGTTGAGGTTGATCCAGTGCCCCACCTCGTGGGTAAGGGTGCGGCTGCGGCTCACAGCGCCAGTACCTATGGTGCCGACGTAATCGTGGAGCAGCACGATGCCATCTCCTTCGGGCCAGTTGTTCACCGCGCCGGGGCGGTAGGTGTAGCCCGCGGCACCGTCAGCGCTGGCGGCCACCCAAACGTTCAGGTACATATCGCGCGGCCACTGGATCAGGTCCTTCATGGTCTGCGTGCCATCGTTCGTAAGCGGGCTCACGGTACGTGTGATGCCATTGGTGCAATTGCCGTCGGGGTCTTTCTGGGCCAGTTTGAAGGTGATGCCGACGTCGGCCACAATGCCCAGGAACGCCGGGTTCACATTGTCCCAGTCGTCGTTCAGCTTGTTGAAGTCATTGTTCAACACCACCATGGCATCCTCGATCTGCTCATTGCTGATGTTCTCGGGGCCGTTGTTGTGGATGATGTGGAAGACCACCGGGATCACCGGATTTCCACCGCCCTTGGCAATGCCTTGGGCTCGTTGTGCTTCGAACTGCGCCGTGAAGGCCTCGAGCTCCGCCTGCGCTGCTTCGGCTTGTGCGATCCGCAACGGGTCGTGGCCCAGCATAGCGTGCAATCGCTCTTCATCGTGCGTGGTGCAATAGATGGAAGGAGCCTGTTGGGCGTTGACGGTAGCTACGGTCAACAGGGCAGGAAACAGGTAGTGGCGCATGGGCGTCGGCAACAAGGGGCTGGTTGAAGGCCGACGAAAATAGCCGTCGGTCACACGGCCAACGGTCCGGGGCCGGTCATGGTTGGGTCAAGTCTTGGGATCCGAACGGTGAACAGGCGTTCAAGGGCGACCAGTCGAGGATCGCCGCCAAGCGATGGCACAGGGCTACCGGTAGTTTCGCGGCGTGCCGGTAGAGAGCAGCGACGGAAAACACCGTCCCCAGTCCCCTCGAGGTGGTATCGACCTCCGCTTCCTGGAGGGACCCCGATCGCGGTGGAAAGAGTTCAAGAGCGTGGTGAACATCGCGCGCGAGTTCATCTATGGCTTCCGCAACCTGCACTTCGTGGGCCCCTGCGTCACCTTCTTCGGTAGCGCGCGGTTCAAGGAAGACCATCGGTATTACGTCGACACCCGGGAACTCGCGCGACGCATCGGGCGTGTGGGTTTCACCATCATGACGGGCGGTGGCCCGGGCCTCATGGAAGCGGCGAACCGTGGTGCCCGCGATGTGGGCGCGAAGAGCGTAGGGTGCAACATCGTGCTGCCGCACGAGCAGGACCCGAATCCGTACCTGGACGTCAGCCTTTCGTTCGACCGGTTCTTCGTGCGCAAGGTGCTGTTGGTGAAGTACAGCGTTTGTTTCGTTGTGATGCCCGGTGGTGCAGGCACGGTGGACGAGCTCTTCGAGACCATTACGCTCATCCAGACGGGCAAGGTGAAGGACTTCCCCATATTGCTGTACGGCAAGAACTACTGGGCACCCATGCTCCAGCAGATTGATCGTATGGTGGCCGAGGGCACCATAGGCCGCAAGGAACTGGAATTCGTGTTCGTGGCCGACACCGTGGATGAAGCCACCACGTTGCTTCAGGGCCGCTTGGTATCGATGTGGCAACGCGCACGCAGCCGCAAGGACACGCCCAAGTGGTGGTTCCTGGAGAACGGAAATCGTTAGCCCTAGCGCAGCACCACCCGGTGCACCTCGGCAGTGCTGCCCGATGTGAGCCTCACCACGTGAAGCCCGGACGCGTTCGGGATTGAAAGCTCGTTGGTGGTTCCACCCACCGGGTTTGCAGTGGCCACCCTGGCGCCGCGCGCATCGAACACCTCGCACTGCACAGTGCCGGTTGACATGCCGGATAGGTCAAGCATCAAATGGTGAGCAGTTGACCAAACGCGCGATCCACGCACGGTGTTATCCGCGACGGCAGTGCTCAGATCAACGGTGATCCCTGCCGTAAGGGGAGCGTAGAATGGCGACGCATTGGTGACCCGGATGAGGTAGCCCGTGCCTGACGGCGTACCAGCGGGCACTTCGCAAACAATGGTGCCGGAATTCGACGCGGTGTTCAGCGTGCCGATGATGATGGGATTGCTGAAGTCGCCGTTCGCATCGCTCAGTTCCGCAACGAAGTCCGTTGCCGCATCGGGCACACCGCCCGAACTGAAGTCAACGCTCATCGGGAACCCGAGCACAGCAGTGACGAACGCGATGTTGTCGCTCGGAGCGGGCGTCACATTGTAGATGAGCGCCATGTCATCATACCAGCTCTGCGTGCCCACTTGGCTGATCAGGCTGTCTCCGCTCGTCATCACCATCAGCACATAGGCTGGTGTGTTCCCGTTCAGGTAGTTGAACGGTACCGAAAAGCGGGTCCATGTGCCCACTGTTGCGGAAGCACCGTCCCATCCCGCCTGACCGACCCAATTGCCCAATGTGCCGTTCTCCGGCATACTACCCGTGCCGGTGTGCACGATGGCATCCACGGTCGGGTAGTCGCCGGTCATCACGGTGGTCTTGTACCAGCCCACCAAGCTGTCCGGTCTACTGGTCATCACTTGGTACCATTGTGCATCGCTTGCTTCGGTGAAGACCCTTCCGTTGGCAGGGTTCAGCTCGGCATGTACGCGGCCGCAGGTGACAATGCCGTTGGCAGCGCCGATGGGCGACTGCACCGTGCGCACGTTCACGGAATACGAACCGGTATGCGCATCGCCGCTCTGGAAACAGACCTGTGGAGCGAAGTTGTTGATGAAGTTCCCTCCGTCGCTCGTCTTGATCGAGCTCCACTCTTCGGGCTCCTCCGTGCCCGTGCCCACGTTCTGCCACGTCTCGAAACCGCTGTTCAGGATCTGGGGTTGGGCGAAAGCGAACGAGGTTGAGAGGATCGCAAGGCAAGTGGCAAGTTGTTTCATGCTGCTGGGATGGGGCGTGAACTTAGCACAGCCGTGCTGGATCGGGGTTGATATGTTGCCGAGGATGCAGTGTGAAGACGCGACCGTGAATGAACGGGGATGGACGTGAATGAACCCGCAGGACTGCAGAAGCGCACGATGCATTTCCGTCCATTCCCGTCCGTTTGCGGTAATAGGTACACACTGGCGCCCTCTTGGAAGTGCAGGGCATGCAAACCCAACCGTGAATGAACGGAGGTGGACGTGAATGAACCCACAGGATGGCAGAAGCACATGACGCATTCCCGTCAACTCCGGATCATGAGCCGCTGCCTGGGCTCTCATAGGAACGGCCTGAACTCGTGCTGAGGGCACTGGTGCGGGGACATACATTGGCTTCGCAGTGGAAAAGGCAATGAGCAACCTGAACGCGGACGACCAAGAGATCACCCGACCTATCGTCGGTTGCGCCATGCGGGTGCTGAACACCCTGGGTCATGGCTTCAACGAGAAGATCTATGAGAACGCACTCTGTGTGGAAATGAAGAAAGAAGGCATTGCGTTCCAACAGCAGCCGCGCTTCCCCGTTCTGTACAGGAGCATTCAGGTTGGAGAGTTCATACCCGATCTGATCGCCTTGAACACGGTTGTGATCGATACCAAGACCATCGACGCCATCGGAGATCATGAGATCGGACAGATGCTGAACTATTTGCGATGCACTGGGCTGGAGATCGGGCTCATCATCAACTTCAAGCGCCCACGACTTGAATGGCGCCATGTGTGGTTGAGGGCTGACCGCTAGCTTGATCGAACTCTTGGATGCGCTGAGCCGTGGAGAGCCCCCATCCATGAACGGGCGGGAATGGACGTGAATGAACTCACAGGGCCGCAAAAGCACGCGTCGCATTTCCGTTCACCCCCGTCCATTCACGGTTAAGCTCCAGGACAAAACAGAAAGGGCCGCCGAAGCAGCCCCTTCCGGTCAAACCAAGTTGTGATCAGAGGGCCACGGTCCAGCCGGTGGTCCAGTCGTTGCCGCTCTCAACGGCACCTTTGAAGCTCACGCTGGTGAACCAACCGTCGATGAGGCTGGGATCTGCTGCGCCCGTGCTCTGCGTGCCCACGTAGCCGCTCAGCACGCCGGGGTCGCCGCTGCTGTTGCTGGCTTCGTTGGCGGGATCGAAGGCGCCGCAGTTGCTGTAGTTGGCGGCGTTGTTGCCGAACACCACGCTGTTGCGCACGAAGAGTTCCGCGGCGGCCACGTGAGGATCGCACTCGGTGCCCACTTTGATGCCGTTCTCGAAGCCCGTGACAAGTCCGTTCCACAACTTGCCCTTGGTGCCGTGGCGCAGGCGGATGCCATCGTTCGCACTGCCATCAACAGCACCCACCAAAGTGAAGTTGCTGATCATCGGAGAGCTGAACGGCGTGACGGTGTAGTCGGTCTCCCAGTTGTCCGCTTCGATGCCGCGATCGCCACTGGCGGAGCTTTGCTGTACTACCCAGAATTGGCCTTTGCCGCGCCAGCCGTGGCTCCAGTCGAAGCTGTCGTCGCTGTTGCCGGTGCTCAGGGCCCACTTTAGGTTGGCGGCGCCACCGAAGAACTCGAAACCGTCATCGCTGCCCTTGTAGGCCTGCAGGTGCTCGAGCACCGTGCCGCTGCCCACGCCGTTGAAAGAGAAGCCGTTCAGCTCGTTGTCAGTGCCGAGGATCTTGCCGGCGTACTCCACACGCACGTACTTCATCGTGCCGCTGTTGTCGCTGTCATCGCTACCGCCGTAGGTGCCGCTGCCGCCTTCACCTTCCGCGGTGCAGCCCGGTGTACCGCAGATGTTCACCAGACCATAGCCGTTCAGGACGATACCGCCCCAGTCGCCGGCAGCGGGCGTGCCCGTTACCTTCTTGATGGTGCTGAACACGATGGGCTGCGCTGCCGTGCCGATCGCATTGATGCGACCACCGCGTTGGATGCTCAGAAAAGGCGTGGTGTTGTCGTCGGCCGCGTAGATCAACGTGCCCTCTTGGATGGTGAGCGTGGAACCGCTGCTCACGAACACGCCGCCGCTCATGAGCCACAGCTTGTCGTTGGTGAGGGTACGGCTGCTGCCGATGTTCCCCGACAGCACATGGTACGTGGTGCCGTTGATGATCTGCGTGGGGTCGCCTGTGTTGGCGTACTGGCACGAGCCGTCGTCCTCCTCCGCATCGGCGTCGTAGTTGATCGAAGCGGGGTCGGTGCAGCCTTCCTTCTTGCTGCACGAGGTGAGGGATGCTGCTGCCATCAGGCCTGCGATGCCCATCATCGCGAGGCGGCCGTTGAAGAGGTTCTTCGTTGACATCTGTCGTTGTTTCTGTTGGCGGCAAAAGTCATGGCCGCCCATTACGATGATGTGCGCACTGCGTGAAGCATGTCTTAATGATGCAGCCGCTCAGCAGTGCACTTGGTAACACTGCCGCAACATGTGGCGCGCCTGTGCAGTGCGATGCTCAGAACAAACGGTACGTAAGCCCGAACGAGATGCCGGTGCCGGTGCGGTAGGTGCTGAGCACCACATCGCCTGCGGGGGTTTCCTGCTCCACGCGGTAGGCGGGGTTGAGCAGGTTGCGGAAGCCGAGGTTCGCCTGCCAGCGATCGCCCACATCCGCGCGGAAGATCAGGTGCAGTGTGCCCACCGGGAGTTCGTACTGGTCGCCCAGGCCGTTGGCGCCCGCTGCGAACACGCGGCGACCGAAGATGTTGTAGGCCAGCGTGGCCGTGCCCTTCGTCTTGCGGCCCAGTTTGCGCGTGTAACCGATGTCGGCATTGAGCAACCACGGCGATGCACCTTGCAGCGGACGACGCTCGTTGGTGAGCACCACGTCCGCTTGTTCGTTGTTGTTGTTCAAGCCGCTCAGGTCCACCTCGCTCATCATCACCGTGCCGTTCACGCCGATGCTCACGTCGTTCCAAACGCTGCTATCGGCACCGAGGATGCTGCCCACGTTCTTCACCACTTCCACTTCGATGCCCGCCACCGTGGCCGTGCCCGTATTGCGGAAGCTCATCAGCTGGCCGCTGGCGGTGGCCAACGCCACTTTCTCGATCGGGTCGTTCAGCTGCTTGCCGAACACGCCCACGGCGAAGAGCTCGCCCGGGTTGGCGAAACGCTCGTAGCGCACATCGGCGTTCAGGTTGGTGCCGTTCACCAGGTCGGGGTTGCCCACGTTCTTGGTGCCGGCGAAGACCTCGGTGTACTCGAACGGCGCCATCTCACGGAAGCCCGGACGACTGATGGTCTTGCTCACCGTGGCGCGCACGATGTCCTTCTTGCTCACGTCGAACTTCACGGCGCCGTACGGCAGCAGGTCGTCGCTGAGGATGCGCGAAGTGCGCAGCGGCTGGTAGAACGAATCGCTCTGCTTGCGGTAGCGGATCATCTGGTCGCCGCTCTCGTAGCGCGCGCCGCCCATCAGTTTCAACTTTCCCGGGATGATGTCCGCTTCGAGCAAGCCCCAGTACGCGTCCACATCCTGTTTGATGGTGTGGTCGGCTTCCGGACCGGTCACGTCGTCGAGCGAGAAGTTGCCCGCCTCGTAGTTCGACTGGTCGAGGTAGAGGTCGGGCCGGTCCGCATCCACGCCTTGCGGGTAGGCGGCTTGCATGCCGTTGAGGTCATAGGCGTAGATGTCAAAACCGAAGGTGCGGTCCTTGCGCTTCATCTGCCATCCGCCGCGCACGGTGAGCAAGGCCACCACTTCATCGTTCTCATCGAGGCGTTGAAGCAAACGGTAGCCACCACCGGCCTGCGCAACGAATTCCTCCTCCTGCAATCCGCTGTACCACCGGTGGTTCTCGATGCGGTCGCGCTGGTTGAACGTATACGCCGTCCGGTCGTCGCCGGGATTGTAGAGGTACACGAGCTGGCGGCGATCGGGTTCGTTGCCTTCGGCGGTGCTGTAGGCCACATCCCAGTTGAGCTTCAGGCGGTCGGTCTTGCCGAAGCGGTGTTCGCCCTTGGCCTGGTTGAGCCACAAGGTGTTCTGCCGGTAGGTGAAGCGGCGCGCATGGATGCGCTCCTGGTAGTCGAAGTGGTAACCATCGTTCACGCGCACCTCATCGCTGCTCAGGTTCACGTAGAGCGTGGTGAGCGTGATGTTGTGGCGCTTGCCCAGCTCAAGACCTGCCGTTGCGAGCGCGCTGCCTTGCGTGTTGTATTGGTGGCTGGTGAAGTCATAGTCCACCAGGAAATCGCTCGATGCGTTGGCGATGCGGATCTGACCATCGCGATAGCGGTATTCGTTGCGGTAGTTGGCCGTGCCGAGCAGGTTCAGCTTCACGGTCTCGCTGAACTTGATGGCAGTGCCAGCGAAAAGACCGAAGTTCATGTCGGGCTTTGCGGTGGTGGAGGTGGCATTCCAGTTCGTGGCGAAGGGCAGGCGCTCGTTGCCGCTCAAGGCGCCGGGGCGTTGCAGACCGACCGGCTGGTCGCGCGTGCCGTCCTCCATGCCCCAGAAGTCGCGGCCACCACCGTTGTAGGTGCTGAACGGCTTGAAGGTGCTCTGCGTGTTCATCGACGTGCCGAGGCTGATGCGCAACGTGCCTTTGTCCGTGGCGCGCTTGGTGCGGATGTCCACTACACCGCCGCTGAAGTCGCCGAACAGCTCCGGTGTGAAGCCCTTGGTGACGGCGATGCTGCTCACCACATCGGTCGGGAAGATGTCCAGCGGGGCCACCTTGTTGTCGGCATCGGGACTGGGCAGCGGGATGCCATTGAGGTAAGCGGCGTTGTAGCGGTCGCCCAATCCGCGCACCACCACGTAGCGGTTGCCCACCACGCTGAGGCCCACCATTTTGGTCACGCCCTCGGCCACGTCGCCAGCGCCCTTCTTCTTCATCTCAGCGGCGCCTATGTTTTGCACCATCGTTGTCGCCTCCTTGCGCTCGGCCATCTGGATCACCTCGCGCTCACGGTCCACCTTGCCTTTCTTCTTGAACTCCTTCATCACCTTGGCGCCGGTGCTCATAGTGCGGTCCAGTCGTGTGGTGGCGCCTGCTGTCACTTGCACGTTCGCTACGCTGTCGCTCTGGTAGCCGATGAAGCTGAAGACCACGGTGTAGGTTCCTTCGGGCACGGACAGTGCATAGTTGCCATCGATGTCGCTGCTGCTGTTGAGGGCGGTGCCCGCGACGAACACATTGGCAAAGGGCATCGGCACAAGCCCGTTGCCCCCTTGCTCGGTGATGGTTCCGCTGATGGTGCCGTTCTGCGCGGACGCGCTAGTGGCGAAGAGCAGGAACAAAGCGAAAGCGAAGGGAAGGTTACGCATGGGGTAGGGTTGTCCTATCACGGCCGCAAACGTCCCGTTCACGATCCACCACAGCGTGACCGGTGGTTGAAGGGATCGTTAAGTGGAGTGCGCGGCCAATGGTCGTAATGAGCCTGGAAGCCGCACTGGACGTGTGCTTCACACGGAATTAACAGTCCTGTCAGAACATCCGCATCGCCAAGATCACCCCGGCGTAGCGCGCGGCCTTGCCCAAGAGCATCAGCGCCGCCACGGGCACCGGCTTCACCCTGAAGATGCCCAATGCCAAGGCGATGATATCGCCCACCACGGGCAGCCAGCAGAAGAGGGCGAGCCAGAGGCCATAACGCGAAACCGGGCCGCGCCACCGTTCTGCCTTGGCGGGATCGGTGCGCAACCATCGCGCGATGCGTTCCGCGTTGCCCCACCAACCCAAGCCATAGGTGCTCATGCCGCCCAGCCAGTTGCCGGCCGAAGCCACGGCCAGCAAGGTCCAGAAGCCGTACGGCCCGAAGGCCGCCGCCGCAAGCACGGCCTCGCTGCTGAAGGGCAGGATGGTGGCCGCCAGGAAGCTCGCCAGGAACAACCCCAGCAATCCTGCGCCCGACCAGTCGAACCCTTCCAAGCCCATGGGCACCAAAGGAAACGATCGGCACAGTGTTCGCCTTCGCGCGGCACCTACCTGCCGACCCATGAGAACGCTCACCCTCCTGTTCGCTTCGCTGATGGCCGCCTCCGTGGTTGCCCAGAACAACGGCGACCGCAACAGCGGCTTTGGCCGCCGCGATGAGTTCCACAACGGCAGGCGCCCGGCCACGGTGAGCTTCGGCCTGCGGATCGGTGTGCCCGAGGGCGAGTTCGACCGGGTGTTCGACCGCGAGATGTTCGGCCTTGGCGGCAACTTCAGCGTGCCCTTCCGCCGCCTGCCCTTCGAGTGGGGTGTTGATTTGGCCTGGCAGCGCATGGGCAGCCGCGAGACCACCGTGCCCATCGACCTCGATTACATCGACGCCACCGAGGCTGAGCTGGACGTGAACGCCGACATGTGGAGCTACCACGGGTTCGTGCGCTTGAAGCCGTTCCGCGGCAGGGTGTGCCCCTACGCCGACCTTATCGGCGGGTTCCGCACGTTCACCGCACGCACCAAGATCCGGGTGGACGACCTGGAGCCGTTGAGCAACGAACGCAACGCCCGCGACGCGGCCTTCAGCGGCGGCTGGGGCCTGGGCGTGATGGTGAAACTGAACCGCGTGGTGAACATCGAAGGCGGTTTCCAACGCCTCGATGGCGGCCGCCTCACCTACGTGGACCCCGCAAGCATCACGGTAAGCCCGGAAGGCACCGTGGGCTTCAACACGTTGGAGAGCACCACGGATGTCATCAACATCCACTTGGGCATCGGGTTCAATTTCTGAGATAGCCCCTCAAGCGAACGCCTGCATGTCGCAGAGCTTGCGGTACTGCCCACCAGCAGCGAACAACTGCTCGTGGGTGCCGCGCTCGATGATGCGGCCGCTCTGCATCACGCAGATCTCGTCACAGTGCTGTATGGTGCTCAGGCGATGCGCGATGACGATGCTTGTGCGCCCCTCCATCATCTTGATGAGGGCGTCCTGCACCAGCCGCTCGCTCTCGGTGTCCAAGGCGCTGGTGGCCTCGTCCAGGATGAGGATGGGCGGGTTCTTCAGCACTGCGCGGGCAATGCTCACGCGCTGCTTCTGCCCACCGCTGAGGCGGTTGCCGCCGTCACCGATGTTGGTCTGGTAGGCGTTCTCCAGCTTGCCGATGAAGTCGTGCGCGTTGGCGATGCGCGCGGCGCGTTCAATGTCGGCCTGGCTCGTGCCCGGTGAGCCGAACGCGATGTTGTTGGCCACCGTGTCATTGAACAGGATGCTGTCCTGCGTAACGATGCCCATGAGGGCGCGCAGGTCGGTGATGCGCAGATCGCGGATGTCGCGGCCATCGATGAGCAATGAACCGCCGGTGACATCGAAGAAGCGCGGCAGCAGGTTGGCCATGGTGGTTTTGCCGCCGCCGCTGGTGCCCACCAGCGCGACGCTCTTGCCCTTCGGGATGGTGAGGTGGATGTCCTCCAGAACACCTGTCCTGAGCGGAGCAGATGGAGCACGGCGCTGCTGTCCTTCCTTCGGTGCGCTCTCGTAAGCGAAGGTGACGTTGTGGTACTCGATGCGGTCGTTGAAGGCGGTGATGGGCTGCGCATCGGCCTTCTCCTTCACGGTGTTCTCCACGGCCAGCAGGTCGAAGATGCGCTGGCCGCTGGCGCCTCCACGCGTGATGCCGCTCCAGCCCTGCGAGAAGCCCTTGATGGGTGCGAGCAATTGCGAGAAGATGATGATGAAGCCGAGGAAGCTGTCGCCGGTGAGCGACGGTGTTTCGCCCAGCACGAACGAACCACCGATGTACGCGATGGCCGCCATCACCGCGGCGCCCATCGTTTCGCTCAGCGGGCTCGCAATGTCCTGCCGGTTGAGCATGGCGATGCTGCCGCGTGTGAGCAGTTCGTTCTCACGTTCGAACCGGCGTCGCATATCGGCCTCGCCGTTGAACGCCTTTATGACGCGGATGCCGGAGAGCGTTTCCTCCACGCGGGCCAGAAGGTCGGCGCTCTTCTCCTGCACGCGCGCGCTCTTGCGCTTGAGGCTCTTGCTGATGCGCGCGATGAGCAACCCGCTGATGGGCAGCAGCAGTAACGAGATGAGCGTGAGCTGCGGCGAGAGCGTGAGCATGGTGGCCAGGAAGAGGATGACTGCGATGGGCTCGCGGAAGATCATTTCGATGTAGTACATCACGCTGTACTCCACCACTTGCATGTCGTTGGTGATGAGCGAGAGCAGATCGCCCTTGCGTTCGTTGGTGTGGTAGCGCAGGGGCAGCTCCAGCAGCTTGTCGTAGATGCGGGCGCGGATGTCCTTGATGATGCGGTTGCGGAAGTTGCAGATGGCCACGAGCGCCAGGTAGCGGAAGACGTTCTTGCACAGGAAGAGCACCACCACGGCGATACTGATGACGAGCAGCGCGCCCATGGGTCCGCGGGCATCGATGAGCTGCGTGAGGCCCCAGTTGAAGGTGCCCTCCAGTCCTTCGCGCGTCCACGGATCGGTGGGGCGCACATGCACCGCTTCGACTTGTCCCAACAGAAGGCGCAGGAAGGGGATGAACAGCAGCAGCGACGCCAGATGGAACAGCGTGCCGAGCAGGTTGAAGACCGCGTTGAGGGCGGCGTAGTGACGATAGGGCCTGCCGAAGCGGAGGAGCCGTAGGAAGTTGCGCATGGCGGGGCGGTCGGCGAAAGTAGCCCCAGCGCACTGTCACCCCGGCCAACGAGCCGGGGCTACATTCGCGGCCCCTTCGCCTGCGCTTCCAGCTTCGGCGAACGCGACATGGACAGCCTGCGACAGAACAAGGTGAACAGCCTGATGCAACGGGAGATGGCCGAGGTGCTCCAACAGGAGAACCGCACGCTCTTCCCCGGCGGCCTCATCACCGTTACCACCGTGCGTGTAAGCCCCGATCTGGGCGTGGCCAAGGTGTACGTAAGCCTCTTCCCGCCCAAGGACCGCCCGCAAGCACTGGAGAACATCAAGGAGCATGCGCACCAGCTGCGCGGCAAGCTCGGCCACCGCATCGGCAAGCAGATGCGCGTGGTGCCGGAGCTGATCTTCTACCTCGATGATTCGCTGGACAGGACGGAGGAGATCGACAAGCTGTTGAGAGGAAAATGAAAGGTTGGGCAAGTGACAAAGTCCAAGTGTCAAGTGACAAGGTCCAAATTCGGAGAGCGGCAGTTCATCGCGTCGACGCTCTTGACACTTGACACTTGCTACTTGAGCCCTGACACTTGAAGTTGAACAATGCAGTACGATCCCGTCAAACGCAGTCTCGGCAACGTCTTCAACCGTTCGCCGTTCCTGCGCAAAGTGTTCTACGGTCTGCTGGACCTGTTGCTGCTCCGCGCCTGGCATGTGCACAAGGAGTTGAAGGTGTGGATGCGCGGTCTGCGCTCCGCTGACATCAACATCTACGACGCTGGTGCCGGGTACGGCCAGTACAGCTATTGGCTCACCTCGCGCTTGCCCAAAGCCAATGTGCTTGCCTTGGATGTAAAGGAAGAGCAGGTGGAGGACTGTAACGCGTTCTTCAACGCCATCGGTCGGCAGCGTGTGAAGTTCGCCGTGGGCGACGTGACGAAGTACCGCATGCCGAACGCCTACGATCTTGTGGTATGCATCGACGTGATGGAGCACATCCTGGAAGACGAAGCGGCATTGACGTGCTACAACACTTCGCTCAAGCCGGGCGGCATGCTCATCATCAGCACCCCTAGCGACCAGGGCGGCAGCGACGTGCACGACGAGGGCGAGGGCTCCTTCATCGAAGAGCACGTGCGCGACGGCTACAACATCGACGACATCCGCGCGAAGTGCTTGCGCAACGGCTTCAGCAGGGTGGAAGCGCGGTACAGCTATGGCACGCCGGGCAAGATCAGCTGGCGCCTCAGCATGAAGTGGCCGCTGATGATGCTCAACACGAGCAAGCTGTTCTTCATCATCCTGCCGTTCTACTACCTCATCGCGTACCCCATTGCGTATGTGCTCAATTGGTCCGACGTGTCGATGAAGCACGCGACGGGAACAGGGTTGATCGTGAAGGCTTGGAAGTAGATCATGAGACCATGGGTTCATGTGGCCATGGGTTCATGTGCCCATGTGTTCATGTGACCATTGGGTGCGATCCGGCAGAGCGTTACACTTGGCAGGCTTTTCATGGGCACATGCGGCGTGGGTCAGCGAGAGGACCACATGAGCACATGGACACATGCAGCGCGGAGACCCGCGCGCTGGCCACATGATCACATGAACCTCTCCCTCCTCTTCGCCCGCCGCTACCTCTTCGCGAAGAAGAGCCACAACGCCATCAACATCATCACGGCCATCAGCGTGCTGGTGCTCGCCGTGGTGACCGCCGCCATGGTGGTGGTGCTGAGCGCAACGAACGGGATCGCGGAACTGGTGGACACCATCTACAGCCCGTTCGACCAGGACATTACCGTAACGCCGACCAGCGGCAAGACCTTCGCAAGGGACAGCCTGGATGCTGCGGCGTTGCGCGCGCTGCCCGAGGTGCAAGCCGCCAGCTGGACCATCGAAGAGAACGTGCTGCTGCGCTGCGGGGAGAAGCAGGCCGTGGCCACCCTGAAGGGTGTTGAACCGCAGTACCTCGCTATGAGCAACATGGCGGAATACGTGTACGCCGGTGACACCGCGCTGCACGGTCCCGATGGTGCGTATGCGCTGTTGGGCATCGGCCTGCGCAGCGACCTTGATGTGCCGCTGAAGGACGGTGTGTTCCGGCCCCTGGAGATCAGCGCGCCGGTGCGTGGCCGCAAGCTGAGCAAGTACAAGCAGGGCGCATTCGAGAACCGCAGTGTGGCCATGGGCGGCGCGTTCACCATCAACATCAGTTTCGATACCAAGTATGCCGTGGCCCCCATCGACCTCGCCGACAGTCTGTTGCACTACGGGGGTGAGGTGAGCGCGTTCGAGATGAAGTTGCGCGAAGGCGCCGATGCGGGAACGGTCGCGGCCCAGGTGCGCGCGCATGTCGGGGATGGTTTCACCGTGAAGACGCGCTACCAGAAGAACGAGTTGATGTACCGCACCAACGAAACCGAGAAGTGGGTCACGTTCGTCGTGCTCTGCTTCATCGCGCTCATCGGTGCGTTCAACCTCATCGCTAGCATCACCATGCTGATGATCGAGAAGCAGAAGGATATGCGCACGCTGGCCAGCATGGGCGCTGAACCCACCACGGTGCGTGGCGTCTTCTTCATCGAAGGGTTGCTCATCACGGTGGTGGGCACGCTTTCAGGGCTGTTGCTGGGCCTGCTCGTATGCTGGTTGCAACAGCGCTTCGGTCTATTGGCCATGCAGGACAGTGTGGTGGAGTTCTATCCGGTGAGCGTGCATTGGCCGGACGTGCTGCTCATCACTGGCACCATGTTGGTCATCGGGGGCGTCGCGTCGCGCATTCCGCTGCGGGGCCTCAGCAAGCGCTTCCTCACCGGGTCGGTCACCGCGTGATCATCTTCGCTCCATGAAGGGCGCTCGCATCCTTGTGGCCCCGTTGGATTGGGGCTTGGGCCATGCGGCGCGCTGCGTGCCGGTGGTGAGCGCATTGCTGCATCGCGGCGCTGTGCCCGTCATTGCAGCGGACAACGGACCGCTGGCCTTGCTCAGGACCGAGTTCCCGGAGCTGGAGCATGTGCGTTTGCCTGGCATCACCATCCGCTACAGCAAGAGCGGTTCGCAGTTGGTGCGCATGGCGTTGCAGTTCCCCGCCATGGTGCGCCAGGTGCAGGCCGAGCAGCGTGCGTTCGAGCGCTTGCGCGGGTCGCTGCGCATCGATGCCGTCATCAGCGATCAGCGGTTCGGTGTGCGTGCCGCGGACCTGCCGAGCGTGCTCATCACGCACCAAGTGTTCCCGTTCACACCGGTTGCCCAAGGTGCGTTGCGCAAGGTGAACCTGCGCCACATCGAACGTTTCCATTGTTGCTGGGTGATGGATGAGCCCCAAGCCCCCGGCCTCGCGGGTGAGTTGTCTCACGTAGCCGATGCACGGTCAGCGATGCCTGTGAACGCGCGCTATGTCGGTGCGCTGAGCCGCTTGCGCCCCGTTAGCTGTGCGGCGCATGATGTGGTGGCGGTGATCAGTGGCCCCGAACCGCAGCGCACCCTGTTCGAGCGGGAGCTCATCAGTGTGCTCAGGGTACTCCCGGGCAAGCATGTGCTCGTACGCGGTCTGCCGCACATGGCGCAGGAAGCAGGGGAGGAGCACATCGGGAACGTGCGGGTAATGGCACACGCCGATGCGGACACTTTGCAAGGACTGCTTACTGGTGCACGGGCGATCGTTTCGCGCAGTGGCTACACCACATTGATGGACCTGGCCGCACTGGGCCGCAGCGCCATCGTCGTGCCGACACCTGGCCAGGAGGAACAGGAGTACTTGGGCCGCCTGCACACGCGAACGGGCCGCTTCGTGGTGCAGCAACAAGGGCATCTTGACTTGTCGGCCAGTGTTCTGGAGAGGGCATCGGGCAGCCGAGCGGTTGCTAGCCAGGGTGATCTGCTTCAACAGGCGCTTGATGAGCTGCACGCACTACTCCGGTAAATTGCTCCCATGAAGCGAGGTCTTGCTTGTTGGTTGCTTGTTGTTGGTTGCCAGTTGGTCGGCATGGCACAGGATCCGGCCACTGAACTGCGCGCTTTGGAGCAACAGTGGAAACTGGTGGACCAGCAGCGCACAGAACTTCAGATGAAGCTCGAGAAGGCCAAACTGGCGGTGCTGCGCGCTGATATCCAGCGCTGGGGCCTTCCCGCGTTGGACCCCGACGACAAGTTGATCGTGCACCCTGCGCATGCGCTCGTGTACAGCGAACCGCACGAACTGCCCAAGTGGACGGCGCACATCGTGGCCACCGATGTGGTGCAGGGAAACCTCGCGCGCATCGATACCTTCCTCATGGATACGCTCATCGCCACGGGCAGCAGCACGGTGGAGGATTACTGGAACAGCGGTTTCGACCGCGGGCACATGGTGGCCAGTGCCGACATGCGCTGGAGCCACGACGCCATGGCCGCCACCTACCTGTACAGCAATGTGGCTCCGCAAAAGCCCGAACTGAACCGCGGAACCTGGGCTGATCTGGAAGATTGGATCCGTCGTTACGTGCACTACGCCAATGAGCGCGCCTTCGTGCTCACGGGTCCCGTGCTGCGCGAGGGCCTTCCGAAGATGGCCAACCCCGGTCACAAGAACGAGGTGAGCATACCCGAACTCTACTGGAAAGTGGTGGCCGACCTCGATGGCGAGGACCCAAAGGCCATCGCGTTCGTGATGAAGAACGGTTTCAACGATGGACCGCCCATCAGTTACGCCGTCAGCGTGGACAGCGTTGAGCGCCTTACCGGACTGGATTTCTTCCCTGCGTTGGACGAGGCTACTGAAGCACGGATCGAAGCAATGACCGATGTAAAGCCGTGGTACGGCGCGGGCGACCCCAACCAGGGCGAGGTGAAGCCCTTGCAAGCACCCTTGCCCAAGGGGCTCTACAACACCATACAGGCCAAGTACCAAGTGGGCAAGGAAGCCACCATCTGCGGTACCGTGGTGAGCACACGCCGAACGCAGAAGGCCAACGCCGTTTACCTCAATCTGGACCGCGTGCACCCCAACCAAGACTTCTACGCCACCGTGTGGGACGTGAACGGGCCCAACTTCAGCTACAACCCCGAAACATGGCTGGTGAACAAGGTCATTTGCGTCACGGGGGTGGTGACCCTGTACGACGACATTCCCCGCATCAGCGTGAACCACGAGGACGCCATCCGGCTTTGGGGGGAGATCCAACGATGACCACCTTGCTCTTGCGCGCTGCACTCCAGCGTTTACTTTCGTTCCGTTGCGTGATGAACCGTTCCGGCCCCTCAGTTCAGATTTGCTCGGCATACCTCCTTTCCATGTTGGCCATGTTGTTCGCCGGGTGCTCACCGGGTGAACCCGCCAGCGGCCCGAAAGATGATCGGATGCCTGCACCCCCGGCCAGCGCTGATGCGGTGGTGGTGCCACGCTCTGCCAAGGGCCGTGCTCCGGTGATCGATCGTGCCACTCCGGAGGGTGTGCTGGCTTCCATCAAAGACATTATCGCCACGGACGCGCTGGACAGCTTGAGGTCGTTCTGCCACCCGGAAGCCACGCAAGGCTCACCAGCCAAACTGATGTGCGCCATCAGCACCGAGGACATGGACCAGATAGACAAGTTCCGCATTTGGTTCGGTAGCGCCCGCATCGATAGCGCCACTGTTCTGAATGGCGACACTGCACGAATGCCCCTGACCCTTGCTCCTGGAGACCCTGCCAGAGAGCGCCATGCCACCCTTGTGCTGTTGAAGTACGAGGGAACGTACTTCCTGAACAACGTGGCATGGCGACGATGATCCTAACCCACCCCCTGTTCCATGAAAAATGCCGTAACCGTCGGCTTGGCTTTGGCCCTGTTCCTTGGTGCATGCACCGAAGGCACGAAGCCCGATGTTCCTGCCGCCCGGTCCGATGCTGAGGAGAACGGACCGCCGTTGTTGAGGAAAGTTGCGTCGTCTGCTTCCGGCATCACCTTCAGCAATCCCATTGTTGAGACCGCAGAGGTCAATTACTTCAAGTACGAGTATTTGTACAACGGTGGTGGGGTTGCTGTCGGCGACCTGAACAACGATGGGCTAACTGACGTGTACTTCACGGGGACCATGAACGCGGACAAGATCTATCTCAACAAGGGGGCGTTGAAGTTCGAGGATGTGTCCAATAAAGTGCTGACCAACAAGCACCAGGGCTGGCACAACGGAGTGACCATGGCCGACGTGAATGACGACGGTTGGCTCGATATCTATGTCTGCCGCAGTGGTTGGTACGAGGATGGTGCTTTGCGCAGCAACCTCCTCTACATCAACAAGGGGGCAGAAACCGGTGGCATTCCCGCCTTCGAAGAAAGCGCCGCCGCGTTCGGAGTAGCCGACACCGGCCGGAGCACCCAGAGCGCCTTTTTCGATATGGACGGGGATGGCGATCTGGACCTCTATGTGATGAACACACCATTGCAGGCGAAGCGCACCCTGAATTCTTTGGAAGTGGAGCAGCTCATTTCGAGCGGCAAGGCCCCCACCGACCGCCTCTACCGCAACGACGGTGGCAAGTTCACCGATATCAGCAAACAGGCCGGTATCCAGAACATGGCCTACGGATTGGGCTTGGTGGTAAGCGATCTTAATGGTGACGACAGGCCCGATGTGTACGTGGCCAACGACTACATCGCCCCTGACTATATGTACATCAACCAAGGCAACGGCAAGTTCGCGGAACGCATCAAGGAAACCACGCGGCACATCAGCAATTTCGGCATGGGGTGCGACGCGGCCGATTACAACAATGACGGGCTCCCGGACATCCTGGTGGTGGACATGGTGAGCGAAGACCATGTGCGCAGCAAGAAGAACATGGCCGGCATGAGCAGTTCGAAATTCTGGGGCACCGTGAAGGTGGGTTACCACTACCAGTACATGTTCAACACGTTGCAGCTCAACAACGGCAATGGCACCTTCAGTGAAGTGGCGCAACTGGGCGGAGTGAGCAAGACGGATTGGAGCTGGGCGCCGCTCTTCTGCGACCTGGACAACGATGGCTGGAAGGACCTGATCATCACCAATGGCTACAAGCGTGACATGCGGGACCGTGATTACGAGATGGCCAGCGACAAGCTGAAAGGGCAAAAGCAGGTGAGCCTTCAACAGCTCATGCAGCTTGTCCCCACCAACCGCATCCGCGACTATGCCTACCGGAACAAAGGCGCGGACGAAAGCGGAATGCCAAGCCTCGGATTCGAGAACATGAGCGAGGAATGGGGGTTCACCGATGCGGCCAATAGCAATGGCGCTGCGTACGCCGACCTGGACAATGACGGCGACCTCGATCTGCTCATCAACAACATTGACGCAACTGCTGAACTGTACGAGAACACGGCTGTTCAGCAGGGCAAGGGCCATTGGCTTCGCGTGAAGCTGGAAGGCGATGGAGGTAAGGCCTATCTGGCGAAAGTCACGCTCACCACGCCGCAAGGCCAACAGTTCCAGGAATTGATGCCAACGCGCGGCTACCAAGGCGGTGTGGACCGTGTCCTTCATTTCGGCCTGGGCAATGCCACCACCGTGGACCAGGTCCATGTGCGTTGGCCCGACGGCATGGAGAGCGTCCTGAACGGCGTGAAGGCGGATCAATTGCTCACCGTGGAGCGCTCAACAGCCAAGCCAGCTGCAGCACGCGCCAAGTCGAACGCAATGTTGGTGGCTGGTTTGCCGAGCGGCTTGTCGTTCAACCATCAGGAGAACGAGTACGACGATTTCTCACGAGAACGCTTGTTGCCCCACAAACAGAGCGAACTGGGTCCCGGACTGGCCGTGGGCGATGCCAATGGTGATGGCCTCGACGACCTGTACGTTGGCGGCGCACGTAACCAGAGCGGGGCCTTGTTCTTCCAGAACACCAACGGCACCTTCACCAAAGGACCCGGCTCCCCATGGGCCGATGCTGCTGCGGCGGAGGATGTGGGGGCGCTCTTTTTCGACGCGGACGGGGATAACGACTTGGACCTGTTGGTGACAAGCGGGAGCAACGAGGTGGATCAGCCCCCACAGAACTACACCAACCGGCTCTATCGGAACAACGGTAAGGGTTCCTTCCATTACGACCCGACATCACTGCCCGGTATGCAGACCAGCGCCATGCCGATCTGCACGGCCGACATCGACGGCGACAAGGACCTCGACCTGTTCGTTGGGGGCAGGAACATCCCGGGTCAATATCCCAACACACCGCCGAGCTACCTCCTCTTGAACGATGGTGGAGGCACCTTCGTGGACGTTACCGAAAGCAATGCACCGGGCATGGTGCGCATGGGAATGGTGAGCGGCGCCGCGTTCGATGATTACGATGGCGATGGCGACCCTGACCTCATTTGCTTGGGCGAATGGATGCCGATAAGTTTCTTCGAGAACGATGGCGGGCGTTTCACACTGGCCAATGGCAAGAGCGGTCTTGCGAACACCGAGGGCTGGTGGAGCAGCCTCACCTTGGCCGACCTTGATGGTGATGGCGACCGCGACATGGTGTGCGGCAACATCGGCTGGAACTCGAAGTTCCACGCCACACCGGAGCACCCGCTCGATGTCTATTGGAACGACTTCGACGGCAATGGGCACGCCGATATCGTGCTGGCCAAGGACTACAAAGGCAAGAGCGTGCCGGTGCGCGGCCGTGAATGCAGCAGCGAGCAGTGCCCCATGATCCTGAACAAGTTCGAGACCTATGATGCCTTTGCCAACGCCAGCTTGGGACAGATCTATGGCGAAGAGAAGCTGGGCCAGGCCTTGCACCTGCAGGCAAAGCACATGCGCAGCGCCGTCGTCATCAATCTGGGAGGCGGTCGTTGGGAACTGCGCGATCTACCGGGCATGGCGCAGGCCGGGCCCATCAACGGCAGTGCGGTGCTCGATGTGAACGGCGATGGCAACATGGACATCGTGGCCGTGGGCAACAATTGGGGAGCTGAGGTGGAAACCGTCCGCTACGACGGCAGCACGGGCTGCGTGCTACTGGGCGATGGCACAGGCCATTTCAAGCCGATGACACCAGTACAAAGCGGTCTCTTCGCATGGGAGAACGCGCGCGGTGTGGTGCAGGTGCGACTAGGTGCAAGCAAGCAACCCCTGTTGGTGGTTGCCAATAACAACGGGCCATTGCAAGCCTGGCGGTTGAAGGGTGCGGCGCAAGTCGCGGTGAAGTAAGGCACGCACGAACTGATCGCTTGAAGCCGCAGGGCTCGAGCGATCAGTTCGTCGTCTCCCTGCGCTTGATCTCGTCGCGCAGCTTGGTGGCGGCCTCGTAGTCCTCGTTGGCCAACGCTTCCTTTAGCTGTTGCTGAAGCTCATCCATGCTCTGCACCGTGATGGGCTTCTCGGCCGTTTTGGCCTTGCCGGCACGAGCAGGCTTTTTCTGCTCCTTGCCTTCCTCTTCTTCTCCCTCTTCCACTTTCAAGCCGGCAGCGCTCAGGATGAACTCGTAGGTATTGATGGGGCAGTCGAACCGTAGGGCCAGTGCAATGGCGTCGCTGCTGCGCGCATCCACCTCGGCCACCTTGCCGTTCTGTTCCATGATCAGCTTCGCATGGAAGATGCCTTCGACCAGGTCGTTGATGATGACCTCCTTCAGGGTGATGCCCAAACGGTCGCCGAGGCTTTTGAAGAGATCGTGCGTGAGGGGCCGCGCCGGTTTGATGTTCTCCACCTGGATGGCAATGGCTTGGGCCTCCACGCCGCCGATGATGATCGGCAGGCGGCGGTCGCCTTCCACTTCGGTGAGGATGAGGGCGTAGGCCCCTGCGTGCGTATGGCTGTATGTGATGCGCAGAAAGCGCAGAGCGACCTTGTCCATCAGGGGCCGTGAAGATAACCCGCGGGTCCGTGTGGATCAGCGCTCCGCGTTCAACTTCTTGGCGGCCGCAATGAGCTGTGGCAGCACTTCCGCAGCATCGCCCACGATGCCGTAGTCGGCGGCCTTGAAGAAGGGCGCTTCGGGATCTTTGTTGATCACCGCGATCACCTTGCTCTGGTTCACCCCGGCCAGGTGCTGGATGGCGCCACTGATGCCGATGGCGATGTAGCAGTTCGGGCGTATGGCCACGCCGGTTTGGCCCACATGCTCGTGGTGCGGGCGCCAGTGCATGTCAGCCACCGGGCGGCTGCAGGCCGTGGCGGCCTTCAGTTCGCGGGCCAGTTCTTCCACTGGGGCCCAGTTCTCGGGGCCTTTCATGCCGCGTCCGGCGCTCACCACGATCTCCGCCTCGGGCAGGGGTGTGCCGCCGCCGCTCTTGCGCACTTCTTTCACCGTTACACGGGCCGGGCCCACATCGCCGCTGAAATCGCTCACCATGGCCGTGCCGCCGGTGTTCTCGATGGGAATGCTGTTCGCCATAATGCTCACGACTTTCACCGGGCTGGTGATGGACACGATGGCCTGTGCCTTCCCGCTGAACACGTTGCGCTTCACGGTGAAGCCGCCGTCCATGTTCGGCAGCGCGATGGCACCAGCGACGTGACCGGCCTTCAAGCGCGCCGCAACACGCGGCGCCACGGCTTTGCCTGTTCCATCGTGCACGCACACAACCACCTGCGCGTTGGTGGCCTTGGCCGTTTCGGCAACAAGCGTGGTCAGCTGCTGGCTGTCCACGGATTTAACACCACGGGCTACCACCACGTTGCTGGCACCGAACGCGCCTAGCGCTTCCAGGTTGGCGGCATCGCCGAAGGTGACGGCCGTGACCGTGCCACCGAGCTTGGCCGCGATGTGCTTGCCGTAGGTAATGGCTTCCTGCGTGGCCTTCGGCAGTTTTTCGCCGCGGGTGTCAACGAATACAAGTACGCTCATGGGTCCGTCTTTCCTGATTTCCTGTTTCAGCTTTCTCCTTTCAGCTTTCCACTTTCAGCTTTCCACTTTCCTTCTAGATCACCTTGGCTTCTGTATGCAGCAGCTCGATCAGCTGCCCGGCCTGGTCCGCCGGGATCATCTTCACGGCCTTCTTGGCCGGGGGCAGCTCGAACTTCACGTTGGCCGAGAGCGTGTCCACCGCAACGGCGGGGACCACGGTCAATGGCTTGGTGCGCGCCGCCATGATGCCACGCATGTTGGGGATCCGCTGCTCGGCCATCCCTTTAGCGGCGCTTAGCACGAAAGGAGTGTTCACTTCCAGCACTTCCACACCACCGGGCACATCGCGTTCGATGGTGGCGGTGTTGCCCGCGAGGTCCAGCTTGCTGGCCAACGGCACGTACGGCATATCCAGCAGTTCGGCCACCATGGCGCCCACCTGGCTGCCGTTGTGGTCGATCGTTTCTTTTCCGGCCAGCACCAGATCGAAGCCCTTGTCCTTGGCCCAAGCTGCGATCTGTGCAGCTACGCCGTAGGCATCGGCGGGTTGTGCGTCGATGCGCACGGCATCATCAGCCCCGATGGCCAGCGCCTTGCGGATGGTGGCCTCATTGTCGGCGCCGCCCACCGTGATGGTGGTCACCGTGCCGCTGCCGGCCGCTTCCTTCAGTTCGAGCGCGCGCACCAAGGCGTACCACTCGTCGTAAGGGTTCACGATCCACGTTACGCCGTTGCCGTCGTACTGTGTGTCGTTGTTGGTGAAGGCTATGCGCGCAGTGGTGTCCGGCACCTGGCTGATGAGAACAAGGAATTTCATGTCCGCTGGAAGGGGCGGCAAACTTAGCCAGCATCTACTTTCACGACCCACTGAACCCAAGACCATGGCCCCACGCTACGCTTCCGCCGTATTCATCCTTATTGCGACCCTCAATTCCTCCGCCCAGAACACGGCACTCGACTTCGATGGCATCGACGACAACGTTGTGGTGCCGACAGCCTCGGCGCTCATCGCCAATGCGCCCGGCCTAACGCTGGCCTGCCGCTTCTACCCGCGCAACACGGCTCCGTTCTACCCCGACTTCGACTGCCTGGCCGGTATGCGCAACGAGTTCGATTGCGACTTCTACCTGCTGCAGATCTCGCCGGCAAACACCTTGGAGGGCCGTCTGCGCAATAGTGCGGGTGCGGCCTTCACCGTTTCGAGCACGAGCGTGATGGTGAACCAATGGCAACATGCGGCGCTCGTCTTCGACGGAGCGGCGTTGAAGTTGTACATGAACGGTTCATTGACCGCCTCGGTCCCGGCCAACGGCACCATCACGAACACCTCCGTTGATTTCCTCTTGGGCGATCTGCTCTTCCAGTTGGAGCACTTCTACTTGGACGGCCGCCTGGATGAGGTGGCGCTCTTCAGTCGGGCTGTCAGCGCAACGGAGGTGGAATGCCTGGCCTATGGCGATGTGGCTGACACGACCGGCCTGCAACTGGCGTTCGGTTTCGAGGAGGGCATTGCCAATGGCAACAACACGGGTACCACCAGCATTGAAGATCTTATGGGCAACATCAACGGCACGCCGAACAACTTCGCTTTCACCGGCCAGACCTCCAACTTCGTTGACGGGTTCGTGGGCGGGATCATCCAGTCCATCACCATCTGCCAGGGCGGTCACATCATCGTTGACGGGCAGCAGGTGAGCGCGCCGGGCACTTACACAGGCACCATCACCAATTCGCTCGGCTGTAGTACGAACAGCATTGTCAACCTCACCGTCACACCAGTTGATGTAGGTGTCACCCCGCTCAACATCAACCTCTTCGCCGATGCCAGCGGTGCGCAGCTCCAGTGGCTCGACTGCGACAACGGCTTCACGGAGATCCCCGGCGCCACGGGCACGCAGTTCACGCCCAGCTTGGACGGTAGCTATGCCGTGGAGGTGACGCAGAACGGGTGCACGGACACCAGTGCCTGCTACACGGTGGTGGGTGTGGGCATTGACGAGTCCAACAACGCACCGTTCCATGTATGGTTGGATGCGGTGAACGACAGGGTTGTGGTAGCTGATGCACCCGGTGCCGTGCTCATGCTCACGGACGCCATCGGTCGCACTGTGCGGACTGGGACCGTGGTCGGTGCCCGATGGGAGATGCCACTGACGGGCCTGCCGAACGGCCAATACCTGGTAGTTGTCCGAAAGGGGGATGTGCTGCGAAGCCTTCCGCTTGTTCTTGCCCGCTGACCGGGGAGCTCTTTCCCCGCGATGGGGCGTTCCTACTGCGTTCGAACAATTTTCGGTGCTTGGCGATGTAGGTGGATAGGCTGCGGCACACGATCGGTGCATGAGCGGCAAAACACCTTTACCATGCTCACCTACTGCAAGGTTCTCCCAGCTTTCGGGCTACTGTGTGTCGCCGCCTCATGCGGAGTGGATGCCACTCCCGGTGGACCACCGCCGGACGCGCAATCCGAATACAATGAACCAGAGCCGCTGAGCTGTGCCACAATGAACGGCCGCTCGTACGCGATCTCGTTGCAGGATGGTCCTCCGGCAACCGACACGCTCATCTTCGCCAGTGACCGTTTCGAGGCAGTAGGTCCCATCGGCTCAGGCCTGGGTGCGTTCCCCTACACCTGCAGCGGCGTTGATAGCTTGAGGGTTGGTGCGGAGATGAAGGGGGGGGCCGCCGTGGAGGTCCGCTGGGAGATCATCCTCCTCGGTGACGGCATCCGTGGCACGGCGACCCTGTTGGACAACGCAACCGGAGCTGGAGAGACCAAGACGTTCACCGGACACGCTTTGATCGGAAAGGATGCTACGTTGCGGACACCGCAGAGGCAGGTGGAGACCCTTTGACGAGGACAGGTTGCTGAGCACGGCCCGGAGCAGGGCCGGATGCGACGAGGCGTGGGCGTTGGCTTCTACTTTCGGCCCCCCGACGTTCCAACCCATGCGCACCATCCAATTCCGTGAGGCCCTCAACGAGGCAATGTCCGAAGAGATGCGCCGCGACCCGAACGTCTTCCTCATGGGCGAGGAGGTGGCCGAGTACGATGGCGCCTACAAAGTGAGCAAGGGCATGCTGGCTGAGTTCGGGGCGAAGCGGATCATCGATACACCGATCAGCGAGTTGGGCTTTACGGGCATTGCCGTGGGCGCCGCCATGAACGGCCTACGCCCCATCGTGGAGTTCATGACCTGGAACTTCGCCGTGCTCGCCAGCGACCAGATCATCAACCACGCGGCCAAAATGCTGCAGATGAGCGGCGGGCAGTTCCACGTGCCCATCGTGTTCCGCGGGGGCAATGGCAGCGCGGGCCAGCTGGCCGCCACGCACAGCCAGAGCTACGAGGCCTTCTACGCCAACATCCCCGGCCTGAAGGTCATCACCGTGAGCAATCCATACGATGCGAAGGGCCTTCTGAAGAGCGCCATCCGCGACGACGATCCGGTGCTTTTCCTCGAGAGCGAGAAGATGTACGGCGACAAGGGCGAGGTGCCCGATGGCGAGTACCTGCTGCCCATCGGTGTGGCCGATGTGAAGCGCAAGGGCGCCCAAGTCACCATCGTGAGCTTCGGCAAGATGATGAAGGTGGCCTTGGGCGCTGCGGAGGAACTACAGAAGGAGGGAATCAGCGCCGAAGTCATCGACCTGCGCACGATCCGCCCATTCGACGTGCCCACCATCGTGAACAGCGTGAAGAAGACCAACCGCTTGGTTGTTGTGGACGAGTGCTGGCCCATGGCTTCCATTGCCAGTGAACTGGCGTACCGTGTGCAGAAGGATGCCTTCGACTACCTGGACGCCCCGGTGGTGCGCATCAACCAGGCAGACACGCCGTTGCCCTTCAGCATTCCGCTCATCGAGGCCTCCCTGCCCAACGTGGCCCGCGTGGTGAATGCGGTGAAAGAGGTGATGTACGTGGTGAAGTAGTCAGCGCTAGCCGATTGCTGTTGGCTTTTGGCCTTTGGCCGGGCAGTGGGTCACTGAGGTCCCTTCATTGCCCAACCCCAGCACCTGCGTTGAGTACAACTTGGCGGACTGCACTGCCCGGCCAAAGGCCAAAAGCCATGAGCGAATAGCGCATTCAAGCGCTTGGTTATTTTCGCCGCCCTTTCCTGGGGGGTACCCCCTGAGGGACAACGAGAACAACAAAGACGAAGACATGGGAAGTGAACTGATGTACTACATCCCCCTGATGGGTGTGGTGGGCCTTGTGGTGATGGTCGCCAAGGCGATGTGGGTGAACAAGCAGGATGCGGGCGACGCCAGTATGAAGGAGCTCGCGGGCTACATCGCCCGGGGTGCCAGCGCCTTTTTGAAGGCTGAATGGAAGGTGCTCGGGGTGTTCGCCGTCATCGCCGCTGTTCTCCTTGCATGGAGCGGCACGCTTCATCCGCACAGCGACTGGGTCATTGCCATCGCCTTCATCATCGGAGCGTTCTTCAGTGCCTTCGCCGGTTGGATCGGCATGAGCATCGCCACGAAGGCAAACGTTCGCACTACGCAAGCAGCGCGTACCAGCTTGGCCAAGGGCCTTCAGGTGAGCTTTAACGGCGGCACCGTTATGGGGCTCGGCGTTGCTGGTCTCGCCGTGGTGGGCCTGAGCACTCTGTTCATTGTGTTCCTGCGGATGTACGTGGGCGATGCCGGAGCGAACGGCGAGGAGATGATGAAGTGCCTCGAAGTGCTGGCAGGCTTCTCGCTCGGTGCTGAAAGCATCGCGCTCTTCGCACGCGTGGGCGGTGGCATCTATACCAAGGCCGCAGACGTCGGTGCCGACCTGGTGGGCAAGGTGGAAGCCGGTATCCCTGAGGATGACGCGCGCAACCCTGCAACCATCGCCGACAACGTTGGCGACAACGTGGGTGATGTGGCTGGTATGGGCGCCGACCTTTTCGGCAGTTACGTGGCTACGATGCTGGCCACCATGGTGCTCGGTCGTGAGGTGGTGAGCGCTGACAATTTTGGTGGCATGGCCCCGATCCTACTGCCCATGGTCATCGCAGGTCTTGGTGTTTTGTTCTCCATCATCGGCACCTTCTTCGTGCGCATCAGCAAGGACAGCGACAGCGTGATGGCGGCCCTGAACAAAGGCAACTGGGGCGCTATGATCCTTGTGGCCATCAGCAGCTATCCGCTGGTGCAGTGGATGCTTCCGCCGACGATGGAGTTCGTTCGTGGCGGTGTTTCCACACCGATCACCAGCATGAACGTTTTCTGGGCCATCATTCTGGGACTCGTCGTGGGCACGCTTATGAGCATGGTCACGGAGTACTACACCAGCATGGGCCGTCGCCCGGTGCTGAGCATTGTGCGCAAGAGCGGAACGGGCCACGGCACGAACGTGATCGGTGGTTTGGCCATGGGCATGGAGAGCACGGTGCTCCCCATTCTTCTCCTGGCAGCCGGTATCTGGGGTTCGTTCGCTCTGGCTGGTATGTACGGCGTGGCCATCGCAGCAGCTGGCATGATGGCCACCACGGCCATGCAATTGGCCATCGATGCTTTCGGGCCCATCGCCGACAACGCGGGCGGTATCGCTGAGATGAGCGGACTGCCGAAAGAAGTGCGTGAGCGCACCGACAATCTGGATGCTGTGGGCAACACCACCGCCGCCACTGGCAAAGGCTTCGCGATCGCGTCGGCAGCCTTGACCGCGCTCGCCTTGTTCGCTGCGTACGTTGGCATGTCGGGCATCACGGGCATCGACATCTACAAGGCCGACGTGCTTGCGATGCTGTTCGTGGGGGGCATGATCCCCTTCTTCTTCAGCAGTCTCGCCATCAGCGCGGTGGGCAAAGCCGCCATGGACATGGTGAAGGAGGTGCGTCGCCAGTTCCGCGAGATCCCCGGCATCATGGAAGGAAAGGGCAAACCCGAGTACGAGAAGTGCGTGGCCATCAGTACCAAGGCATCCATCCGCGAGATGATCGCGCCGGGCGCACTTGCGTTGATCTCGCCGATCCTCGTTGGTTTCCTAGTAGGCCCGGAAGCCTTGGGCGGCCTTCTCGCGGGCATCACCGTGAGCGGTGTGCTCATGGGCATGTTCCAGAACAATGCCGGTGGCGCGTGGGACAATGCCAAGAAGAGCTTCGAGAAGGGCGTGGACATCGACGGCGTGATGTACTACAAGCACAAAGCCGACAAGCCTTCGCCGCCCCACCAAGCGGCAGTAACGGGCGACACCGTGGGCGATCCGTTCAAGGACACCAGCGGTCCGAGCATGAACATCCTTATCAAGCTCACGAGCATTGTTGCGCTGATCATCGCGCCGCACATCAACGAGCCGAAAACCGATGCTGTTGGTGTGCATGGAGCACAGCCCGCTGCAGTGGAGCAGACCATTGAGCAGCACGCCGACTGATCATTTGGCATCATCAACGAAGAAGCCCCGACATGTCGGGGCTTCTTCGTTGACGCCCGAGCGCGTTTGCAACGCGCTCGATCGAGAGAGGCGTCTGTGACGCCACGACCGAAAGCCGTCCCTAGCTTCACGACGTGTCAGACCAATACCCCGTTCGTGATCAGCAAGCGACATATTTCCTGACGTGGACCACCGTTGAGTGGATCGATGTGTTCACGCGGAAGGATTTCAAGCTGATCGTTGTGGACAGCCTGAACCACTGCATCAAGAACAAGGGCCTTGTGGTCCATGCGTGGGTGCTGATGAGCAATCATCTGCATATGATCGCACGGGTACGGGAGGGCTTTCGGCTCACTGATGTGCTGCGCGACTCCAAGAAGTACACGTCGAAGGCGATCGCGAAGGCTATGAAGGGATCCCTGAGAGCCGCAGCCGATGGATGCTGGACCTGATGGCATTCAACGCCCGCAAGACCGCTCGGGCCGATGAGTTCAAGCTATGGCAGGACGGCAGCCATGCCATGGACTGCTGGTCCGCGGAGTTCAAGCGACAGAAGCTGGACTACATCCACAACAACCCGGTGCGGGCCATGTGGGTAACGGAACCGCGGCACTATCTGTTCAGTTCTGCCCTTGACTATGCTGGAGAGAAGGGGTTGGTGGAGGTGGAGCTGATCTTGTAGGGCGCTACAAGCGCCCATCCCATGAGGAGCGCGTTGCAAACGCGCTCCGACAAAACGGAAGAGGCCCCGACTTGTCGGGGCCTCTTCGCTGAACAATGTTCTGCGCTCAGCGCTTCTTCGCCAACACCTTGGCCGGTGCTTTTGCGCTGCTCTTCGCGGTTGCTTTCACGGGTGCCTTTGCTGCGGGTTTCGCTGCTGTTTTGGCCACTGTCTTCATCACCGGCGCTTCCACAGGGAACAAGCCGTGCAGTTCGGCGTCGATGTTGTTGATGATCCGGCCGAGGTCTTCCGGCTTCTTGTGGAACGAGTTGTCCTCCACGTCCACGATCATCAGCTTGCTGCGGTCGTAGGTCTGTATCCACGCCTCGTAGCGTTCGTTGAGGCGCTTGAGGTACTCAACGTTCAACGTGGTTTCATAATCGCGGCCGCGCTCGGCGATCTGGCTGGCCAGGTTGCCGACGGGGGCGCGCAGGTAGATCAGCAGGTCCGGTGGCGTGATGTGCCGCTCCATGTTGGCGAAGAGGCGCTGGTAGTTCTCGAAGTCGCGCGTTGTCATCAGCCCCATCGCGTGCAGGTTCGGCGCGAAAATGTGCGCGTCCTCGTAGATGCTGCGGTCCTGGATGACGTTGCGGCCTTCGCTCCGCACTTCAAGCAGTTGCTCGAAGCGGCTGTTGAGGAAGAAGATCTGCAGGTTGAAGGACCAGCGCGACATGTCCTTGTAGAAATCGAACAGGTAGGGGTTGTTGTCCACCTCTTCCTGGAGGAGCTCCCACTTGTAGTGCTTGGAAAGGAGTTTGGTCAGCGTGGTTTTTCCGCTGCCTATGTTGCCGGCCACCGCGATGTGCATGGTACTTCTATTGGTTGGGGTTGGCGAATGTACCCGAGGCGCAACCGCGCGGTGGGCACTGTGGAAAAGTAGTGCATCGCGCGACGGAAGTCACCGCGCAGGTGCGATCGAAAGCCGGTCGGTGTATCGCGTGTAGATGAGACCTGTTTCAGTGCGCACGTCGATCGCACCTGCGTCGTGCGCATTCGCGAACTGCGTGGTCTCAAGCGTCATCAGGTCCAACGCATGGAATCCCTCCTCGTGGAAGTAGAACAACTTCTTGCCACGCACCTCGAAGCTCAGCGCACCGATGATCGGGATCGTCTTCACGTACGTGCCGAAGACATCGAAGACGATGATCCCGCGCTTCGGGTCGTTCACGTAAAGCCAGTTGTCCAGTTCCAGCATCTGCGCAGGGACAGGTGCAAAACCGATGAGCTGGTCCAGCCGACCGGTGCGGGCGAGCGGGCGCAGCTGCGCATCCACGCGCACCAGTTCCAGCTCCCTTTGATCGAAGAACCAGAAGCTGTTCTGCACGCTCGCGCACACCATGGTCACCTGCGGGTAGCCGTTGCTCGGCAGATCGATGACGCTGCCCTGCACGGCGAGCGTATTGTCGAGCACGGCCAGTTGCCCTTGCTCTTGCGCGAAGACCATCGGCTTCAGCGAGTAGAACGCATCGATGGCGCCGATGCGGCCGAAGGTCTTCAGGCTGTTGCGCTGCAGGAGCTGGCCTTTCGGGTTGTAGAGTTCGAGCACGTCGCCGCGCAAGGCGTACACGTTGCCCAGTTCATCGGTGGTGAAGGTGTCGAACGTGCCGGGGATGACCACTTCCGTCGCTCCGGTCTGCCCCATAGAGCGGAAGATCCCGGAGAAGAGCACAACGAAGAGGAACAGCGTCCGCATCAGAGATGCACCACTGGCAACAATTGGTCCAGCCAAGTGCGATCGTTGGCCAAGCGTGGCACCTTGTTCTGGCCGCCAAGCTTATTCCGCTCCTTCATCCACTGGTGGAAGGTGCCGGGCTCCACAGCATGCACCACCGGCCGGGCCAGTACGCGGTCGCCATGTCGCTTGGCATCGTAGTCGCTGTTCTGTTGGCGGAGCTTTTCGTCCAGCACATCCACGAACATATTGAGGTCCAGCGGCGCGTGTTCGAACTCGATCGCCCATTCGTGCGCACCGTGACCGGTCAGGTCCATGTACACGGGCCCGGCGGTGTACTCGCTCACCACCGCGCCCGTGGCTTGGCAGGCAGCTGCAACCGCATGATCTGCGTTCTCCACGATGAGCTCTTCCCCGAAGGCATTGATGAAGCTGCGGGTGCGGCCGCTCACCTGGATGCGGTATGGCGATGTGCTGGTGAAACGAACCGTGTCGCCGGGCATGTAACGCCAGAGCCCGGCGTTGGTACTGATGACGATGGCGTACTGGCGCCCCAGTTCCACTTCGTGCAGCAGCACGGTGCGTGGTTGTTCACGGTGCAGTTCTTCCACCGGGAGGAACTCGAAGAAGATGCCATAGTCGAGCATCAGGAGGAGGTCGTTGCTCCCTTTTTCATCGGTGATGCCGAAGAAGCCCTCGCTGGCGTTGTAGCTCTCCAGGTAATTCACGGAGTTGCCGGGGAAGAGCTCCACGTATTGTGCGCGGTAAGGTTTGAAACTGACGCCGCCGTGCATGAAGAGCTCCATGTTCGGCCACACCTCCATGATGTTCTTCTTGCCTGTGAGCTCAAGTATCCGACGCAGGATGATCAGCGTCCATGACGGCACTCCGGCTATGCAGCTGACATCCTCGCGCAGGGTGGCGCGGGCCATCTTCTCGATCTTCTCTTCCCAGTTCTCGAGCAGGGCCACTTCAATGCTCGGCGTGCGGCGCATCTCCACCCAGAACGGCAGGTTGCGGATGATGATGGCGCTCAGGTCGCCGCTGTAGGCATCGGGCCGCCATTGTTCAATGCTGCTGCTGCCGCCCACGGTCAGGTTCATCCCCATGAAGAGCTTGCTCGCGGGGTTCATGCTGTAGTGCAGCGCAATGAGGTCCTTGCCTCCTCTGTAATGGCAATCCTCCAAGCTCTCCCGCGTCACTGGGATGAACTTGCTACGGTCGCTCGTGGTTCCACTGCTTTTGGCGAACCACTTGGTGTCCGTCGGCCACAGCAGGTTCTGTTCGCCCGCGCGCAACCGTGCCACCCAAGGCTTCACCTGCTCATAGTCCTGTAGGGGTACCCGCTCGCGGAACGTGTCCACGGTCTTGATGTCCTCGTACCCGTGCAAACGGCCCCACTCCGTGTAGCGTGCCTGGCGCAGCAGTTGGTGGAACACTTCCAGCTGTGCCTGGTGCGGGTGCGTGCGGAACAGGTCGATCTGTTGCAACCGCTTCTTGATCAGAAAGGAGAAGAGCGCGTTGACGGGCATCGGCGGGGGGTGTCCGGCTATCTTCGGCACTGAAGGTAAAAACAGTTCGCATGGCGCAAGGTCAGTTGGTGAAAATGTCGGCGAGGTTGGAGGAAGGTCGCGTGCACTACACCATGCACCTGGGCGCTGATGCCGTGGACATGAACGCGCTGATCGGTCGGCCGTTGACGGTGCGCTTCACCGGTGAATTGTCCTGCATCAACTGCAACAGCCGGGTGAAGAAGTTCTACGGGCAGGGCTTCTGCTGGAACTGCTTGCAGACCGCCCCCGAAGCATCGGAGTGCATCGTGCGTCCCGAGCTGTGCCGTGCGCACCTGGGCGAGGGCCGCGATCCGCAGTGGGAGAACGACCACCACAACACGGAACACTTCGTTTACCTCAGCCAGAGCGGTGGGTTCAAAGTGGGTGTCACGCGCGCCACGCAGATCCCCACGCGGTGGATCGACCAAGGCGCTGTGCAGGCCGTCATCATTGCCCGCACGCCTTACCGGCAACTGGCCGGGCTCATCGAGGTGGAGCTGAAGAAGCACTTCGCCGACAAGACGAACTGGCGTACGATGCTCACGGCCGTGGCACCGGACCGCACGGTGATGGATGACCTGCGCACCAAAGCGATGCAGGCAATGGCCGTGCAGCTCGGTGCGTATGCCTTGGACAGCGAAGAACCGCTGACCATCCAGTACCCCGTGCTGGCCCACCCGCCGAAAGTCACGAGCGTGGGGCTGGAGAAGGTGCCGGTCATCAGCGGGACCCTGTGCGGTATAAAGGGCCAATACCTGTTGTGGGACGACGGCCGGGTCTTCAACGTGCGCAACCACAGCGGTTACCACGTCGCGTTGGAGTGAACGGTTTTTTTTACCACCGAGGCACGGAGCCACAGAGGCCACTGGGAGAATGATGTTGTGCGGGTCTGTTCATTGCGTTGGCGCGCTCGCTACCCGGCACATTGCGTGCACATTGACCCGCAAGGATTTCTTCTCAGCGGCTCTGTGCCTCTGTGGTAAAGGATCCCCATCTTCACCGCCACCACCTTGCCACTGTGGATACCTGGGAGTTCATCAAAGCGCTTTTCAACCCGGAGAGCATCATCCACTACGGTGGCCTGGGCCTGTTGCTCTTGGTGCTCTTCCTGGAGAACGGTGCCTTCTTCGGTTTCTTCCTGCCGGGCGATTCGTTGATGTTCACCGCAGGGCTGCTCACCGCCACGGGCGTTCTCGACTACCATGTGGTTACGGTGGTGCTCAGCATGTTCGCCGCGGGCATGGGCGGCTACCAGTTCGGTTGGTGGACGGGCCGCCGCACGGGCGAGGCCATGAAGAACCGGCCGGACACGTTCTGGTTCCGCAAGAAGCACATGGTGCTGGCCGAGGAATACTACCAGAAGTACGGCGGCAAGACGCTCATCATCGGGCGCTTCGTGCCCATCGTGCGCACGTTCGCGCCCATCGTGGCGGGCATCATCCACATGCCATTGGGCAAGTTCACGCTCTACAACTTCGTGGGCATGGTGCTCTGGGTGGGCACCATTTACTCGGCGGGCTACTACCTGGGCTCGCGCTACCCGTGGATCCTCGATTACCTGGGTTGGATCGTGCTGTGGATGATCATCCTGGCCACGGCCCCGGTGGTGATCCAGCTAAGGGCGCAGAGGAAGGCGAAGCAGAAGCGGGGAGGACCGGATAGAACGGTTTGAGGGCATGGCCCACATGGCCTTTCTTGTCTTCGACGCCAACACTAGCCGCATCATGTTTACCTCTTCGATTGATTGGCGGTGGAAACACCTGTTGAACGACTGTGCCGATAATAGAGGTGGTTGGACCTTGTGTTGGGTTGCCTGTTCAGCAGCGCAACGATCTTAGTCGTGATCCTTTGTTTGTCCGGATTACTGGTCAAGCTGCCCAGAACACAACGCTTAGCTAAAGGCGAGTCAGCGCGGGCGACGCGCCGCGCCTGAGACGATGCGAAGAGTGGTGTACGCAAGCACTATCTCAAAAGAAAGTGATCAATCCGATATCTACTGGGCTCACTTCAGAGAGTGAAGCACGTCACGAAATCAACATTGGTCCAGATGAAGAAGGTACTAGCTGGTATAGCACTAACTCTTGCGCTTCTTGCAATAGCCCACACAACCGTAGCCTTCTTTAAGTGGTTGGAACTCGAAACAGCTATTGGCCTCACAGTCCAGCTCGTTGCTTCGGTAGGCCTGCGCGCATACGTAGCATTGGGCGCCTCGACGGAGTTTGGCACCAAGGCACTTAGACCCTATGTATTAGGCATTTCTATCATGCTACCAATATGCCTTTACGTCATTGGTTTCATCCTCGAATGGATGCATCGACCATATGATTTGGGGTTGTGCATCCTTATGTGGGTGAGCTTCCTCGCAAACGTCCTATCGGTACTCTTTGTTGAAGGGTTGCTTACTGTAGCGACCAAACTCCTGTGTAGGTAGAACAACTGCCACGTTGGGATTCCACGAGTATCTGTTGTGTTCCCTTAGAATGTGGCAACCTATTGCAACGTTAGCGTCCACCCCAAGGCAGGGGTCGCTCAGGTCTGTTGACAAGTGCTCGAAGAAAATGATCGATCCCCCTCGGCACCCTCTCACCATAGTGTTGGCATCAGTCCTCGAACGTTCAACCGAACCAAAGATGAAGCACGTTACCCCCTCAACAACCTCGACTGAAAAGCTGTATCTGGACTTCCATTTGGCACCTTCATTGGAAACATCGCATCGACTATTGCACGGACTGAACCCACGCATTCTCAGTCGATTGATGGCACAATTTCCGGTGCTCGCACTAGATGACCATCGAGTCCAGGACGTGCTGGTTGAAGCTCAGGCAAGCATGATTCGAAGCGCTGAACGTGGCACACTCCAAGCTAACCCGTCAAATGTCGAAGGCTATCTCTATATCATACTGCGCAACGCGGTACTTGGAATGCTGCGCAGGGTGGGCAATATGCAATTCGTTTCAATTGATGACCCTGGTATTCTTGAATCGGTTTCGAAACTTGAACCCTTCAACCAGCCCGAAGAAACTCCGGCTGACGTCATTTACAAGGTAATCGGGCTGGTGCGGAAGTCGTACTCGCGAATACTGCAGTTCCAGCTTGACAATGCCAATGCAAGTGATGACGAAGCTGCCCTATTTCTTGGCTATACCTCAGTGCAGAGTTACCAAACAGTGAAGTGTCGGGCATATAATGCTGCAAGAGCAATATTACTCTCCCCTCGCTTCAGATATCGACTAAGTTAAGGCACAAGTTGCGCAGTTAATGGTGAAACGCACCAGGAGAAGTCCAAAACCGGAACAAAGTCAGAACACGTCAAACCAAAACGTTCAACATGAGAAAGACCGTACTGTTCACCGCAGCGCTTATGAGCTCTGCAGCTTTCGCCCAAACCGGCGAGATCACCTCGGCCCACGGCGAGAACTGGTTGTCCCAAGATGGCGACTGGGGATTAACCTTTAATGCCCAGCCACTGCTCTGCAGCACTGGAATGGGATCCGTGGACAGGCCTGAAGGTCTGTTTATCGGTGAGATTGGGAAGTACCCTGGCACAACTAATACGACAGCCGAACTAAGATATTCTGCATCCGGCGGGCTCAATGTGCTCCGAGGGAAATGCTGTGGCATCCATTTGGATTCAAGCAATGGAAACCGGAAGGACACATGCTCCGCTCAAGGTGACACCTATGTAACCTTGTCCTTTGTAGGTAAGGATTCCAAGGTTGCTGCGCAGGCAAAGGCTCTTACGGCTCAACGTCTCACAGTCTAAAGCAAGCGACCATGAGCCATATCAAGAAGCACCCAACAACAACACCGCCTCCACCCAGAGTTCCGGGAACCAACTTACCTGCCTCCGAGATTCTAGGTCCAATGATTGACGAGGTCATTGACTACCTTTACGGTAACCTGAGTGAATTCGCTTCGATAGCCTTGGAAGCTCGTATATGCAAACAAGGTGACGATGTGCTGGGTGAGATTCTCGAAGGTCAGAGGAACTTCATGGTAATGAATGGGTTTCGCGATTCTGTCCAACACAAACGACGCTTTGCCGACTTGCTTACAAGGCTTTCGGCGGCGACGACTTGAACTGTGTGACGATTTCAGTAGCGCGCTTGGAACAAGGCCCCACAAAATGTTGGGGCCTTGTCTTTCGGGTGTGTTCTGGGCCAAGCTTGGGCTCAACATTACGCAGGGTCTGGTGTCGGCAATGTGCGATAGGAGGGCTTGCGGATGTCGTGTGGCCATTAGTCGAGGGCTTTCAGCACACCTCGGCGCCCCATGAAAACAAAACACCCCCGCAGCGTCCTGCGGGGGTGTTCTCTGAGGCGTGGTCGTCCCGGTGGGCCGGGGCGCAGAGCATGGGCGGCGCGCTCAGTAAGCGGCGCGGCTCATACCGTATTCGGAGGCGGGGCCTTCACCGGCCGCGTTCACGGCCTTCACCTGGAACCAGTACATCTTACCGGATTCGAGCTGATCGACCGTATGGCGGCGCTTGGTGGTGGTGGCAACAGCCTGCCACTCGGTACCGGCTTGCGCCGGGTCGGTGGAGGCCATCATCACCACGTAGCTACGGTAAGACGCGCTGACCCACTGGAGGTCCACCGCGCCCTGGTAAGCGCTCACCATCGCAACGAGCGAGGTGGGTGCTTCGGGCAGGGGCTGACGCTCCGGCTTCTTGCGCGCCTCGAATCCGGCCTGGAGCATGATGGTCTCATCGCCGGCCGCAACGTTCGCAACGTACTCGGCAAGCTGGTTCATCATACCCTTCAAGGCAGTCCGCGTGGCGCGCACCTCACCATAGGCGAGGTGGCTGCCCGTTTCGGCATCTCTCTTGGCGCTCTCCAGCGCACTGATCACTACCGTAACGTCCGCCAAGGCGGGGTTGGGAGCAGCGAAAGTGGCTACGTGCGCCGTGAGCTGTGCCACAACGTTGCGTGACTTAGCTATCAAGGCTCCGTCCTTCAAACCGCTGATGCCTGCTTTCAAGATTGCCATGGCTTTAGCGTAGAATTTCGGAAGTGCAGGGGCCGCATGGTGCGGGGTAGCTGCACTGGGTGGCGTAGCGGAGGTTCGTTGTGAGCATGGCTCGTTGTGTTTGACGGTGCTTCAACGCTGCACGATGGCACAGGGTTACGTTGTTGGTTCATTATTCTGTTGATAGTATGTCAGCATCATAAACCGATATGCTGCCACGGACTTATCTTTAGCTTGCTCTACTACGCTTGAGAGTGTCAATAACCGTTCGTCACGTCCATATAATACGCATTCTATACACGTCTTCCGTACGACGGCGCCAGGCTGGTAATATGCCCATGGTAAGAGCAGCACAACGCCTGCTGGGTATATGCTTGGCGTGCGTCAACCAACCCGACCCATTGCCGATGTTCTTTGACACATCGGTCCGGTTCGGCGACCAATGCGGCCGCTTGCGGCACTGCTCAGCGCCACGGCTTGATGAAAGGTCCGTGCTGCGCGGTCGCGGGGTGGCAATACTCGCTCAATGCGCCGCAACCGTTGATAACAAAGCGTTGGCGCTTTATCGCGCATCGGTGTTCCGTGGTCATTCATCAGCACTCTTCGATACCGCAGACCCCCGTTCATTCATCAAAAGGTAGAGGCAAGTAGTCGAGGAACACCGCTGATGCATCAAGCACCCGTGGTCATGCATCATAAGGTCGCATAGCTTGGTCGAATACCGGTGCCAAAATGTCATCCGGCATGCTCAATGTACGACATGCACGATAGTAATACCCATGACTGCCAAAACAGCATACGGCATGCACGAACCGTGAACCGCGTAACCATTGCGTCTGGTCGTCCGTTCCAAGCCACCGCACAACGCACATTGACCATGACCAACAACAACCCCCAGCCGGACCTTTCGCACCTGGCCAAGCTGCGCACCCGCACCCGCCGTGTGGTGGGCCGCTTGCGCAAAGCCCCGCGTTGCCTGGTGCCCACCATGACCCCCGCCGAGGTGCTGGAGCAGGCCCACCACGATGTGGCCCAGCTGCTGCCCGCCGTGCATGCGCACCTGGCTGCGCACCCGTGTGCGATAGGCAACGAAATGCTGCTGCCCCTCACCAGCGCCATCGGCAACCCGTGGACCTTCCTGGTGCACCGCGATGCCGACGGCCTGCACGTGGCCGGGTTGCTGCGTTACCGCCGCATGGACCAACGGCAGAACGCCTTGCTCCTTTCACTGGACGGCGGCACCGCCCACCACTTCGGCGCCGAGCTGTGGGAACACTGCATGCGCACCACCGAGGGGCAGCGCAACCCCATCGCGCTGGCGGGCCGCTTCCTGCTGCGCAACAACAACCACATTATGGAGCCCTTGGGCACCGGCCCCCTGCACGCCACCAACGTGGTGGCCTCCCTCAACGATGAACTGGTGCTGGGCGTGTGGGACCGCTACTACGACCTGGTGCACTACCAGGAGCCGTTCAGGGCGTAAGGCACTTCTCGCTTCGTCATAAAGCAGCAGCGGGGGCCAAGGCCCCCGCTGGTGTATAAAGTAGCGAGCCTGGGTCGACCGGACTGGTAGACAAAGGCCGGCGGTATGCTAATTTCTTGCCAAGCAGAATGACTACGTTCGCCATATACCCCAAGACCAATGGAAGCTAATGCGCGGTTGAACAGAATGGTCGTTGTGCGCTTGGTAAAGTGTGTTGTGGTCCTGATGTTGCTGGCCCCAACCTTACATGCGCAAAGCCCAGCATGGTTGATCGGTAACGAAGTGCTGGTGCAGCCAACTTCGGGCGCTCCGCAGCTTTCATTGCTCGAACTTCCGGAGCCAAATGATCCCAATGAGGATCCTGATCTGCAGTACCAAGGTCAGCTTGCTGAATACTCACAATTCGTAGAGATGGACGACCTCGGTCGGATCCTGTTCTTCATCATTGACGGCAGACTTTATGATAAGGACGGATATCTGATGGCGGACGTCAATGGAGGCGGTGCCACTGCCGAGCTTTTCCGAGGCATCACCGAAGTGGTGGTGTATCCTGTACCGGGGCGCTGCGGGCTATGGTACATCTTCTCCAGTGAGTCAGGGACCCTGCTGGCACCGTACGACTTGGAGTACTCGGTTCTGGACTTGACGATTGACAACCCATTATTCACCGACCCGGCGCGTCGAGGAACGCTCTTGGACATTTCGGACGCGGAACTGATCGGGTTCAATCCGTTGAGCAACTGGGCCCCGAATCTGCCGAACGGGTTCTCATTGAACCCTGCCCCGTACACGACGATCCCGATCGACCCATGGCAAGGAACCACCGGAACGATCCACTTCGATGCGGTGTACAATGCCGTGGCAGAACGCCACTTCCTGTTCGCTTCAACCGGATGGCACTACGCCATCTTCGAGATCACAAGCAATGATCTGGTCCACATCAGGACGGGTACCGTTTCAAGTGGACAGGTTAACTACGGTCTGAGATCAGCAAAGGGAGAGGTCGAGGTGGTGAGCGTTGGGTCGGAGATCCGGTTCGCCTTCACAAACTATCACGCGGATGGCAACGACCGGTTCTTCAGCGTGAACTATTGGAGGATCAATGCATTGGACGCGGATCTGTGGCCGTTCCTCGGTGCAGGGACCTACTTGGTCTTTACGGACAGCCAAGGGCCTGACCCTTTGGATGTCAATGGCGACCCCATCCTCGAGATGCGGATCGCAGGCTTGGAGTTTTCTCCCAATGGCGAATATCTGTACTGGTGGATGCCGAACTATACCAACGGACCGACCTCCCTCGGCTACATCGATCTGGACAACAACACCCTCAATGACCTCGTGACCACCGCCCCGGAGTTCTTTGATAGCGAACTTGAACTCGGCATGGCGCCAGGGGGCATAACGCCAGCGCTCTACGTGTGCGGCAAGGATGCATTGGGCAATGCTCTTCTCGGAGCGCTGATTGACCCCGATGACCCCGTGAACGCCGTTTGGGATGATGATGTGTATGCACTCAACGAAGTGTGCATTTCCGGAGAAATGAACGGTGGTGACTTGTACTACTTATTGAATGCTCAACCGGGCGGTAATCCTCCCCCTGCGATGAGCGACGTTTCCTGCTGTGCTACCCGGTTCGACCTCACGGCCTTCAATGGATCCGAAGCGCCCAGCGGCAGCACTACATGGACGGCGGCGGCCAACCCCTTCGGTACTTCCAACACTGTGCGCATGGCGGGCAACCTCATGGTACCGGACGGGGCATCGTTGACGATACAGGGCATGCGGTTCGAGTTCGGGACCGGGGCCGGGATCATAGTGCAACCCGGCGGCTACCTCTACTGCAACGGCTGCACGCTCACCAATGCTTGCGACGAACGCTGGAGAGGCGTTGAAGTGCGGGGTAACAGTAACTTGTCGCAGTTGCCTTATAGCAACCAAGGCAGGTTCAGGACCCAGAATGCGGTGGTGGAGAATGCCGAGGTTGGTGCTTTGGCCGCAACGCGCAATGGCCTTGGTGGCTACACAAGCAGTGGATATCGTGGCATCATACACAGCGCAAGCACGCAATGGCTGAACAACATCATCGATGTCCAGATCCTTGGGCCCACGGGCGCGGTTCCGGCCCCGCCCAATACGCAGAACAGGTTCCAGGACTGCGATTTCGGCACCAACGACAATTGGCCGGATGCAGAGGTGCCCTATGCTCATGCCAACCTCAGATGGTGCGGCAGGGTGCTCTTCCAGAACTGCCGCTTCTGGAACATCATCAGCAGCACCACCAGCTCCGGCATTGAGCGGGGCTTCGGTATCCTGAGCAATTCATGGGGCGCACCTCGTGTGCTCGGCAATGGCAACTCATCCCAGAGTTATTTCGATGGCTTGTGGTGCGGGGTAAGCGTGGGGCGCCATCGGCCTTACTGGGTGCGGGACATGCACTTCCGTAACACGGTGTACGGCCTTGCTGACCTTGGCCCCTTCCAGGGTGAAGTAACCGGCAATGTGTTCGAAGTGCCCGAGTGGCAACCCGGCACTCCTTCGCCCATTGGTTTGCTGCTGTTCCAAACCTATGGTTACGTGGTGGAGGACAATCTCTTTGATGGGGGCACCCCTAATAGCAACCTTGGCATTGTCTTCCTGGGCACGGCGGAGATGAACAACCGCATCTACAACAACGAGTTCATGAACCTGACCCTTGGCACCACGGTGTGGGGTGATCATTGTGATGAGGCTACCGACCCTGAAATAGGCTTGGACATTCTTTGCGGGGATTACACCGCGAACAAGGTGGACTACGCTCTTGGGCCGAATGCGCGGATCTCAGGGAACCAAGGAGTCTTTGGGGTTGCAACAGCCCTTGCTGGCAACCGCTTCTTCAACAGCCCCTCCTGCACCGTGGATTGGGACATGGCCTTCGACCCCGCCATAGACCCCGATTGTTACTTCTTTTACCACCGGCACGATGATCCCGATTGCGTTGTCGAGTGTCCGAACATTGATTACATGCAGGAAAATGTGCCCTTCAACGGCCTGCTTTTGGACAAGCCAGTACACTGTGCAGACGGCTTCGCGGCCGTTGGCGGTATTGTTATCAATTCGGAGGTCGCTGCGCGCAAGAACGCAAAGGCCGCTTTGGTGAGCACTTTGGCCCAGTACAACGAAACCGTGGATATGGGCGAAACCCCGGATGTAATGGAGGCCTTGACCCAGGAAACACCTTGGCTTGAAAGTCATGCATTACGCGACATACTCTTCGCGCACCACCCCCTAAGTGAAGAGGTGCTCGAAGCCGTGATAGAACGCGGCGAACCGATGGACGGCTGGCACATCACGCAGGTCTTCATCCAGAACGCGCCGGTGCAGCAGAACATCGTGGAGCGCCTGCCCAACAGCGGCTTGGTGAGCACTTACCAGATGGCCCTTATAGACGATGCCCAGGCCAACGGCCCAGGCAGCATGAAGGACGTGCTGGAACGCGAGATCAACGAGTTGAACACCGAGCACTTTATGGCGGCCACGAACTGCATGCGCTACTGGGCGGCCGATACGGTAACCGCCGGTGCCATGGACAGCTTGCAAGCCGTGCTGGACGACGGCCTGGGCCGGGGCAACCGTATTGCGTTGGTACACCATGCCTTGGCGGCTTCGGACCATGGCGCTGTGAACGACCTGCTCAGCGAGGAATGGGCGCAAGAGGAGGCTTATGCCGATCTGATCACCTACGCGGGTTACATGGAAGGCACCAACCATGGCACCACCATGGGGAGCACGGAAATCGATGCTTTGGAAACGTTGGCCTACACCGGTCTTTCCGGAGCGGCGCAGGCATGGGACGTGCTGTTGGAGGCCGACCACTGGCGCGAACTGCCGGTGTTGGAGCTGCCCAACGATTGGAAGGCTTACCGTCCGCGCGTTCGCGAGCGTGTTGTGGAACGCGATGTGCCGCAACTACAGGCACAACCCAACCCCGCAGTTGAGGATGTGGTGCTGAGCTATAGCACGGGCACGCAGGCCGATGCCTTGGTGGTGTACGGCGGCATGGGCCAAGTGGTAGGGCAGTTCGCACTGACGGACAAGTCGGGGGTTGTGGAGCTTGACCTGCACGGCTGGGGCAGCGGATTGTATCTGGGTGCGCTCTTACGGGAGGGTGTTCCGGTTGCTGAGGTGAAGTTCACCGTGGCGAAAACGAACTGAAGCAATGAGGCGGATCGGGGTCGTGCTGATTCTCGCGGAAGGCGTGTGCCTTGGACAAGGCACTTTCAATGTGGTTCACAATCATAGTGTGCAACAGGGCATGCTGGACGCAGGTGGTGCCGTGGGCCGCTCAGTCGTGCAGGTGCCGAGCGGATACATGGTGATCGCCGAAGCCGTAGTGCCAGGGAACCTGGGCAAACCGTTCGCAATTCATTTCGATGCGAATGGGGCGTTCATGGATGAAACCCAACACTATTCCACGACGGCCCACGATTACAATCATGGCTACAGCGATGCGGCCTGGAATAACGGCCCAACGGCGCTCACCGCCTTGACCGCTTTCCAAGCCGGGAACTTTTCATGGAGCCAAATGAGCCTGGTGCGCTACGGGGCAGATGGTGATACCGTTTGGACGCGGACATTGTTGGACACGGGATACGTGGGTGGGCGACAGACCTGTTTGTTGCCGGATGATCGCTTTGCAGTATGCGGTTTCAATGATCCGGATGAAACTAGCGGTTCGGCTTTGCTGGTTGTTGGCGACACGCTCAACGGTGTTCATTGGACCAAGAGTTTTACCTCAACCACTGAGGCATTAGGAGTGAGACCCTGTGGTGCGCATGGGCTGGTTTACTCTGGCTACCAGTTGGGCGGCGTGGACAACCCCGTTTGGGTTATGCGGCTGGACAGCATCGGCGATGTGATCTGGCGGCGGGACATTGGCGGGAGCCGGTACGTTGGCACGAACGTGAGCGCCCTTCAGACGCAGGACGGTGGTATTGTGGCGGCGTGCAGCTATATGCCTCTGCCGGGTGGCCCGTTCAATATGCAGTGGAACTACTTCAGGAAGTGGGACATCGACGGGAACGTGATGTGGACCAAGCAGTATAACCAACAGTATTGGGCTTTCAGCTACGACATGGAAGAACTAGATGACGGGTCTTTGGTGGCGAGCGGATACGAATTGAGCTTGCAGGGCGGTGGAATACGCAGGGGTCTGCTCTACAAGTTGGAGCCTGATGGTGACCTCACTTGGTTGCGTAAGTACAATTACTATAGTGGACAGGCGAGCAACCACATCCCCTACGATGTGGAGCCGACCAGCGATGGAGGCTTTGCAATGACCGGTGTCGCGCAACAGGGAACTGACGACAGCATACCCAATCTGGAAATGGTGTGGCTTCTGAAGGTGGACAGCATGGGCTGCTTGGTGCCGGGCTGCGGCTGGGATGGCATGGAGGAGGTGGCCCTTGGTTTGGAAAACGCATTGAGCGTGTACCCGAACCCGGCGCACGGCACGGTCACCGTATCAGCTGCGCTGCCGGCCGATCTGGTGGTTCGCGGCATACTGAGCCTCGTGCTGGTTGATGGGCTTGGCCGCACCGTGCGCAACGAGCAAGTGGGCCGCGGTTTCAGCAGCACCGCACTGGACTTGTCGGGGTTGCCGCAGGGCGTCTATCACTTGCACCTGCGCGATGAGGGGAGGTGGTTGAGCGGTGTGAAAGTGGTGGTAGATTGATGTTGGTGCAGTTTGCCCGATCATCCTGCAGCTTGAAGGCCCGCCGCATCGTAGGCGCGTACCCCTGTGGGTCCGGTTGCCTATGTGTGCGGGCATCGCCGTTCCGGCCAACTTTTTTCACCCACCCCGTAACCTATCCCAACCCGCCCCGTTGAAGCACTCAGGTTTTGGTCAGGGAACTGATCGTTAGGGCAAAGCGAGGGTCGCCGGTATCTCCGGCGGCCCTTCGCTGCTTTTGGCGGTTGCGCTAGGGCAGTTGCGCGTTGCGCACCGCCGTGGGCACGTTGCCCGGCAGGTTCAGCAGGATGGGGTCGCGATCGTTGTTCGCCCCGGCGTACTTCAACAGCCCGTCCATGTTCACATCCTCGGCAAAATGGCCGGGCACCACGTTCAGCGGTGTGTTGCCGCCCACGCCCACCAGAATCGGGTCGCGGTCGTTGCTCGCCCCGGCATATTTCAACTGTCCGTTGAAGGTCACATCCCCCGCCCAGAGCACTGCGTGCGGGCCGATGATCCTGCGAGCGTCCGTTCCGTAGGTCGCGACGCCCGGGTCGGTGAAGTCCACCATGGTCGGCGCTCCCGAGAGCGCTGGTGCGGTGAAGGTCATTGCGCCCAGGTGGTTGCGATGGCGGACGGCCACATGGTAGTTGCCGGGCGGCAGAGTGAAACGCACCGGCGATGTGCCGTCCATGTCCACCACATCGCCATCGCGCTGCAGCCACACATGGCGCGTGGCGCGCACGATCGTTGGGTTCGCGGCATCGCGCAGTTCCACGACCACACGATCGACGATCGCATCGGTGCCGGTGTTCGCCGGGACTTGCGTCGGCATGCCGGTGTAGGTGCCGCCGGGGTTGGGGTAGCCGTTCGCGCCGTATGGATCCAGTGCGGTCAGGAGTCCTTGCGCATGCAAGCTGTCGTGCATCACGCCCGCAAGCGCACCGAACGGACCTTCCAGGAATGCGCGTGGCGATACGCTGATGATCTCCGGGATGTATTCCCACAAGTCGTTGCTCCGTTCGGCGTTGTTGAGGAAGGGCGTAATGGTGTCCGGCTCGAGCCGCCCACCGAAGAGGTAACCCTTGTCGCCAATGCCGAAGCCGACCCCGTTGTAGCGGTAGCCGCCACCGCAAAAGGTCATTTGCGTCCAGGTGTTGGTGGGTGCGTCGTACGCGTGGAAGTGCCTGCTCAACGTGGGTCCGCCCACCAAGCCACCACCTACGTAGGCGCGGTTGCCGATGGTGAAGCACATGCCGTTCTGGTTGCCGTTACCGTTGAACGGATAGGCAGCCACGGCCGTCCACGAGTCGGCCACGGGGTCGTAACGGTAGGTGGTGCCGATCGTGGTGCTTGAACCGGAGAAGTTGCCCGCGCAGATGTACCCTTTGTTGCCGATGGCGAATCCGGTGGAACTGCGCCGTGCCAGCGGGATGTCGGCCCGTTGCGTCCAGGTGTTCGTCAGCGGATCGTAGCAATAGAACGTGCTGGTGCGCGTTCCGCCGATCACGCCGCCGCCCACATAGCCCTTGCCCTCCATGGCGAAGCTGGATGCCGCGCTGCGGGCGCCGCCGGGCATGTCGGCCCGTGGGCTCCAGGCATTGGCCACCGGATCGTAGGCGAAGAAGTTGTTGGCAGCGGCGGCCGTCACCACGTACCCGATGCCATCGATGCTGAATCCCTCATCGGCTTGAACAGCCGGGATGTTGGCACGAGCGGTCCAGGCTTGTGTTGCCGGATCGTACATCCAGAAGTCGGTGAGGTTGCCGTTCTGTCCACTGCCACCACCCACGTATCCCTTGTCGCCAATGGTGAAGGCAATGGGGAGTTCGCGCGCGGCTGCCTGCATGAAGGGCCGTTGGGTCCACGCATTGGGCAACGGCGAGGTGGCGGGCCCGAAGCGCCAGAGGTCACCGAGGATGGTGTTCGAGTTGCGCTTGCCACCCAGCACATAAGCACTGTTGCCGATCACGCAGGTCAAGGCATCCGTTCGACCACCTGATGCCCACATGCTGGGCGCGTTTGCCCATGTGTTGCTCACGGGGTCGTACGTGAAGAACGCCTGCGCATCGCTGCCACCGCTTGTGCCGGTGCCCACATGCCCCAGCCCGTTGAGCGCGAAAGCACAACGGCCGTTCAGCGCGGTGCCCGGGTACGGGGCGCGTGTGGCCCATGCGTTCGCAACGGGGTCGTACTCCCAGAGGGCATTGCTCCCGTTGGGCATCACGTAGCCCTTCCCGTTCAGGACGAAGGAGAGGCCCTTGTTGAGGTTGGTCGGCATGTCGGCGCGTGATGTCCATGTATCCGCAACCGCGTCGAAGACCCAGAGGTCGTTCTCCGGGAGCGTTGTGCCGAGCGCTGTGTCCACATCGAGGCCGCCGCCCATGTACACCAGGTTGCCGATGGTAAAAGCCACCGCATCGAGGCGTGGCCCACCGGCGAAGTGCGAGCCCGAGGTGAACTGACCGGCAACATGGTCGTACCGCTGGATGAAGCTGGTCACGTAGCTGGGATCGAAGGGTCCGCCCACCTGGACATTGCCGGTGCCCACATAGCCATAGCCGTTCACGCTGAAGGCAACGCATTGCGACCGCCCAGCGGTTTGTGCACCGGACCACGAGGCCGTGTTCGTGGCCGGGTCATAGATTTCCCAGCTACCGTCGATCTGGTCCAAGTCATCCGTACCGAAGCCGTAGTAGAACTTGCCTGCGGCCTCGAACCCCACCATGCCGCTGGCATTCGGCGGTGTGCTCGGGTATGTCGGGTTCATGCAATACCACTGTTGTGCGCACAGCAGGTTGGGAAGGACAAGAGCGAGCGGAACGAAGAGCGTGGAGCGCATGGGAACGTGAACGTAAGGGATCACACCCAACGTGACGGTGGAAATGCCGTTGGGCTGCCCGGGCTCAGACTTTCCCCAGCACAACGGCCATTACCGCTGCCTCTTCCTCTTCGGCCTTCTTTTTCCACGCTTCGGCTTTGGCCAGCACGTCCTTCTTCCAGGCTTCGTCGTCGAGTCCTGCGCAGTTGATGCGCACGTTGAGGTAGGCACCGAGCGCACCGGCCCGCGCGCAGAGGGCACCCACACCGGCGTCGCTCACGCTGGCCTTCAGGCCGCTATCGGCCATGGCTTTGGCAACGGTCATGCACTCCACGCACAGCTCCAGCGTGCGCAGCGGCGTAAGGATGGCACCCTTGGTGGCCTCTCGGATGGCGGCTTTGCGGGCTTCCACTTGTTCAGGCGAGCCCTTCGGAAGTTGCATCGCCGCTATGATGGCGTCGAACGCACGCGTGTCCTCGTCCACTAGGGCGATGAGTTGTTGGCGCAGCGCTTCGCCTTTTACCGCCCACTGGCTGAATTCTTCCCAACGCTCGTCCCAGCCGCGTTTGTGCGCGCTGAGGTTGGCCACCATGGTACCCAGCGCGGCACCGAGCGCACCGCAGTAGGCCGCAACGCTGCCACCGCCCGGGGCGGGGCTTTCGGCGGCCGTTTCCTCGCTGAAGCGCTTGAGGTCCATGCGAACCAGGCGTTCGTCCTTGGTGTCGGCGAGCAGGTATTCGATCACGCGTTTCTCCGGGTCGAACGGCGCCAGGTCGTCGAGGCCCATCGACTTCACCGCGATCTTGATCTTCTCGCGCTCGCTGATGCCGAGGCTGCGCTGTTGGCGTGCGAGGTAGAAGTCGGCCGCATCGAGCAGGGCCTTCTTCGGCACCAGGCCCACCAGCTCGCTGCCTGTGACACGGATGCCGCGCTCCTGTGCGCTCTTGCAAGCCTCATCGAAAGCGATGTGCATGGGCGCGATGTCGATGTCGGTGAGGTTGAGCGAGAGCTGTGCGATGCCGTACTCCTCAATGAACCAGCCGATGCCTTTCACGCTCTTCAGCTTGCCGGGCACCTGCTGCTCGCTGCCATCGGCCTGCTTCACCTTGCGACCTGCCTCGCGTATGTCGAAGGCGATGGCGTTGGCGCGGCGCGTGCTCGTGGTGTTAAGGTTCACGTTGTAGGCCACCAGCAACTTGCGGGCACCCACGGCAATGGCGCCACTGCGCGCCACGCTCTCGTTGAACTCGGCCGGACCGAAGTCAGGTTTCCACGCGGGGTCCATCAGCTTCTTCGGAAGTCCTTCGTACTCGCCTGCGCGGTTGTTGGCCAGGTTGCGGCGTTTCTCCTCGCTGGCCGCGAACTCGTAGTTGTATACCGGTATGCCGAGCTCCTTGCCGATGCGTTCGCCGAGCTTCTTCGCGTAGGGCACCACCTCCTCCATGCTGATGCCGCTGATGGGCACCAAGGGGCACACATCGGTGGCGCCGAAGCGCGGGTGCTCGCCCGTGTGGTTGCGCATGTCGATGAGCTCCTGCGCTTTCTTCACCAAGCGGAAGGCGGCTTCGCAAACCGGCCCGGGCGCGCCCACGAACGTGATGACGGTGCGGTTGGTGGCTTTGCCGGGATCGACATCCAGCACGCGCACACCGTCCACACTGGCGGCTGCGGCAACGATGGCGTCGATCTTCTGGCGGTCGCGGCCCTCGCTGATGTTGGGCACGCATTCGATGATGGGAGCGGTCATGGAGGTGAGGAGTTGAACGTGCCGGTCAGGCACTCGCGATGAAGAGGGCACTGCTGTTCACCAGTATGTGGATGAGCAGGCCCGGCCAAAGACTGTTGGTCTCGCTGCGCACATAGCCCAGCAGCACGGCCAGGGGGAACACTTGTGTGAACATGATGGCCAGCGAGTACTGCATGTGCAGCACGGTGAACACACCGCTGACGATGGCGATGGCCACATGCTTGTCCAGGAGGTAGCGCAGGCTTCCGTAGAACAGACCACGGAACGCCAGTTCCTCGAAGAGCGGGCCGATGATGCCCATGCACAGGATGAACAGGAACGGTTTGGTGACGGTGCCGACGACTTCCGCCGTGAAGGGGTCCTGCAACACCTCGAACTGCGAAACCACGAGCTCAATAACCAGCGCGAACGCGAGGAAGATCCCCATCCATTTCAGCGCTGTCTTGAGCGGTGGGGTGCGCAACGCAAGGAAGGAGCGCCATTGCTTCTTCTTCCACAGCGCCACGAACAGCAGGATGGTCAATGTGCCGATGGTGCCACCCCAGCCGACGGACCAGGAGACCACATCGCCGTGGTGCTGCAAGGCCTCGATCACGTCTTCCAGCGGGGCCTCGGCTTTGGCCGCTTCCACGTGCGGGTGCGTGGAGAAGCCCCAGAGCAAGCCCATCTGTTGCACCATGAAGGCGCTGAAGAACAAGCCCAGCCCCATCATCATCTCCAGTCCCGGCGGGCGGAACGGATGGCTGGGCAGCCCCTTGTCGTTGGGTTCAGGCCACTGCTTCTCCGGCCCGGATGATCCTTCCATCAATGACGACGGTGTCGATGTTGTCGCTGCCGAAATAGTAGGGCAGCGCGGCCGGCGAATGTAGCGGCGTGGTAACGATGAAGCTGGCGCGCTTGCCGATGCTCAAGCTGCCCACCTCGTGCGACAGGTCCATGGCCGCTGCGGCGTTGAGCGTGGCGGCGTTGATGGCTTCCTCCGGCAGCATCTTCAGCTGTGTGCAGGCCAGCGACAGCACCAGGTTCATATTGCCATTAGGGGTGCTGCCGGGGTTGAAGTCGCTAGCCAAGGCCACGGCGCAACCTTGCTGCATGAGGCGGCGGGCTGGAGCGTAATGGATCCCGAGGAAGAAGGAGCAGCCGGGGAGGAGTGTGGGCAATGGCGAGTTTGACCTCACCCCCGGCCCCTCTCCGGTGGAGAGGGGAGAGAGAGACTTGATATCCCCATCGTTCATGACTTCCAAGTGATCAACACTTAGGCAGTCGTGCTCCACGGCGGCTTCGATGGCGCCGATGGAAGTGAACTGGTTGACGTGCACTTTGCCGCGAAGGCCATGCTTGGCTCCGGCTTCCAGCACGCGCACCATCTCCGGCACGGTGAAGTAGTTCGTTTCGCAGAACACATCCACGAAATCGGCGAGTCCTTCCCGGGCCGCGGCGGGGATGAGCTCGTTCACCACCATGTCCAGGTAAGCTGAGCGGTGCTCCTTGAATTCGGTGGGCAATGCGTGCGCGCCGAGCAACGTGGCTTTCACCTGCAGGGGCAGCGCCTCCTTCAGCCGCTTCACCACGCGCAGCATCTTCAGTTCGGCTTCCAACGAAAGGCCGTAACCGCTTTTGATCTCGATGGCCACCGTGCCGAGCCGCATGAGTTCTTCCACGCGTGCCTTGGCTGCGACAAAGAGGTCATCCTCGCTGGCCTCCCGCAGTTTGCGCGCGCTGTTCAGGATGCCGCCGCCTTTGGCCGCGATCTCCTGATAGGTGAGCCCGCGCAGACGGTCCACCCATTCCTCCTCGCGCGTTGCGGCGAACACGGCGTGCGTGTGCGGATCGCACCAGCCCGGCAACACGAAACGCCCCGTTGCATCGATGACCTCCAGGCCGTTCCAATCGGTGATGCCGGGCCAGGTGTCCATGGAGCCGAGCGCCGTGATGCGGCCGTTCTCCGCCAGCAGCCAGCCGTCCTCGATGCGCGGCAGCGTGGCCATGTCGCCGCCGTGAACACGCAGTGCTCCGGCAGGGTGGGTGCCGAGCAGGGCCTTGGCGTTCTTGATGAGCAGGCGCGACATGTCCGTTGCAAGGATAGCGGTCGCGCCGCCATACTTTCGGGCAACCAACCCCACACCCTCATGCGTGCCCTGTTATGGTTCCTGTGCATCGCCCTGGTCACTTCGGCCCAAGCCCAGAAGAAGCGCGAGATCATCCCACGCGACAGCATCACACACAAGTACGCGTACACCAAGGCGAGCGATACGCTCTCGTTCAGCAAGGAAGAGCTGCGGACCAAGCTGGAGAAGTGGATCAAACAGAATTACAACGCCCAGGAAAGCCAGTACGTGAAGCTCGGCGTGGACGGCGACACGTACACCATCCACGACCGTGAGGCGTTGCCCGGCAAACAGCGCAAGTTCGTGGAGTACAACCTGACGGTGGACCTGAAGGAGAAGCGCTACCGCTACAAGCTCACCGATCTGGAGTACGTGGCCGTGGGCAAGTACCCGCTGGAGGACAAGCTCGCCACCGACGAACGCGAGGACTTCGAGAAGATGCACGCCATCCTCACCGGCGTGATCAAGAGCCTGGATGCGGCCATGACCAGCGAGTGGTAGTTGCGTCGTGCTGAACTTCGCGGCCTCACCCAGGGGACAATGAACGCGAGCACGGAGAAGAAGAAGTCGTTGAACTTGCCCATGCTGATCATCGCGGTCATCATCGGAGGTGGATTGCTGGACCAGTTCCACGCCGATGAACTACGCTTCGAGAAGCCGGCGTTGGCCATCGTGTACATGGTCGGCTTGGCCATCGCTGTTTACGTACTGGTGTCCGGTTTCCGCAAGGGACGATAACGTTCTCCGGTGAGCATTGGTGGCCGTGCCCGATGGTACAAGTGCCGCCTTTCAACCACCTTCGCCGCATGCCCGGCAACACCTTCGGCCAGATCTTCCGGTTGACCACCTTCGGCGAGAGCCACGGCGCTGCCATTGGTGGTGTGCTCGATGGTTGTCCTGCGGGATTGCCAGTGGATATGGCAGCCGTGCAGCTGGAACTCGACCGAAGGCGCCCCGGCAGCACGCCATTGGGCACTGCGCGCAATGAGGCGGACCAAGTGGAGTTCCTGAGCGGTCTGTTCGATGGCCGGACCCTTGGCACGCCCATCGGCTTCTTGATCCGCAATGCCGATGCCCGCAGCAGCGACTACGATGCTCTGAAAGACGTTTACCGGCCTGGGCACGCCGACAAGACCTGGGAGGAGAAGTACGGCTTGCGCGACCATCGTGGCGGCGGGCGTAGCAGTGCACGCACCACGGCTGCTTGTGTTGTCGGCGGGGCCATTGCCCGCCAACTCTTGGTGCGTGAAGGCGTGATCGTGCAGGCTTATGTCAGCCAGGTGGGCAACGTGATCATGGATAAGCGCCCGGCCGATCCGAGCGCAACCTGGCAGAGTGATGTTCGCTGCCCCGAGCCCGTCGCTTCAGGTTTGATGGCCAAGGTCATCGAGATGGTGCGCGCCGAGGGCGACAGCATCGGTGGCGTGGTCTCGTGCGTGGTGCGTGGTCTGCCCGTTGGCCTGGGGGAGCCCGTATTCGACAAGCTCGACGCCGACCTGGCCAAGGCCATGCTGTCCATCAACGCCACGAAAGGTTTTCAGATCGGCAACGGCTTCAGGGCGGCTGCCATGCGGGGAAGCACGCACAACCAGCAGTCGCAAGGCGGTCTGGCGGGCGGCATCAGCGATGGCGATGAGCTCCACTTCGATGTGGCCTTCAAACCCCCCGCCACCATTTCCAAGGCCCAAGCCGCGGTGAACAGTGCCGGCGAAGCCGTGACCCTGGAAGCCAAGGGCCGTCACGACCCGTGCGTGGTGCCGCGTGCCGTGCCCCTCGTGGAAGCCATGACCTGTCTCGTCCTCGCCGATCATTTGCTGCGGCAACGTGCGGCAAGGGTCTGATCGGACGTTGTTCGGCATGCGTCTTGGCTGCACCGCGATCCACCCCGTACTTGTTCACCTTTTCGACGAGCGCACCATCAAGCCGCTGAAGGCGTTTTCACCTTTGCCTTCTCGACTGCGCTCGAAGTGACAAAGAACCTCGGACCGGATCACCCCCTCACCAAACCACCTTCGCACCCTTTCACCTTTCCACCTTCCCATCCATGAAGTGGCTCAAACGCATCGGTCTCACGCTCCTCATCCTCTTCGTGCTGCTCATCGCGGCGGCCATCATCATCCCCATCGCCTTCAAGGACAAGATCGAAGCGCGCGTGAAGGAGGAAGTGAACAAGAACCTGAACGCCACCGTGGATTGGGGCGAATGGGACATCACGTTGTTGAGCAGCTTCCCCAACCTGAACGTGACCGTGGCCAACGTCAAGGTGTGCAACAACGCACCCTTCGAGGGCATTTGCCTGGCCGACATCGGATCGCTTGAGACCACTGTTGGGCTCATGAGCCTCTTCGGCGATCGTATCGAGATCAAAAAGATCGGGCTGGTGCGGCCCAACATCCACGTGAAGGTGCTGGAAGACGGCAAAGCGAACTGGGACATTGCCAAGGTGGACAGTTCAGCTGCTGCAGAACCTGCCGATACCGGGGCCACGGCCTTCAACATCGCCTTGCAGGAGTATTGGATCACCGACGGACGCCTGATCTACGATGATGCGAGCCTGCCGTACACCATGGAACTGCTCGGGCTCGACCACAACGGTAATGGCGACTTCACGCAAGATCTCTTCGTGCTGAACACCACCACGCACAGCGATACGGTGAACGTGTTGTTCGACGGGGTGAAGTACTTGCGCAACGTGAAGCTCGACATGAAGGCGGATCTGGAGATGGACATGCCGCAGAGCAAGTACACCTTCAAGGAGAACGAAGTGACCATCAATCAGCTCGTGCTCGGCTTCGACGGCTGGCTGAGCATGCCTGGCGACGACATGGTGATGGACCTGAAGTGGAACACGAAGAAGAACGACCTGGCCACGTTGCTTTCGTTGGTGCCGGCCGAATTCGCAAGCAACCTGGACGGAGTTGACATGACCGGCAAGGCGGCGTTCGACGGCTTCGTGAAGGGCACCTTCAACGACAACACCATGCCCGGCTTCGGCGTGAACATCGGGGTGGAGAACGGACGCTTCAAATACCCCAGCTTGCCGGAGAGCGTGGACGACATCCAGGTGATGTGCGCCATCATCAGCCCCGAGGGAAAGGACCTTGACGGCATGACGATCGACCTGAGCCGCTTCGCCATGCGCATGGCCGGCAACCCGGTCAACGCGCGCATGTTCCTGAAGACCCCCATCAGCGACCCCGATGTGGACGCCGACCTGAAAGCGAACGTGGACCTGACCAGCGTGAAGAAGGTGGTGCCCATGGAAAAGGGCGAGGACCTGAAGGGCAGTCTTGTGGCCGATGTGCAATTGAAGGGGCGGATGAGCGCCATCGAGGAAGAGCAGTACGACAAGTTCAACGCGGCCGGCACGCTCAAGCTCATGGGCATGGAGTACAAAGCGGACAGCATGCCGACGGTCGGCATCACGGGCCTGTACTTCACGTTCAGTCCGAAGTTCCTGTCACTGGACGGGTTCGACGGCACAATCGGTGCAAGCGATGTGAAAGCGCAAGGCCGCTTCGACAACTACCTGGAGTGGTTGCTGAAGGACAGCACCATCGTCGGTGCCTTCACCATGACGAGCAACAAGCTTGATCTGAACGAGTTCATGAGCGACGAGGAAGCGGTTGCATCCTCCCCCACCGGGGGAGGCCAGGAGGGGGTCAGCACGGATACGTCAAGCATGTCCATCATCGAAGTCCCCAAGAACATCGATTTCAAACTGGGCCTAGCGGCCAAGCAAGTGCTCTTCGATGACATGACCCTCGACAACGCAAAGGGCAACCTGCACGTGCACGACAGCCGGGTGGATCTGCGCGATGTCTTCTTCAACGCGCTCGGCGGTGGCATCGGCATGAGCGGTTCGTACGTCACCACCGATCCGAAGAAGCCCACCTTCGACCTCACCTACGACGTGAACGACGTGGACATCGAGCAGACGGTGAAGTACGTGGAGACCGTGGAGATGGTGGCGCCAATCGTGAAGACGTGCACAGGCAAGTTCAGCACCGACCTGCGCATGACCGGCGTACTGGGCCCCGACATGATGCCGGTGATGGAGAGCCTCACGGGCGATGGCAAACTGCGAACGAAGACCGTGGCGATCGAAGGCTTCCAGCCGTTGGTGGACCTGGCCCGTGCGTTGAAACTGACGAAGCTCGAGAACACCGTCATCGACAACCTCGACTTCAGCTATCACTTCAAGGACGGGAAGATGATCACCGACAAGTTCCCGGTTAAGCTGGACAAGATCCAAGCGAAGGTGGGCGGAAGCACGGCGTTCGCCGATCAGAGCATCGACTACAACATGGACGCCAAGGTGCCCACCGAGATGTTCGGCGCGCAAGCGGCTCAAGCGGTCGGCGGATTGCTCGGCCAATTGAACAGTGCCATCGGCTCCAACGTGCAGGTGCCCAAAGAGCTCGATATGACCTGCAAGATCACAGGCACGGTGATGAAGCCCGTGGTGAAGCCCGTCTTCGCCGGTGGCAGCACCAACCTGAAGGAGACGGTGGTGACGGAGATCAAGAACACCGTGAACGAGGAGATCGGCAAGGCGAAGGAAGAAGCCATCGCAAAAGCACGTGAAGAAGCCGCCAAGCTGGTGGCCGAGGCACAGAAACAAGCCGACGCATTGAAGGCCCAGGCACGAACGGAAGCCGCCAAGGTGAAGTCCGACGCCTACAAAGCCGCCGATGCCGAGCTGGCGAAAGTCACGAACCCCTTGGCCAAGGTGGCCGCGAAACTTGCGGCGGACGCCGCCAAGAAGGAAGCCGACAAACAGGAGCAGAAGTACCTGGCCGAGGCCGACAAAAAAGCCGATGGCCTGGTGGTTGCAGCGCAGAAGCAGGGCGACGCCATCATCAAGAAAGCCGAGGAAACGAACACGACGGTGAAATAGGAGGCAGGAATGGGAAAGAGAGGAATCGAGAGGATGGGCTGCAGCATTCTCAAGGTCGTGATGGCGGTGCTTGTTGTGCTTGGGGGCAATCGCGCACTGGCGCAAGAAGACCAAGGCGGCGCCACCGACCCTTGCGCCAAGCCCACCGACAAGAAGATCGTGAAACTGTTGGAGGATGCCGCCAAGGCCAAGGACGGTGGCGAGCGCCACGCGAAGTTGAAAGCCACGCAAGAGGTGGATCCCAACTGCGCAGAATGCTTGTTCCAGCTCGGGATCAGCGCGTACAAGCGTGCCAAGGAGAGCAACGTCAGTTACGAGGCGAGCCTGAAGTACTTCGAGCAACTGAAGGCAAAGTGCCCGGAGTACCATGCCGATGTGGACTACTACATGGGCAGCATCCACTACGGCAACGGTGAGTACGCCAAGGCGAAGAAGAGCTTCGATGCCTTCATACGGTTCCCGAGCGATGATCAGAGCAAGTTCAGCAAGGACCAGGACAAGAAGTACAAGGACGTTGAAGAGGTGATGCCCGAACTCGAGTTCCTCGCCGACTTCAACCGCAACACCACCGCAGGTCCGGCGAAAGTGGTGGCCGGTGTTTCAACGGCCAACGACGAGTACCTGCCGAACCTCTCGCCGGACAACGAGCTCATCTTCTTCACCCGGGTGCGCAGTGTGCAGGCCAAGGGCGACTTCGTTGCGCGGAAGGTCGAGGAGCTGACCTGGAGCAAGCGGGGTGATACGAAGAGCAGCTTCGATGCGGGTGCCGCGCTGCCCGAGCCCTTCAACACGGGGGACGGTTACGGTGGTGTGACGATCAGCGTGAACAACAAGGAAATGTTCGTCACGGTGTGCGGCCCGCCTGATGTGAAGGGCTACCGCAACTGCGACATTTTCCGCAGCCACTACGACACCAAGTTCAACCTCGATGCAGGTGGCATACAATGGGAGTGGAGCGAGCTGGAGGACCTCGGTGAAGGCGTGAACACCGATGGTTGGGAAAGCCAACCGAGCCTGACCTCCGACGGCAACACGCTCTACTTCGCACGCATGCCCAAGGACGGGAGCAAAGGGATGGACATCTACAGCTGCACGCGCGACAAAGCCGGGAAGTGGGGCACGGCCGTGGCGCTGCCGGCGCCCATCAACACCGATAGTGCGGACAAGGCACCCTTCATGCACAGCGACAGCCGAACGCTCTATTTCGCGAGCAAGGGCCATCGAGGTGCAGGCGGTTACGACATCTTCTTCAGCAAACTGAACGACGACGGAAGTTGGACGAAACCGAAGAACCTGGGAGCACCGATCAACACCCCGGAGGATGAGCACGGCCTCATCGTGAGCGCCGATGGCAAGCTCGCCTACTTCGCCAGCAATCGCCACAAGGGCATGGGCGGCCTCGATGTCTTCACCTTCGACATGCCGCAGGATGCCCGACCCGATGACATCCTGGTGGTGAAGGGCGACATCAAGGACGAGAGCGGCAAACCCGTGAAGGACGCCACCGTGGAGATCAAGTACCTCGACACCCGCAAGACCGAGGTGCTGCGCGTGGATGAAGCCGATGGCAAGTACGCGGCCGTGGTGCGCTTGAAAGCCGGTGCCGATGTGGTGGTGACGGTGAAGAAGCCCGACCACGTGTTCGACAGCCGTGCTTTCAGTGCCAGTGATACGACGCGGGGCGGCGTGGCCGAGGTGGACATGACCGTACAGAAGATCGAAGTGGGCAAGAGCTACCGGGTGAACGACATCAATTACGCCACCAATAGTGCCGTGATCGAGAAAGCCAGCGAGTTCGTGCTGGATGAGCTGACGACTTTCCTGAAGGAGAACCCATCGGTGCGCATCGAGATCCAAGGGCATACGGACAACGTGGGCGGCATGGGCGACAACATGGCGCTCAGTCAAGACCGGGCTTTCACCGTGAAGAGCTACCTCGAGAGCAGGGGCATCAGCGGAGCACGGCTTTCAGCCAAGGGCTATGGCCCCACCCAGCCCGTGGCCGACAACGGAACCGAGGCCGGTCGCGCGCAGAACCGGCGCACGGCCTTCGTCATCACGGGCCGCTGATCCGCCGCGACCGGACCCGCGTATATGGGGATGGCTCGTTGATCGCCCTTGGTGCAGCCGGTAGATTCGCGTTCCCTAACCCATCCCTCATGTCACGCTTTGTATTACCACTGCTTGCGACCTTGTTCGCTGCGCCATCCGTGGCACAGATCGCCCACGGGGGCCAGCCCTACAATTGGGGCGGAGCGGGAGGTCACCAGAACGCTTTGCCCAAACTGGAGCTTCCGGGGCTGGACCGCCAGACGCTGATCGCGCAGGAACAGCAGAACGGAACAGAGGTCAGGTACGGCGTGCAGCGCTTCGCCATGGTCGATGTATTGGCGCAGGGCCAATGGGATGCTTTGCCTGACGATCGTCAGCGCTGCCGCCTGGCGGTGTACAGTCCGGGTGCGGTGATGTTGAGCGTTCAGTTCGATCAGTTCGACCTCGCGCCCGGCGCGTTCGTTTACCTCTACAACAAGGACCGCAGCTTTTTCATCGGGGGGTTCACCGAAGCGAACGAGCAGCCGTACGGAGGCTTGGCGACTTCCGTAGTGCCCGGTGATTCCATCATCATAGAAGTGCAGGTGCCCGCCAATGCCACGGCGCCGCAGGCCCTGAGCATCGCCAGCATCACCCACGGCTACCGCGACATCTTCAACTTCGGCGAGCAGGGCCTGTTGCGCGACTACGACCCCGGTTACCAGAGCAGCCCTTGTCACAACAACACCATCTGCCCGGTCGCCAGTAACTATCAGGTTGAAAAGCGCGCAGTGGCCATGTTCCTGAGGCCCGATGGTGCTGGTTGCAGCGGCACGTTGATGAACAACACCCTTCAGAACGGCACACCGTACTTCTACTTTGCCAACCACTGCTACGTGCCCACCGTGAACCAGTGGGTGTTCTACTTCAACTACGAAAGCCCCACCTGCGTGGGCAGCACCGGACCCACCACCACCAACATCAGTGGATCCACGTTGCGGGCCAATGAGTACTTCGATGACTTCGGCCTGGTGGAACTGAGCAGTGCACCACCGGCCAACTACAACCCCTACTACGCCGGCTGGGACCGCACGGGCACACAGCCCACGCAGGGCACAGCAATACTGCATCCATTGTACGACGTGAAGAAGATCACCTTCGACAATAACGCCCCCACGAGCTACACGAGCCTGATCCCTACGCCGGCATGGAAGTGCTTCTGGGAAAGCGGGATGATCGAAGCCGTGGGCAGTGGAGCGCCCTTGTTCGATCAGAACAAGCGCGTGGTGGGGAACCTGCACGAAGTGGCCGATCCGTTCCCACCGACATGCGCCCTAGCGACCACGCAGTACAGCGGCTTCGCGAAGTTGAGCGCGGCCTGGGACGGCACAGCGGCGAGCACGCGTCTTCGCGATTGGCTCGACCCGTCGAATTCGGTGAACACGCTCAATGGCTACGATCCGTTCGCCGTGGCACCGTTGGTGAGGGTGCGCTTGAAGGCGTTCCTGGAAGGACCCTACAACAGTGTCGCAGGCACGATGAACGACGCATTGCGCACTGGCGGTTTCGTTCCATTGACGGAGCCGTACACCGCATTGGGCTATGTGCATACCAATGGCGGCGGTGGTGAAACGGTGCAGCAAGCGGTGCTGAACATCACCGGCAACAGCGCGGTGGTGGACTGGGTGGTGGTGGAATTGCGCAACAAGAACAACAGCGCGCAGATCGTTGCCAGCAAGAGCGCGCTCTTGCTGCGCAACGGCAATGTGGTGTCCACCGACGGCACCAGCGATGTGCAGTTCAGCTTGCCCGCCGACGATTATTACATCGCGCTGCGCCACCGCAACCACCTCGGTATCATGACCCAAAGCCCACAGGCCCTGACATCCACCGCATCGCTGAAGGACCTGTCCAATGCCAGCGTGAACCTGAACGGTGGTTTCGCGGCAGCCGTCTCCACCATCAGTGGTGTCAACTGCCTTTGGATGGGCGATGCTGTTCGCGATAGCCAGCTCAAGTACACCGGCGGCACGAACGACCGCGATCCCATCCTGACGCGTGTGGGCGGTACGGTGCCCACGGCCACGGTGAACGGTTATTACACCGAGGACTGCACGATGGACGGCCAGGTAAAGTACACCGGCACGGCCAACGATCGCGATCCGATCCTGACGAACGTTGGCGGCTCGGTGCCGACCGCCACGCGCAACGCACAGATCCCCTGAGCGGCGGACCATGCTGAACCGTGCGTTGGTCCTTGCGGCGGCTTGGTTGGGCGTGCTCGTGGCCCGGACGCAGTGCATCGATCCGTGGTGCAATCCCGGTGGGGTGCTGCAGGAGTCCGAGGGCACAACGCTGCTGGCCTCCTACTTCAGCGACATCCACGACCAGAACATCCAGTACAAGATCTACCTGCCGCACGATTACGCGAACGAGCCCGGTCGGTACTACCCGCTCGTCCTTTTGCTACCGGGCTACGGCAGCACGGAGGTGTACACGGACTACTTCGTGCAGTTCGTGGCGCGCATGGCCAACGGCACCTTCCCGCGCAGTGTGCTGGTGGTGTTGAACCCGGTCGGCAATGCGTTCTGGCACGATGCCTCGCAGAGCACGGGCACCGGCACGCAAGTGCAGGGCTACAGCACGGTGGTGAACGAATTGATCCCGCATTTGGAAACGGCATACAGGGTCGGTACGCAGAAAGCGAACCGCGCCATAGTCGGGTTCAGCATGGGCGGCTATGGTGCGATGAACCTGGCGTTGCGCAGCAACTTGTTCTCCAGTGCTACTTCGTTCGACGGCGCCATCCGCGTGATCGGCAATGAAAGCCCGCAGTTCAAGTTCTCGTGCTACAATGACGTGCCGCAGACCACCGCGCACAACCTGTTCACGGTGTTGCCGCAGTTCACCGCGCATGCACAACAGACCTACTTGCACCTTTTGGTGAGCACCAATGGCAACGCCGACCAGGCGCAGTTGCACAACCAGCTCACGGGGATCGGCGCGGCGCACCGTTTCGAGGACATCAGCGGCACGCCGCACGCATGGGCCGAATTCTTCGCCGCTCGAACGGACAGCATCTTCGATGGCATCACGGACCATCTGGTCGTGCCTTCACCGGCCGGTTTGACGCTTCCATTGCGTGTGCTCTTGCAAGGACCGTTGGATACGGCGACCATGACCATGCATGCCGATCTGGCCGGTGATTCCCTGCTTCCGTTGTCCGAGCCGTACAGCGCCCTTGGGTTGTCACCTACAGTGGCTCCCATTGCTGTGTTGCCGGAAGTGATGTACGCCACCGGCGACGAAGCGATCACCGATTGGGTGCTGGTCGAACTGCGCGACCCGGATGACAGTGCCGTCGTGCTGGCCTCGCAATGCGCGTTGTTGCAGCGTGACGGCACTGTGCTCGCCGTAGATGCTGCTTCAACATTGGGTTTTGCCATGCCTGCCGGATCGTACTACGTGGCCGTGCGGCATCGCAACCATTTGGGCATCATGACCGGTGCCCCTGTTCAGCTTTCCTCCGCCTCAGCGCTGCTGGACCTGTCGCAGCCCACGGTGCCCCTGTTCGGTACGGAACCCGCCGCGATCATCAACGGCCGCCAGTGCCTATGGAGCGGCGATGTGGACCACGACGGCACGCTGAAGTACACCGGTACCGGCAACGACCGCGACATCATCCTTTCCACCATCGGTGGCACCTTGCCCAGCAATGTCCAGGCGGGCTACCTCAACGCCGACATCAACCTGGACGGCGTGGTGAAGTACACGGGTGCAGCGAACGACCGCGACCCCATCCTGGTCAATGTGGGTGGCAACCTGCCCACGGCGGTGCGCCAAGCGCAGTTGCCCTAGTCCTCCTGGTCCGGCAGGTTCTTGTTGCGGTCGGCGTTCTTGCGCATGCGCAGGTTCAAGCCTTCCACGAGCAGGCTGAAGCCCATGGCCGCGTACACGTAGTTCTTGTTGATGTGCGTGCCCATGCCCTCGATGACAAGCACGATGCCCACCATGGCCAGGAACACCAACGCCAGCACCTTCACGCTGGCGTGCTTGTTCACGAACTCGGCGATGGGCTTGCTGGCGAACATCATGATCAGCACGGCCGTCACCACGGCGATGACCATGATGGGGATCTGGTTGCTCATGCCCAACGCGGTGATCACGCTGTCCAGGCTCAGCACGATGTCGATCCACACGATCTGGGCGATGATCCAGAAGAAGGACGCGGCTTTCACATGGTGCTCGTCCTCGTCCTTGAGCTCCACCAGTTTGAAGACTTCCGCAGAGCTCTTGTAGATGAGATAGAGGCCACCGAGCAGGAGCACGAGATCGCGGCCGCTCACGGGGTGGCCGCCCAACGTGAACAGGGTGTTCTTCAAGCTCATCACCCAGCTCAAGGACAGCAATAGCGCCACGCGGGTGAACATGGCCAGCGCCAATCCGGTAATGCGGGCCTTGTCGCGCTGGTGCGGCGGTAGTTCGCCGCTCAGCAGGCTGATGAATATGATGTTGTCGATGCCGAGAACGATCTCCAGCACGGTGAGCGTGAGGAGCGCGATGATGCCGTCGGCGGTGAGCAGGACGGAGAGGTCGAAGTCCATTTGTTGCGGGCGCAAAGAACGGGGTCAGCCCGTTATGGCCGAAGAAACCGTGCACTTGACACGCAATGGTCTATCACCCCACGGTGAGAATGGAAGAAGCCCGGACGTTTGACCGGGCTTCTTCCATGTCGGAAGGACGTGGCTCATTCGGTCTTCACGAAACGAGCGCTACCGATGGTGCCACCCTTGGTGTCCAGCACGCGGGCCACATACACACCGGCACCGGTGCCGGACATGTCAACCCGTGCTTGAGGGCTGCCATTGGGCCATGGGGCTCGCCGAACGATTTGGCCATTGGCGCCGATCACTTGTAGTTGTGCACTGCCCGTTGGCGCAGGATCAAATTGCACTGTCATGTTATTCGCGCTGTTCATCCATGCATGCGCAGTCCCATACAATTGCTGGTCAGGTTCAATTCCCACCTCCGGCGGGTATGTCCAGAACGACCAAGGGATGTAGAAAACGCCCGGGTCTTGATTGCCCAAGTAGGTGTTGCTTGTGTCGGGTGCGCAAGCCGGACAAATCGAATCGGGGTAGTTGATGCGCCAAGTGTGGAACTGATAGAAGGGATGCGATTGGCTGGTGGCGTGGATCCGCCCATCGCGCCCAAGAGCCATCTCAAATCCCTCGTCGCTGACCCCTTGGAACGGGTGTTCGATCCCCACCGAACTGTTCACTATGGTCAGGCTGTCGCCGCTGGAAAGGTCGATCTGATGCAGGGCGTGGGTGCTTGTACCGGGCATGGTAGAGATGAAGAGTTTGCTCCCATTGGACGAAAACTCCAGGTCGAGGATCCGCCCCCAGTCCAAAACTTCAAAAACGGCAGTCTCGGAAACCGCCCCAATGTTGTGATCGAGATTGAAAAGGTGCACCCGACTGAAGTTCGACGGATTGATCTGGCTCCTCCATGCAATGGCCAACCTGGAGTTCCCGGGATCGACGCCCCAGTGGCTCTCATGCCAAGCACCGTCATTCATGATGAAGGCTGTTTGCATTGACTGGGGCTGGGGAACGAGGCCGACTTGTCCGTTCACCTCGAAGACTAGGAACTCGTCGCTTTCCCATTCATGTGCGATGAGCCAATGGCGATTACCACCGGGTGAACTGATTGCTTTCACTTCAAAGGAAGCACTGTCCGCTAGTACAGTCCCGACCGGTCCGACCAGATCGCCGAAGCCTCCGTTCAACGATAGGTCGAAGGTGGAATACACGATCTTCCCCGTCACGGTCGGGCCGTCCTGGTAATGGAAGAGATAGAACAGATCCGGGTCTCCCGGATGAGGGAGCAACGCAGTCAACCAAGTGCCGGTCCATTCCCCGCTTCTCGGAACCGCGTTGCCCAGCCCGTCATAGATCCCGCAGGCGTGTACCGAGAACAAGCGTGTGCCATCATGCGGATCGCTGACGATGCAGCCATCCCAGCATAGGAGTGGTTCGGTTGCCGGGTTCGCGGTCGGTGTTGCCGTGGAATCGAATTGAAGTCCAACCCCGAACCCTAAATACCAGTTGTCCCAATAACGCAGTGCACCTGATTGTGCGGTGAGTGCCAATGCTGAGCCTACCGCCCATACCATCAGCAACGCTTTCCGGAGCATGTTCCTTATGGTCAATCGGTACCGATCCGCAGCCAACCATTGTCCATGCAGAAACCGTTCGTCGAAATGTGATCGAAATCGTAGCAATACAGGTCCGGAGCGCAAGTGGTCCAACTACAACCACCTGTATACGCACCACAGGCATTCCAGTAGGTTGAGAATGAGTTCCATGCCGTGCAATACACCCTTACGCCACGGATATGCGCTACGTTCAGCGGCATCGTGTACGTGATCGTGCCCGTTGGGACATTCCCGTACACCTGTGTTGGACCAATTAGCCCATTGGTGCCCCATGTTTCGATGTACAATCGATAGAGCGGTATCCCGCCGCTGTTCTCGTGCCCGAACGTGTAGGTGAGACCCGGAGGTGGAGCCGCTGGAGCGAAGCTCAGCTGCACTGCACTGGCTAAGACGACCACGGTCAGTATAGTACTAGAGGAGATGAAGAACTTCCGCCTACCGCTTAAGCGATATGGCGTTTGGCGTTTGCATGGTGATGTTGTTTGCTGCCAAGGTAGTGGCGCAGCGCAACCTATCCAAAACATGCCATTGGAAACTATTCCGGGTTACGGCCGTGGCTCCACTTGCAGCCGGTACACGGTGATGGTCTCGTTGCGATTGATCGGGTTCAGCCAGTGCACAATACGGTCCACCAGTCCGGGCCCGGCTTCGGCGACGAAAGTCAACGAGCCCAGTTGGCGTTCCACGGCCATGCGGCGCTGGGCCAGGTCTTCCTTCCCGACGAAACACACGGCGTTGGGTCGGCGCGCGGGTTCGGCGGCCATCAATGCGGCGCGTTGGTCCATGGCCGGGTCGCTGAAGTACAGCAGCCCGGGCTTGTAAGCGCCCAGGTAGAAGAGCGGTGCTTGCGGAGGTTCCTTCTCGAAGGTATCCTCGATGATCACGCCGGTGATGCCGGGTACATCCCGCAGCGCATACATCGCCTCGCAGCGGCTGCGCTTGCTGTACGTGAAGAGCAGACCGATGAGCAACACGGAGTTGAAGGCCCACGTCCACCGCAGGATGTTCCGCCACCAACCGTCGCGTTCGCGCCACCAGTTGCTGCTGAGCCGCCAGCGCTCCCATGCGCAGAAACCGAGCACGAAGAACAGTGGCAGCACTGTGGTGATGAAGCGCTCCTGCTTGTTCGGGTGCCAGCAATGAAAGGCGATGAAGAAGGTCACCGGCAGCCACAGCAGGAGGTGCCTGCGCCAGTCCTTCAGGAACCCGAAAAAGACGAACACGCTCAGGGGCGGAATGAAAACACCGGCGAGCCAAGGCAGGTAGAACCACCACGGCTGGTCGAAGTAGGTGGTGGCATTGGCCATGTTGTAGAACACGTACTCTCCGATCTCCGCGAACGGCCGTCCCCAGATGAAGTAGTCGATGCTGCCTTGCAGCACAAGCAGCGGAACGAACACCCCAATGCCGTATGCCAATGCTTGTCGCCAACGACCAAAGAGCAGGACGATCCCCGGTGCCGCTGCGAACACGATCGTCTGGAAGCGGATGTTCACGGCAAGCCCGATCCACAGCCCGGCCACCAGCGCTTGTTGCAGCGTTGGGCCTCGTTCATCCTTCACCAACGGCCATGCGCCGAGCATTAGGAAGGGGATGCACACCACCTCGAACAGGTTCCGCACGGCGAGGAACGGCATGAAGAAGAACAGCGCGAGGAAAAGGCCGCACTGCCAGGCTGTGCGCTCATCCGCGATGCGCAGGGCGATGCGATAGCCCGTACGCACCACCACCAAACTGAGCAGTGCGTGCAGCAAACGCACCACGACCATCATGGCTTTGGGGTCGGTCAACCCCACGGCGTCGAGCGCGCTGAAAAGCAGGTAGTGCGCACCGACGTACACGAAGCTGTGGCCGCTCGGACGTGGTTCACCATGCTGGTTCCACGGCAGCCAGTCGTTGTAGTCGTAACCCTTCACCCAACTGTCGGCCGCTTCGATCACCAGGAAGTGGTCGTCGTGCGCGAAGTAGCCCTGGCTGAACAACGCCGCCAGCAGGCGTGGCACAAGGGCAATGAGGGTGAGCGCGGCCATCGGCCGTTCACGCATCCAGTTCAGTAGCTGTTGTCGCATGGGAGCGCTCCAAAGGTGTGCGCTAAGGCTTCTTCCGTTTTCGGGCCAGCAGCACATAGACGAACACAAGCAAGGGGGCCGCCGAGGCCAGGACCAGCTTCCACACTTGGGGCAAAGACAGGACCAGCCAACCTGCTGCGATGATCGCCCCGATGAACAGTAGCGCCTTATGGATGTTGCTCCGCTTGTGGTAGTCAAGGAAGATCAGCAGCAGGCATCCGAACATGACCACGAGCAGAATGCCGGAGAACAATGCAGCACCCCATGAAGATCCTTTGCTGTCCATCGTTCAATGATATTGCCTCAACACCCCACCGGCCGTGGCCGTCCACAGCGCTGCGGGCAAGCCGCATTCCTTCAGTGTGCTGTTCGTCCAGGTGTTGCACGTGTGGAAGAGGCCGTAGCGCCCGGTGCCCTCGTAGAACGCATCGTGCTCGCCGTAGTAGCGTTCCGCGATCCACTGTGGTGCATCGTCACTGTTCTTTACAAAGCCAGCCTCGATGCGCTGCACGAGCAGATGAAGCGTGCTATCATTCACCACCACTGCACGGCAGTCCTCGCCAACGTCAGGTGCGTTCTGGTAGGTGACGTGCAATGCGGAGCCGCTTAGGCCGAAAGCCGCTTTGACTGCCGTGCTGGCCTTCAGGTCGGCCCACTCCTTCGTTTCCAGGTAAAAGCCCTTGTCGCCCCAGCCGATGCCGATGTGCGTGAAGGTGCTGTCGCCGCTGCTGGTGTTGGCGAACGGGAACGTGCGCGACCAGTCCTTCGTTTCCGTGCGCACGGGCAGCACGATGTCGGTGTGCACACCGTTGCTGTGCAGGTAGATGGTGTGGCCGGTGGGCGGCGCAGTGTAGTCGGTGTTGCTGCCAACTAGTGGTAGTAGTACCATGGCCAGTCCGTAGAGCGCTGCAAAAGCGAGGAGCGTCAACAGCAGCAGGGCCAACCACCTGATCAGGCGACGGACCGGGGAGCGTTTGACCTCGGGCATGGCGCACCGCTACAGGATCACACGCTTCTTCCAGTGCAGGATGAGGAAGATGCCCACGAGCATGCCGCCCAGGTGCGCGAAGTGCGCAACACCATCGTTCGCCCCGCTGAAACCTCGGAAGAACTCCATGCCCCCATAGATCAGCACCACGAATTTTGCGGGCAGCGGTAAGAAGAGGCCGGGCGTAAAAATGATCTCGTTCGGGAACATCATCCCGAAGGCGAGCAGGATTCCGAAGATGGCCCCGCTGGCACCGAGCATGACACTTTCATAGGTCCAGAACAGGTTCTCGGCAGCCGAGCGTGAATCCTCTACGCGCATGGCTTCGGCCAGTTCCTCTTCCGCCGCTACGATGTCCTCGTGTGCGATCAGGTTCGCGTCCACCACATCCTCGATGCTGACCCCGTAGGTGGCAGCGCTTTGCTCGGCGGCCCGCACATCGCTCCACCCCACCGCTAGGTGCAGGGCCGCGGCGCCCAAGCCGCAGACCATGTAGTAGAAGATGAAGCGCTTGGCCCCCCAGAGGAATTCCAAAGAGCTGCCGAACATGAAAAGGCCGAACATGTTGCTGAGGATATGGCCCCAGCTTCCGTGCATGAACATGTGCGTGATGATCTGCCACGGCCGGAAATGCGGGCTTCCCGGCCAATGCAAGGCCAGCAGGTGGTCCAGCTTGTGGGTTCCCAGATCGTCAGTGCCCAACACCATCCGCAACAGGAAGAACAGCCCGTTGATGATGAGCAGGTTCTTCACTACCGGCGGCACACCGAGCTGGAAGGGGGATCCGTAGGCGCGCATCATCGCTCGAAACGTTCGTTGAGTTCGTCGAGGCTGAAAGGAACGATCACTGGCTTACCACCGGGTGAGCGATAGGGTTGCTCGCAGGCGAAGAGCCGATCGATGAGGTCGTGCATCTCCGTGGTGGTGAGCGTGCGCACCTGTCGTTGCGCAACACCGAAGGCCATGCTACGGGCCAGTGCGTGGTGGCGCTCGTTGCGCAGGGTGCCGCGTTCGTGCTTCACTTGCTCCAACAGTGAGCCGAGCAGCGCGGCGGGATCTTCGTCGGCGGCTTCGGCGGGCATACCGTTCACGGCTACGGTGCTACCGCTCATGGGCTCCAGGTCGAAGCCGAGCGCGCGCAGGTCGGGCAGGATATCGCTGAGCAGCACATGGTCCGCCGGTGACAGTTCCACGGTGGCTGGGAAGAGCTGTTGCTGGCTCATGCCTGCGCCTTCCGTGAGCGACTTCAACGCACGTTCGTAATGGATGCGCTCGTGCGCGCGCTGCTGGTCCACTACAATGAAGCCACTGCGAGTTTGGGCGAGGATGTACTTGCCGTGCAACTGCGTCACGGGCCGCTCGTTGTTCGGCACATCGTCCAGCGCCCGGCTTGGCAATGTGATCGGCGCGTGGCCGACTTCCGTCGCTTCCGTGGCACTTTCCGTTCCCTCGTCATCCCGACGAGTCTTCGAGGAGGGATCCCGCCCAATGCCCGGCTCTGCATGGTCCTTATTCCGCCCGTTATCAACCGGCCTCCTCACCACTCCGTCCTCCGTCCCCGACAAGTCGAACAGCTGCTGCCAGCCGTCCACGCGGGTGTGGCGGCCGAGGTCCGTGCTGCGCCATGCCGCGCTCTGCACCGTAACGCTGCGCTGGCTCGTTTGCGCCATGATGTCGATGGCGGGCTCGTGGTCGAAATCGAGCGAGGGGCCCATGTTGTTCTTGCCCAGCCCGCGGCGCACGGCCGCGTTCACGATCGCGTACACGGTGCGGTCGTCGCGGAACTTGATCTCCGTCTTGGTGGGATGGATGTTGATGTCGATGTGGGCCGGATCGAGCTCCAAAAAGACCCAGCAGCCCGGATAGTGGTCCTTGGGAAGCAGTGCATCGTAGGCGGTGCGCACGGCGTGGTCCAGGTAGTTGCTGCGGATGAAACGGCGGTTGACGAAGAAGAACTGTTCGCCGCGCGTGCGTTTCGCGTGCTCCGGCTTTCCGGTGAAGCCCATCACGCTCACGAAGTCGGTGTGCTCCTCCACGGGCACCAAGCGCTCGTCGTACTTGCGGCCGAAGAGGTGCGCGATGCGCAGGCGCAGTCCAGCGCTCGAAACGCCCGGCTGGTCGTGCGCGGGCAGGTGGAACATCTCCTGGTCGTTGTGCACCAAGGTGAAGGCCAGGTCGGGGTGGGCCAGGGCCACGCGCTGGAACTCGTCCACGATGTGCTTCAGCTCCACCGCATCGCTCTTCAGGAACTGCCGGCGTGCGGGCACGTTGAAGAAGAGGCTGCGCACACTGAGCGAGGTGCCGACTGGTGCGGCGATCGGTTCCTGGCTGCGGATGCGGCTCCCTTCGATGACGATGCGTGTGCCGAGCTCATCGTTGGTCCGCCGTGTCTTGAGTTCCACTTGGGCCACGGCCGCGATGCTGGCCAGCGCTTCGCCACGGAAGCCTTTCGTCCGCAGGGCAAAGAGGTCGTCGGCCTTGCTGATCTTGCTGGTGGCGTGCCGCTCGAAGCTGAGCCGGGCGTCGGTGGGGCTCATGCCCATGCCGTTGTCGCTCACCTGGATCAGCGTTCGCCCGGCATCCTTCACAACCAGCGCGACGGAGGTTGCCACGGCATCCACGCTGTTCTCCAACAGCTCCTTCACCACGCTGGCCGGGCGTTGCACCACTTCGCCCGCTGCGATCTGGTTGGCCACGTGGTCGGGCAGCAGGCGTATGATGTCGCTCATGGTATCCCGCCGAAGCTCGTGCGAAGGCGGATGGAAGGTCGACGAAAGTAGGGGCGGAGGGGGGCATGGAAGGCCACCAGGAAGGGGCGCTCTTCCCGTGCCGGGGCGTTCGGCTGTCGTTCAGAACCTTGTTGGTAATCCGTTGCCTTTCAGGGCGGTGAGGCTCCGCGCACGGTGTTGCCGCAGTGTAAACTTGCGCAACCAAATCGCGGCCTTCGCGCACATCCCCATTGGACGGCACCAAGCGCATCACCAGCGCGCTCCTTTCTGTTTACCAAAAAGACGGTCTTGAACCCATCGTCCGGAGCCTCCACCGCCTGGGGGTGCATCTCTATTCCACGGGAGGAACGCAGGAGTTCATCGAGCGGCTGGGCATTCCCGTTACGCCTGTCGAAGAACTCACCACCTATCCGAGCATCCTTGGGGGCCGCGTGAAGACATTGCATCCGAAGGTGTTCGGCGGCATTCTCGGCAGGCGCGGCCTTGAGAGCGACGTGGCCCAGTTGGAGGAGTATTCCATCCCGCCGATCGACCTTGTGGTGGTTGATCTGTACCCGTTCGAGGCGACGGTAGCGGCGGGTGGAACGGAGGAAGCGATCATCGAGAAGATCGACATCGGTGGCATCAGTTTGATCCGCGCAGCGGCCAAGAACCACAACGATGTGGTCATCGTGCCGAGCATGGGCCAGTACCCGGCGTTGCAGAGGATGCTTGACGAGGGAAAGGGGACCAGCACGTTGGCTGAGCGTAAGCAGCTTGCCGCCGCTGCCTTCGCCGTTAGCTCCAGCTACGACGGTGCCATCCAGCGCTGGTTCACGGGTGGGACGCACGTGTTGCGCTATGGCGAGAACCCCCACCAACCGGCGGCCTTCCACGGTGACCTGCGCGGCATGTTCGAGCAGCTGAACGGCAAGGACCTCAGCTACAACAACTTGCTGGACCTGGACAGTGCGGTGGAACTTGTTGACGACCTCGCTACGCTGCCTGGCGTGCCTTTCGCGATCCTGAAGCACAACAATGCCTGCGGTGCCGCGCTGCGGCCGACAGTGAAAGCTGCTTGGGACGATGCGCTTGCTGGCGACCCGGTGAGCGCGTTCGGCGGCGTGCTCATCACCACCGCCGTTATCGACAAGATCACGGCCGAGGCCATCGATACCATCTTCTTCGAGATCATCTGCGCACCGGGCTATAACACCGATGCATTGGAGGTGCTTCGGAAGAAGAAGAACCGCATCATCCTCGTGCGTAAGCCTTCCACCAAACCAGCCCGGAAACTGCGTACCGCGCTCAACGGCGTGTTGGAGCAAGCGCCTGACGCGGCCGTTGATGGACCAGCCAACATGTCCGTGGCCACCAAGAAGGCACCGACCGCAGTGGAAATGGACGACCTGGTCTTCGCGAACATTCTGGTGAAGCACACCAAGAGCAACGCCATCGTGCTTGCGAAGAACAGGCAGCTGCTCGCCAGCGGCACCGGACAGACCAGTCGCGTGGATGCACTGGAGCAGGCCATCGCCAAGGCGGGCAAATTCAACTTCGACCTCAAGGGCGCCGTGATGGCCAGCGACGCCTTCTTCCCGTTCCCCGATTGTGTCACCATCGCTCACGCAGCCGGCATCACCGCCATCGTGCAGCCGGGTGGCAGCATCAAGGACAACGAGAGCATCGCCGCCTGCGATGCGCAGGGACAAGCCATGGTCATCACCGGCAACCGCCACTTCAAACACTGAACCTACCCCATCACATGGGCCTCCTCAACTTCTTCACCCAAGAGATCGCCATCGACCTCGGCACGGCCAACACGCTCATCATCCACAACGACAAGGTGGTGGTGGATGAGCCGAGCATCGTGGCCATGGACCGCACCAGTGGCAAGGTGATCGCCATAGGACGTGCTGCGCAGCAGATGCACGGCAAGACGCACGAGAACATCAAGACCGTGCGTCCGCTGCGGGACGGCGTGATAGCGGACTTCCGGGCAGCGGAAGAGATGATCAAGGGCATGATCAAGATGATCAACCCGGGTCGCCAGCTCTTCGCCTCGCAGATGCGTATGGTGATCTGCATCCCCAGTGGCATCACCGAAGTGGAGAAGCGCGCCGTGCGCGACAGCGCCGAGCATGCCAACGCCAAGGAGGTGTACCTGATCCACGAGCCCATGGCCGCTGCCATCGGTATCGGTATCGACGTGGAGGAGCCGATGGGCAATATGATCATCGACATCGGCGGCGGCACAAGCGAGATCGCGGTGATCGCCCTGGGTGGCATCGTGTGCGACAAGAACATCCGCGTGGCTGGTGATGAACTGACACAGGACATCGAGGAGTACATGCGCCGCCAGCACAACATCCTTGTGGGCGAGCGCACGGCCGAGCAGATCAAGATCGAGGTCGGCGCCGCAATGACCGAACTGGAGAACCCACCGCCCGATTATGCTGTGCGGGGCCGCGACCTCATGACGGGCATCCCCAAGGAGATCACGGTGACGTACGCGGAGATCGCACAGGCCCTGGACAAGTCGATCAGTAAGATCGAAGAGGCCATCCTGAGCGCCTTGGAAGCCACGCCGCCCGAGCTGAGCGCCGACATCTACCGCACCGGTATCTACCTGGCCGGCGGTGGCGCCCTGCTGCGCGGCCTCGATAAACGCATCAGCATCAAGACGAAGCTGCCCGTGCACGTGGCCGAGGATCCCCTGCGCGCAGTGGCTCGCGGCACCGGCATCGCGCTCAAGAACATTGATCGTTTCCAATTCCTGATGAGGGATTGAAGAGTAGTGAGTAGTGAGTGGTGAGTCGTTACCACTCACTACTCACTACTCACCGCTCGCTACTCGATGAGAGACCTCTTCAGATTCCTCTGGCGGTCGCGGAGCACCTTGCTGTTCATCGCGCTGATGACGCTCTCGTTCGTGTGGCTGGCGCGCGGAAACGACCATCATCGGGCGCAGGCCTTCACCAGTAGCCAGGCAGCTGTGGGCACGGTGTACGGCTGGCGCGATGAAGTGGTGCAGTACACCAACCTTGTGGAAGACAACCAGCGTTTGAACGGTGCCTTGGCCCATCTGATGGAACGCTCACGCGGCAGTTTCCTGGCCACCACGGCCCCGGTGCACATCGTGAACGACACGGTGCTGTTGCAGCGCTACCGCTACTTCGACGCGGGCGTGATCAACAACACCATCGGCAAGCAGCGCAACTACCTCACCTTGGACAAAGGCACCAAGGCCGGGTTGGGCAAAGGCATGGGCGTCATCGGGGCGAAAGGCGTGGCGGGCAAGGTGTACGAATGCAGCCCGCGGTTCAGTACGGCCATGAGCTTGTTGAACGCGGACCTGCACTTCAGCACCATCTTCCCGAAGACCGGGCATTCCGGCATTTACACTTGGGATACCGGCGACCCGCTGACGGCCCGCGTTAGCGACGTGCCCAAGCATGCGCTCATCGAAGTGGGCGACACCGTGGTGACGGGCGGCAACGACCAGGTGTTCCCCATGGGCGTGCCGGTGGGCGTGGTGCAAAGCGTGGAGAACACGCCGGGCGCGGTGGCGCTGGACATCGTCATCGCCCTGAGCGAGGACCTGTCGCGGTGCAACCACGTATGGGTGGTGAACGACCTGCTGACCTTGGAACGCGACACGTTGGAAGCCAAGCTCCCCGCCGAATGATCATCGTCGGCAACCTGTTCCGGTTCGTGGTGCTCATCGCCGCACAGGTGCTGCTGCTCGATCAGCTCGATGTGGCCAACGGCTGGCTGGTGCCCTACCTGTATGTCCTTTTCCTGATCATGCTTCCGTTGGAACTGCCTACATGGGCGGTACTGCTCATCGGGTTCGCGACCGGGGCCACCGTGGACCTGTTCAGCAGCACCCCGGGCATGCATGCCGGGGCCTGCACCGTGATGGCCTTCGCGCGCACGGGCGTGCTGCGGCTGCTGCGCCCGCGCGATGGTTATGAGCCCGGCGTAACGCCGAGCCTGCGGACCATGGGGGCCGTTTGGTTCATCACATGCTCGGCTCTCCTGGTGCCCGTGCACCACATCTGGCTCTTTTTCACCGAAGTGCTCCGCTTCGACCGGTTCTTCGGAACACTGGGCCGCAGCCTGGCCAGCGCCGCGCTCACCCTCGTGCTCATCCTGCTGGTGCAGCTCCTCTTCTTCCGCTCCGATCGGCAGCGCTCATGAACTTCGAGGACCGCAAATACGTGCTGGTCGCCACCGTGCTCTTCGTGTGCGCGGTGTTCGTGCTGCGTTTGTTCTACGTGCAGGTCATCGACGACCAATGGACTAAAAAGGCGGCCAACATCAGCCAGCGCACCATCACGGAATTCCCCAGCAGGGGCCTCGTGTACGACCGCAAGGGACGACTGCTCACGGCCAACACCCCGGTGTACGACATCATGGTGGTGCCACGTGAGGTGAAAGGCCTTGATACGGCGGCATTGGCGCAATTGGTGGGCGTACCGTTGGAAGAGGCCCGCAAACGTCTGAAGGATGCCAGGGCTTACAGCGCCTACAAGCCCAGCATCTTCGAGAAACAGATCACTGCGGACCAGTACGCGGCCATTGCCGTGCACCTTCACAACCACAAGGGATTCTATGGGCAAAGCCGCACCCTGCGCACCTACCCCGCGCGAGTGGCGGCGCACCTGCTCGGCTATCTCAGCGAAGTGGACGCGCGGAAAGTCGAGCAGGACCCGTACTATAAGCCGGGCGACGTGATCGGCGTGGGCGGGTTGGAGAGCTATTACGAGAAGGAGCTCCGGGGGCAACGCGGCGTGCGCTTCATGCTAGTGGACGTGCACAACAACATGAAGGGCCGCTACAAAGGCGGTGCCTACGATACGTTGAGCGTGGACGGCAAGCACCTCTTTACGAGCATCGACCTCGACGTGCAGGCGCTGGGGGAGCGGCTGATGAAGGGCAAGAAGGGCAGCATCGTGGCCCTGGAACCAAAGACCGGCGAAGTGATCGCCATGGTGACCTCGCCCACGTACGACCCCGAGCTGCTCGTGGGCCGCGTGCGCAACACCAACTACCGCATCCTTCAGAAGGACTCGCTCAACCCGCTGTTCGATCGCGCGTTGCAAGCGCAGTACCCGCCGGGCTCCATTTTCAAGATCGTGCAATCGCTCACGGCCTTGCAGGAAGGCGTCATTCAGCCCAACACCAGTTTCGCGTGCAACAAGGCATTGGTGGGCTGTCACAACCACCCCACGGCGGGCAGTGTTGAAGAGGCCATCCAATACTCGTGCAATCCCTACTTCTACCAAGTGTTCAAGCGCCTGTTGGAGCAGGATAAAGACCCGAACCGCTTCAAGGACGCCGCCATCGGATTGAAGGAATGGAAGGAGCACATGCAGCGCTTCGGTCTTGGTGCCAAGCCCGCGCTCGACCTGCCCGCGCTCAAGGGCGGAAGCATCCCTGGTGTTGACCTGTACGACCGTGTGCATGGCAAGGAGCGCTGGGCCTTCAGCACCATCTACTCGCTGAGCATCGGCCAGGGCGAAGTGCTGGTGGTGCCCGCGCAGATGGCCAACCTCGCGGCCATCTTCGCCAACCACGGCTACTATATCGACCCGCACGTGGTGCGCGCCGTGGGGCACCAGGACAGCACGCTCACCACGTGGCAGCGCCATGAGACCGGCATCGATGCCAAGTGGTTCGACCTGGTGGACGAGGGCATGCGCCGCGTGGTGAACGAGCCCGGCGGCACGGCCCGCAGCGCCCGCATCGATAGCATCACCGTGTGCGGCAAGACCGGCACCGCCGAGAACCCGCACGGACAGGACCACGCCGTGTTCATCGCCTACGCGCCGATGGAAGATCCCAAGATCGCCATCGCCGTTTACGTGGAGAACAGCGGCTTCGGCGGTACGTGGGCCGCGCCCATCGCAAGCCTGCTCATGGAGCAGTACCTCACCGGCGAAGTGAAGCGCCCCGAGGTGGTGAAGAAGATGGAGGAGGCCGACCTCATCAGCAAGGAGAAGTTCTTCGTGAAGAAGAAAAAACCCGCGCGCCGCCGCCGATGAACAAGCGCGAGAACATCATCGCCAACCTCGACCCGGTGATCCTGGGCATCTACCTGCTGCTCATGGGGCTGGGGCTGATGAACATCTACAGCGCCAGCTACGACCCCGACTTCCCCAATTTCTTTGACCAGACCACCGAGCACGGCAAACAGGCCGTGTGGATCGGCATCAGCCTCACCCTGGGCGCTGCGGTAATGCTGGTGCGCGGCGACTTCCTCCGTGATTTCAGCTATGGCATCTACGCCTTCATCCTGCTGTTGCTCGTCCTCGTGCTCATCATCGGCAAGGAGGTGCATGGCCAGAAGGGTTGGTTCGGTGTGGGCTCCTTCGGCGTACAGCCCAGCGAGTTCGCCAAGTTCGCCACAGCCCTTGCCCTCAGCCGCTACCTCAGCGGCTTGAAAGCGCTCGCCGATAACCGCTCGCGACTGGTCAGCACGGTCATCATCGCGGCCCCGGCGGCGCTCATCCTGCTTCAACCCGATACAGGCACCGCGCTCGTGAGCCTCGCCTTCATCCTGGTGCTCTACAAGGAAGGCCTGTCCGGTAACTTCCTGCTCCTGGGCATCCTGGCGCTCGTGCTCGGCATCCTCAGCCTGCTCACCAAGGACAGCAGCCAGGACCTGCCTTTCACCGAGGTGGTGCTCACCGGCAAGTACTTCCTCATCACAATGATCGCGCTCGTGCTGCTGGGCCTCGTCTTCGTGGTGCGCCGCTTGGTGGTGCGCCGCGAGCGCAAGCGCTACTTCCAGCTCATGGGGTTCACCTTCCTCATCAGCGTGGGCATCATCAGCAGCGTGGACTACGCCTTCAACAACGTGCTGCAGGACCACCACCGCGACCGCATCCTGGACATGCTGGGGCAGAAGGAAGACCTGAAGGGCTTCGGCTACAACGTGGAGCAGAGCAAGATCGCCATCGGGAGCGGCGGCCTGCTCGGCAAGGGCTACCTGGAAGGCACGCACACCAAATACAAGTACGTGCCCGAGCAAAGCACCGATTTCATCTTCTGCACCGTAGGGGAGGAGTGGGGCTTCCTGGGCAGCGTGCTCCTCATCGCGCTGTTCGCCACGCTCATCCTGCGCATCATCTTCATCAGCGATCGGCAGCGCTCGCGCTTCACGCGCATCTACTGCTACTGCGTGGCGTGCATCTTCTTCTTCCACCTCACCATCAACATCGGCATGACGGTCGGCCTCGCCCCCGTCATCGGCATACCGCTGCCCTTCTTCAGCTACGGCGGCAGCTCGCTCATCGGCTTCAGTATCCTCCTCGGCATCCTGCTACGGCTCGATGCGGAGAGACTGGGGCAATTGAGGTGATCAGAGCGCGATCACCTGTTCAGGTCGTTCCACATATCCCCGGTGAACACCTTGACGCCCGCCACGTAGATCGGCGCGGTGAGTTGTTCGCCAAGACTTGCGCTGGCGCGGAACACCAGCCGGTAGCCGAAGCCGGCCTGCAGCCCGAAGTACTTCAGGAAGCGGTACTGCACCACCATGGCGGGTTCGTAGGTGGCGAACCAGGTCTTCCGCCACTTGCGGGTGGTGCCCGTGAGGTCTTCATACACCACGCTGCCATGGCCCAGGCCCACTTGCACGGGTATGCGCACGGTCCAGCGGCGGCGCTGGTAGAAGGCGTATTCGGCGTAGGCGTTCACGTAGCCCATCCGCAACCGCATTTCCACGTTGCGGAGTATGCCCGCCTCGAAGATCTGCCGTTCGCGGTGCACGGGCTTCAGCAGCACGCTGTATCCGAAGCCGTACTGGAACCGGCGCGCATGCTCCCAGCCCACCTTCACCCCGTGGATGTTCACGGGTTCGTTGCTGATGAAGCTGCCGCGCGTGTCGAGGCGCACCACGATGCGGGGCTCTTCCTGCCTGAACAGGCGGATGCTGTCCAGGAGCTGAGCGGTGGAAGTCAGGGGAAGGAGGAAGAGCAGGAGCGCCAATAGACGCCCGGCAACAACCTTCTTCACTTGCACTCTGACCCCTCTCCAGCGGAGTGGGGCAGGGGTGAGGCTGGATTGCAATGGCGCAGAAGCGCCATACCGGAGCCCGCGCGTCAAGCGCGGGGTGACGACAAGGTGGTAGCTCCTTGGTGGCAAGGGCGCGGGTTGGGCTGGGTGCTCCACGGCGTTCGCTTGCACTCTGACCCTTCCCCTCCGGGGAAGGGCAGGGATGGGGTCAAAGCGACGGAGTTGGGCCGAAAACAAAGCGTCCGCACCATCGGTGCGGACGCTTCAACGCTCGTTCATTCAACGATCAGCCGTGGCTCTCCTCCTCGCCGTCGGCATGCGGCACGTTCTGCGGCACGAAATCCTCGTCCTTGCCGGGCTTGCTGTAGTCATAGGGCCAACGGTGCACCTCGGGGATCTTGCCGGGCCAGTTGCCGTGCATGTGCTTCACGGGGGCGGTCCACTCCAGGGTGGTGCTGCGCCAGGGGTTCTGGCTGGTGGCCGGGCCCCGGAAGATGCTGTAGAAGAAGTTGTAGATGAAGATGAGCTGGGCCAACGCGCCGGCAATGGCGAAGACGGTCACCACCACGTTCAGGTCGATGACGTTGTCGAACATCGGGAACGAGGTGTACTCGTAATAACGGCGCGGGGCACCGGCCAGGCCGATATAATGCATGGGGAAGAACACGCCGAACGCGCAGATGAAGGTGATCCAGAAGTGCGCATACCCCATGCGCGTGTTCATCATCTTGCCGTACATGCGCGGGAACCAGTGGTAGATCCCGGCGAACATCCCGAAGATGGCGCTCATGCCCATCACGATATGGAAGTGCGCCACCACGAAGTAGGTGTCGTGCACGGGGATGTCCAACGAGCTGTCGGCGAGGATGATGCCAGTGAGACCGCCCGCGATGAAGGTGGCCACAAGGCCGATGCTGAAGAGCATGGCCGGCGTCATCACGATGTTGCCTTTCCAGAGCGTGGTGATGTAGTTGAACACCTTCACCGCCGACGGTATGGCGATGAGCAGGGTGGTGACCACGAACACGCTTCCGAGGAAGGGGTTCATGCCGGTTACGAACATGTGGTGGCCCCACACGATGAAGCTCAGGAAGCCGATCGCCAGGATGGACCCGATCATGGCGCGGTAACCGAAGATGGGCTTGCGCGCATTGGTGGCGATGATCTCGGACGTGATGCCCAATGCGGGCAGCAGCACGATGTACACTTCCGGGTGGCCGAGGAACCAGAACAGGTGCTGGAAGAGGATCACGCTTCCGCCCATGTTGTCCAAGGCCTCACCGCCGATGTGGATCTCGCTCAGGTAGAAGCTGGTGCCCAGTGTCCGGTCCATGAGCAGCAGCAGCGCCGCGCTCAAGAGCACAGGGAAAGAGAGGATGCCGAGCACCGCGGTGATCAGGAATGCCCAAATGGTGAGCGGCATGCGCGTCATCTTCATGCCCTTGGTGCGCAGGTTCAGCACCGTTACCACGTAGTTCAAGCCACCGAGCAGGGCACTGACGATGAAGACGGCCATGCTGGTGAGCCAGAGCGTCATGCCGGCGCCGGAGCCGGGTATGGCCTGTGGCAATGCGCTCAGCGGTGGGTAAACGGTCCAGCCAGCGCTTGCGGGTCCCCCTTCCACGAAGAGACTGGCGAGCATGAGCACGCTGCTGAGGAAGAAGAACCAGTATGACAGCATGTTCAGGAAACCGCTGGCCATGTCGCGCGCTCCCACCTGCAAGGGGATGAGCAGGTTGCTGAACGTACCGGACAGACCGCCGGTCAGCACGAAGAACACCATGATGGTACCGTGGATGGTCACCAACCCGAGGTACATGTTGCTGTCCAGCACGCCGTTGGGCGCCCACTTGTCACCCAGGAAGAAGTTGGTGATCGCGAAGCCCTCGCCCGGCCATGCCAGTTGCAGGCGGAAGAAGATGGACATCATCACGGCCACCACGGCCATGATGATCGCAGTCACGAGGAACTGCTTGCTGATCATCTTATGGTCTTGCGAGAAGATCCACTTCGAGATGAAGCTCTCCTCGTGGTGGTGGTGCTCGTGGTGAGCGGCCGCCCCGTGATCAGCGTGTGCGTGTGCACCCATGGTTCGTCAATGCGTTGTTGGTCAGTTGCCTGCTGGTGAGGTCACCACGGCCACTACCGTACTGTCCTTAGCTACCGTTGCCGTACTGTCGCCTGTTGCCGTAGGTGCGGGTTCCCCCGCTGCGGCTTCGGCGATTTCGAATCCTTTCTGGTTGATGTCGGCCACCCATGCATCATAGGCTGCCTTCTTCTCCACGATGAGGTCCATCTGCATGTTGTAGTGGCTCGCACCGCAGATCTTGTTGCACAACAGCACGTAGTTGAACTTGTCGTTCTTGGTCACCAAGCGCATGCTGTCGGTGGTGATGGTGGGCGTCATCTTGAACGCGGTGCTCATGCCCGGCACGGCGTTCATCTGGGCGCGCATGTGCGGCAGGAACATGCTGTGGATGATGTCGCGGCTGCGGATCACCAGGTTCACCTCTTCGTGCACCGGCAGGTGGAATTCCTTGATCACCACATCATCGGCACCGGCAGCGTACTTGCTGGCAGCTCCGTTCTTGGCGAAGTCCTGCTGCATCATGGTGCGCAGGTTCACGATGCGGTCCATCTCGCGGCTCACTTTGTCCGCGTGGTTCTTCAGCTCGGTCAGTTTCTCCTCGGGCAGCACGTCCTTTCCATCGGCCACTGATCGGATCGTGGCATCCTTTTCCTTCTGGAGTTCACCCAAACGCGTTGCGATGCTCTTCTCCGTGACGATGCCCAGCGGGTTGTTGTCGTTGATGAGGCGGAAGTCGGTGGCACCGAGCACGCCGTCCTTGCCGGGATAGCGTGCTGTCCAATCGAACTGCTTGGCGTAGAGCTCAACCTCCGGAGTGCCGGGGGCCGCCTTGGCGGTGATGTCCTGCCAAGCATTCAGGCCGGTGATGACGATCACTGCCAGGAAGATGGCAGGAGCAACCGTCCATGCCAGCTCGAGCTTGTTGTTGTGCGGGTACCACTTCGCCACGCGGTCCTTGCGGAAGTAGTACTTGCCGGCGAAGTAGAAGAGCAGCGTGTTCGTGAAGAAGAACATCACGAACAGGATCACCCAGTTCAGGGTCATCAGGTCATCGAGCACCACGCCGTGCTTGCTTGCGCTAACGGGCAGCAGTTTGTCGCCGTAGGCGAAGTAGAGCCAGAAGAAGAACGCGTAGTAGGCGATGCAGAAGATCCAGAAGGCCTGCCCGTTGCTGCGGTTGGCAGCCGGGCTGATCTCCTCTTCCTTCTTCCCACGGAGCTTCGAAGTGATCTCATAGACCCGCGCCATCTGGGTGACGGCGATGATCCCGAGGGCAATGACCAGTAGTACCAGGAGCGTCATCATCTGCTGAGGTGGTTCGTTGCCGGTGCGGGCTTAGATGCTGTGGTGGATGCTCTCTTCAAGGTACGGGTGCTGCACGGGTGTCAGCGGTGCCTTGGTCAAGCGGTTCAACGTCACGTAAACGAATGCGCCGAGGAAGGCGAGGAACAACCCGACTTCCACCAGGCCCAGGTGCCAATGGTCGTGCATGGTGCCCGGCATCACGATCATGAACACATCGAGCCAGTGGCCGATGAAGATCACCGTGCCCACGCCGATGAGGAAGCGCGGATTGCGCTTGGCGTCGCGGCTCATCAGCAGCACCATCGGAATGGCGAAGTTGATGAAGAAGGTCATCCAGAAGATGGGCATGTAGTGCTCCCATCGCGTCTGGAACCACGTGACCTCCTCGGGGATGTTGGCGTACCAGATCAGCATGAACTGGCTGAAGAAGAGGTAGGTCCACAGGAAGCTGATGGCGAACACCCATTTGCCCATGTCGTGGATGTGGCTGTTGTTCACTTGAGGCAGGTAGCCCTTGCTCTTGAGGTACAGAGCGATCACCACGGCCGTGATCATGGCGCTCACCCACATGCCGCTGAACACGTACCAGCCGAACAGCGTGCTGAACCAGTGCGCGTCGATGGCCATGAGCCAGTCCCACGACATGGTGCTGCTGAACACGGCGAAGAACACGAGGAACAGGGCGCCCCGGCGGTAGTTCTTCAAGTGGCTCTTCACCAGGGTCTCACCGCTCTCCTTGTCCATGCGCAGGCTCTCCTTGCGGAACCAGTGCGCGGCAAACACGAAGGTGGCCACGTAGGCCAATGTGCGGATCCAGAAGAACGGTTGGTTCAGGAAGGCTTTTTTGCCGTCCATGATCGCGTCGTAATTCGGGCTCGCGGAATCGTAGAGCGTGGGCTCCATCCAGTGGTAGAGGTGGCTCCAATGGAGCGCTGGCGTGCTACTCAGGAGCACCAGCAAGATCACGCCCGCACCGATGGGCAGCCAGGCCAGCATGCCTTCGTAGACGCGCTTCACCATCACCGTCCACGCGGTTTCGGTGGCGTATTGCAGGGCGTAGAAGAACAGCGCGCCCAAAGAGATGCCGAAGAAGAAGAAACCGCACACGAGCAGGTTGGCCCACACGCGTTGACCGGTCTCGCCGTGGCTGGTCATGAAACCGGCCACGAAAAGCAGCAGACCGAAGACGGCCAGTGCCAAGCTCAGTGTGCGTGCCCGTTTGCTGAAGGTGAATTCCATCGTGGTGCTCGTATCAGTTCGCGGGTGTATTCTCGATCCTGCTCGAATTGACAGCCGTTGTGGCGCTGTCGGCGACGGCGGGTGCCGCACCTACGGTCAGCTTGCTGTCGTTCTGCAGGTATTGCACGTAGCGGGTCACCAGCCAGCGCTCTTCCTTGTTGAGCTGTCCGGCGTGGCTGCCCATGGCCAGGTTCTTCCCGTACATCAGGCTGTGGAAGATCTTGCCTTCGGGCAGGGACTTCAGCGGGCCGTTGTAGGCGCCTGGCGGCGGGTAGTTGCCGTTGTTCACCACAGGCCCGTCACCGGCACCTTTCTCGCCGTGGCAGTGCTTGCACATCTTGTCATAGATCACCTTGCCCTTGTCCACGTTCTCCTGTGTCATCGGCAGGGGGCAGAGGTTGGCGGCGGCGGCCTCGTAGCCTTCCGTGGTGTTGGGGTAGGGGTAAGGGAAGTTGTAAGCGGCTTTGCTCTGGTCGGCGGCAAAGGCGATGGTGCCCGGCACCGGCTTGCGCGCGCTTTGGGTCATGCGCTGACCGACCACCACACTGTCCTCGAAGTAGTAAGGGTCCTGGCCGTAATCCACATAAGCCTCCACGGCCGGGCTGCGGTACATATCAGGGAAATACTCGATGCCGGGGCTGTCCGGATCGCCACCGCACGCCGCGAGGGTGAACACCGCGAGCGCCGCCGAAGTAAGGATGAGGGTGTGCTTGCTCATGGCTCAGTACTCGCGTTCGTTGATCTCGAACACCGGCGTCTCGCGCAGCATGCTGGTGATCTGCTCGGCGCTGTGCCCGTGGTTGTCCTCGGTGCGCAGCTCCATCACGAACTTGTCGTCGGTGCTGCGTGGGTCGGGGTTGCGCGCAGGCATGCCGGGCAAGGTCTTGTTGCGGATCAGGTAGGTGATGGCCATGCCGTGCGCGGCACAGAACACCGTGAACTCGAACATCACCGGCACGAAGGCGGGCAGGTTGTGGTAGAGCGTGTTGTTGGGCTTGCCACCGATGTTCATCGGCCAATCGGTGATCATGAAGTAGTAGAAGCCGATCAGCGCGAGCGTGGTGCCCGTGATGCCGAACATGAACGATGCGATGGCGAGGCGGGTGCGCTTCACCCCGATGATGGGGTCCAGACCGTGCACCGGGAAGGGGCTGTAGACGTCCTTCACCTTCACGCCGCTGGTCACCAGCTTGCGCGCAGCGCCTTTCAGCACTTCGGGATCGTCGTACACCGCGTAGATGACCTTGTTCGCCATGGCCTAGTGGTGGTGGTTTTTGGCTTCGGCCTTGTAGCTCTCGCCGGTGATCTTCAGGATGCTCTTGAGCTCGTTCAGCGCCAGCACGGGGAAGTAGCGGGCGAAGAACAGGTACAGTGTGAAGAAGATGCCGATGGTGCCGATGAAGATGCCGGCATCCACCCAGGTGGGATGGAACATGCTCCAGCTGCTGGGCACGTAGTCGCGGTGCAGGCTGGTGACGATGATCACGAAACGCTCGAACCACATGCCGGTGTTCACCACCAGGCTCATGAAGAACGTGAAGGTGAGGTTGCGGCGCCAGCTGCGCACCCAGAACAGCTGCGGGCTGATCACGTTGCAGGTCATCATCGCCCAGTAGCTCCACCAGTACGGACCGGTCGCCCGGTTGATGAACGCGTAGCTCTCGTACTCCACGCCGCTGTACCAGCTCACGAACAGCTCGGTGATGTAGGCCACACCGACGATGGAGCCGGTGACGATGATCACGATGTTCATGTACTCCACGTGCTTCACCGTGATGTACGCCTCGAGGTGCATCACCTTGCGCATCACCAGCAGCAGCGTGAGCACCATGGCGAAGCCGCTGAACACGGCACCGCTCACGAAGTAGGGCGGGAAGATGGTGGTGTGCCAGCCGGGGATCACGGAAGTCGCGAAGTCGAAGCTCACCACACTGTGCACCGAGAACACCAGCGGGGTGGCGATACCTGCGAGCACCAAGCTCACCTCCTCGAAGCGGGTCCACGCCTTGGCGTTGCCCTTCCAGCCGAAGCTGAGGATGCTGTACGCGCGTTTCCAGCTCGGTTTCGTCAAGCGGTCGCGGATGGTGGCGAAGTCGGGGATGAGGCCGATGTACCAGAACACGAGCGATACGCTGAAGTAGGTGCTGATCGCGAAAAC